>CALGII010000076.1 GCA_937915485.1 uncultured Ignavibacteriota bacterium | reverse complement strand
AAAAAAGCCGTCTCTTTTCAGAGACGGCTTTTTTTATAATCCAAATCAAGATTACTTGATTAAGGTCATTTTCTTTACTTCGCTGAAGCCGTTCACGGAAATCTTGTAGAAGTAGATTCCGCTCGAGAGGTGCGAAGCGTTGAATTCAACGGAATAATTTCCGGCGTTCTTCACTTCATTCACGAGTGTCGCCACTTCTTTTCCAAGAATGTCGTAAACCTTCATCGATACGAGTCCCTGTTTCGGGAGAGCATAGTTAATCTTTGTTACGGGGTTGAACGGGTTCGGATAGTTCTGAGACAGATTGTATGATACAGGCGTCTCGGTTCCTGTCACGTTCAATACCGTGCAGTTGTCAACCTGAAGCGTATATAAGCCCGGGAATGCCGTGCCTAACGCGCCGCCGGCGATGAAGATCTTCACCTTACCGGAGCCCGCTACCCACGCTGAAACCGCGTCCCAGTAGTTCGAGCCTGTTCCTGCCGCGCCTCTTCCTGTGTAAGCGTCAGGCAGCCAGGTGTTCGTGGTTACGTTGAATACGAAGATACTGTCAACAGGATAAGGTGCCGGTGTTGTTTCGCCCGGTACAAAGTAGAATCTTTCGCCTACTCCGATGCCGCCCGGTCTTGATGAGCCTGTCTTCACGCCCGGTACGTCAGGTCCTGCCGCCCAGGTGATCGATGTCGCGCTGTTGATTGTTCCAATCTGTACGTTCTTGTAGAACGCGGCATTGTAACCCGCCATTATGATGAGTTTGTTGCCGACGATGCCGTATGCGGCTGTTCTTCTTCCCGCGAGGCATGCGGTTGATGTACCCCAGGTGTTTGTTGCAACCCTGTAGTAATATACGTTCGTTGTCGGTGATGAATAAGGTCCGCCCATTACGAATATTACGCTGTCACCCCAGCAGACTGCTCCGTGTCCGGATAAGCCTGTCGGAAGAGGTGCAATTGCTGTCCAGCCCGCTCCCGGTGTGTACTTGTAGCAGGTGGTACCGTTCGTCGATACTGACGAGCCGCCGCCGATTAAATAAAGCGAGTTGCCCGCTTTCACGAGAGGAGCGCTTGCCTTGGATTCGGGAAGTGTCGTTCCCGCTGAGAACGTGTTCGAGTTAATCGCGTATCTCTGACTGGTTGTCGAGCCGCTTCCGGCGCTGCCGCCGCCGACGATATAGAGAGTGTCGCCGAGGACTTCAGTTCCGTGCGCCCATACGCCCGACGGATACAACGGAAGTGTTCCGTA
>CALGII010000075.1 GCA_937915485.1 uncultured Ignavibacteriota bacterium | reverse complement strand
CCGCTCCTACGGATTCTACCAAGATGCCGCTCCTACGGAGCTGATTTTCGCTGACTTCTTATTGCTATTCGATGCCGCTCCTACGGATTCTACCAAGATGCCGCTCCTACGGAGCTGATTTTCGCTGACCTCTTATTGCTATTAGATGCCGCTCCTACGGAGCTGATATTTGCTTTGAAAAATTCGCATTAATTAGCGGCGTAATGCTCTTGCTCTAATTACTAATTATTAATTATTAATTACTAATTATTAATTACTAATTGTTATTCGAAGTATTCGCGGAAGATTTTCCACTTTGCGGATACGCTGTCCCTGTAGAGGCGGAAGGTTTTTTTCCCTTTCTCTTCTTTCTTGTCCAGCGTGATTGTCTGGTTGAATGTTACGTTAGAGTAGTTTGCCGATGAAGTGTCCTTGCTGATAATGAGGTCGTCTGTCTGCACTTTGATTTTTTTATAAATCTCAAACATCTTTTGTATTCTCTTCGCCCTTTCGTCGAAATTAACCGGCTTGCCTGACTTTTCAATGTACTGATAATCTTTATCGAGCAAATCCCTGTACTTGAATATGTCCTCGCTTTCGAGCGAATATTTCCATTCCTTCACGAACAGTTTTATTCTGTATTCCTCAGAACTGTAGTATTCGTTCAGTTTTATGTATGAAAAAATTATTGACGAGACGATAAGCACGGCGACAATTCCGATGCTTGTAAAGAGCGCGATGCGGAGTCTGAATTTAAATCCCGCTTTCTCCCTGTACCTTTCCCTGAACTCTTTTTCGAAATCGTCCGGCGGTTCCTGTTTTTTTTCGGGATTGAAATCGTGTCCGCAGAACGTGCATCTGCTCTCCCCGGGTCCGCATTCTTTTCCGCATTCAGGGCAAATCGTGCCTTTCACGGGAGCGGAAACAGTAACTTTGGGTCCGTGAAGTATTTCATCAATAGTCTTGTTTCCGACATTTTCGGCGACCGCCTTTACGTCGGGATTACCGTAGCAATCGGGTACGGCGCATCCGTTGTGCTCTTCCCAGCAGTTCCTGTGATGCTGCGTGAAGCACCTCGGACAGGCGACTGCCGCGGATTTTTCCTTGATAGTATTTTTACAATACGGGCAGACCAAGTTAATGAAATTTAAGGAATTTAATTACTGGATAAGATTTAAGAAATGTAAATTAATCGTATTAGTCGGGATGACTGGACTCGAACCAGCGACCTCATGCTCCCAAAGCACGCATTCTACCAACTGAACTACATCCCGATATATTTTTCTGCAAACAATAAAAATACAAAAATTTTGTGTTTTAGTTAGTACCAAAATTTGCCTATTTTGACTGAAATCAACACACTTCTATGAAAAAAGTCACAGGTATTGGCGGTATTTTCTTCAAATGCAAGGATTCAAAGAAAACAATGGAATGGTATTCGAAGCACCTCGGTTTCAAGACCGACGAGTACGGTTCGAGTTTCGTGTGGGACAGGACGGACGCGCCGGGTAAAAAAGGTTTTACGCTCTGGGCGCCCTTCAAGGAATCGACGGAGTATTTCAAGCCCTCAGAAAAGGATTTCATGATAAACTTCCGTGTCGAGAATCTTGACGAACTCGTGAAGTCGCTCAAAGCGGAAGGGGTAAAGTTTCTCGATGAAATAGAAAAATTCGAATACGGAAAATTCGTACACATACTTGACCCCGACGGCGTGAAGATTGAACTTTGGGAACCAGACGACGTCAGTTACGAGAAGATGGTCGGCGACAAGAAGATGTTCTGAAGATTTCGCTTTCCGCGGGGATATTAAATAGCAGAAACAGCGGGTACTATTTCTTAGCGAAGATAAGTTCCGCTTCTTTTCGCGAAACATACAGGCCGTTCTTCCTGATGTGCTTAATCACCTGCTCGTAGTATATTCCTTCCGAAAGCACCGGAGCGTAACCAAGAAGTATTATCTGGCTTGCTGCGCGTGACAGAGTAACAAGAAGTTTCCTGTCAATGTCGGCCGAGTTCAGCGACTGCAGGTTTTTCATCTGGAATGAATTATACACAGCGAACGAGGCAATAATAATTTCCCTTTCCGAGCCCTGAAATCTTTCGACAGTGTCAATCGTAACTTTTTCGCTCAGTTCCGCGTCGCCGATAAAACTTTTTATAAGCGCGATTTGAGCCCTGAAAGGTGTAACGACTCCCACGGTTTTTTCGGAAAAATTTTCACCGAAGACTTTTTTAATTGTCTTCAGAATGGAAACTGTTTTTTCCGCTTCGTCCCTGTTTGTTTTTGAACTTTTTATGTATTCGCTTTCTATGAATATCGTTCTCGATTTTGAAAGCATTTTTTCCACGCCGTCTTTCGAGCCGCCGTCGAACATCGTGAATTCGTCATTCTGCGTTTCACGTCCTTCAATAAGTTTGTTTCCGTAATGAACATTTATTAACCCCGAAATTTCCCTGTGCATCCTGTAATGCGTTTCGAGCATGCCGTACGCGTGATGCCATTTTTTCTTAACGCATATGCCGTAGAGTCTTTCGAAAAGCGAGCGGTTGAAATTGGTTATCCCGAGGCGTCTTAATGCCTCGTCCTTGACTTCAGATTCAATATTCGTCTGTGTCACGACGGACGGCATCTGATTCTGGTCGCCTATCAGTATGAACTTTCTGAACTTCGCCAGTATTCCGGATAAATCAGCCTCGGTCAACTGCGAAGCCTCGTCGACAATCAGTGTATCGAATTCGTAAATTCCCTCGAGTTCGTGTATTTTTGAGACGAAGGAAGTAACAGTGGAAATAACTACGTTTGTTACGGGAATGAATTCTTCTCCCATGCTGTCTTCGGAAACTTTCCTGCCCGTCCTGACAAAACTAATTCCGTTCTTCGAAAGGTTGCCGCAGATTTCTTCGACCGCTCTGTTCGTGTACGCGAGTATAACAATTTTCGTGTTCGACTTAACAAGATTTTTTATTATGCCCGTAAGCGTCGTCGATGTTTTTCCCGTTCCCGGCGGTCCCTGAATAAGGTAATAGTCCTCCGCGGTCACAGCTTTCTTTATGTTGTCATTCTGGTCCTTGCTTAAATTTTTATCGCTCTCGTATTTCGCGCTTCCCTTTTCCGGCTCGCGGAGTCCGAGAATCAACTCGCGCTTGTATTTCGGCGCTTTAACAAATTCGAACAGCAGCCTTACGGTGTTCCAGAAATTCGATTCAATCACGTCGTGTTCGATGTTCCACTCGGTTCCTTTCGCGAAATAATTCCCGTCCACCTGTCTGTTCCGCATTTCAACGACGACCTCGTCATTCGCGAGTTTCTGTATGGTTCCTCTGATGAGTTCGGCATTCACCGGGCTACCGCCCGTCACGTCGTTCCTGTAAAAAATCGCAATATCGCCTTCCCTGAAATTGTGGCTGACTTTTTCTTTGACGCTGAAGCGGAGTTCCTTCGCGCCGAACTCTTCAAGAACAAGGTTTGTAATTATCTTGAAGTCTTTTTTCTTTTCCTCCGCTGTTTCGGACCAGAGCGAGGCGAAGCCGCCGTCTTCCGCGCCCGCGCTTCCGGTTTTCGCGCTCCTGTGTTCGCGCAGTATGAAAGACAGCATATACCTGTAGTACCGCAGGTCGGTATCGCCCGCGTTCTTAATCTGGTCGGCGAAATCGAGCAATCCGTTTTCCATGAACCGCGGAATGATTCCCGCCTTGCCGCTCTTCAAGGCGTTCAGTATTTCAAAATTCCCGTTCGCGAGGTTGAAAAGTCCCGATACAATGCTGTTGCGGACGAGGAGAACTTTTTTTTCCTCCGCGGGTCCGCACACTACGTTTCTGAAAGGAGATTCCGAAGTCGATGAATAAAGTATCGATGAAGTGCCTTTCCTGTCCTTGCCGAACGCTGATTTCAGGAGCATGTTGTAGCACGTGACCTGCATCCTGTGATTTACCCAGACCTCGGCTTTGGCTCTCGCGTTTCCGCTTTTAAGTTCGAAAACATTTTTCTTCGTCCTGTCGCCTTCGGGCTCGATGAGAGCGTCGAGTCTTCCGTGAATTCCGTATAGAGGCGAAACGAAAGTCGGCTCGATTCTTATGCTGTCGGTTTTTCTTGATTTGAAAATCATCATTAAGTTCTTGTAGTGATTTTCGAGGATGTCCTTGACGGCATTTTCAATCGCATCCTTTCCGTAGTACAGCACCCTCATCAGGTTCTCGGAAATTAGTTCGTTTATTACCTCTTCCGGGTCTGCGCCCGGGTCGGAAATAAGGGCGTCCATCAGCCCGTTTATGAGATTTCCCTTGAACGCCGCGATGCCGGGTTTTGAAGGAATAAACTTTCTTACAAAAAATATGTAAGGATTATAAATGTAGTTCGCGAAACATTCGGCGATATCCGACGCCTCGACTATGAAATCCGGCTCGACGATTATCTGCGACTCGAAACCCGTGGAATAAAAATACTTTTCCTTTACGGAAATGTTTATGTTGAGTATGTTCAGCGTGGTGTACCTGTTTATGCTCTCGTGCAATTGCGCGAGGTCTTCGAAGTGATTTTTGTATATGCGGAGCGAATACCGTCCCAGTTCAGACGTGTCTTCGCAGAAAATTGAAAAGTTTTCTCCGCCCGCGGCACCGCGTTTTATATCTGTCTTGTTCAGTACGATGCAGTTCGAAAAATCGATGGTCTCGTAAGTCCTTGTTTTTGTCTCCTCGAATCCTTCGGGCGCGTCTTTCAGCGCTTCCGCGAGTTTTTCCGGAATGCCGCATTCGGTGAGAGCGTATATGATTTCGCAAATCTGCCGCAGGAACGTCAGGAACAACTGTCCGTCGATTTTTTGTGTCCTGCCTTTAATAACGTAACCCGCGTTACGTCTGAAGCGATGTATTTTTTCCGATAATTCCTGACCTGCTCCCCAGTTCTGCAAAACGTACTCAATTCTTCCGTACGTGCCCGTGAACGCCACGTTCTCGTCTTTCGTTATCTCCCTGAAAAGGTCGTCGAAGCATTTCTTGCAGGCGATTATCTTCGTAAAAAAATCAGCATCTTCGTCGTATATTTCGGCGAGTGTATCGAAAAAAGAATCCGCCGGCTCTTTAGCGAGAAGTTTCATTCGTTGTCTCCGTTTTTCGGTATTTTCATACGTGAATTACCACCCGTTTTTGAAATACTCAAAGACCTTCGGCAGTGTCTCGCCGAACTTTGAGAACTCGTGTCCGCAATCGTCTTCGAGAAGAAGAAATCCAATATGCCCCTCGAGATAAATCATCGTCTTCCTGTAATTCAGGAGCGCGTCGTCCTTTGCAAGAAGCACCGCGGTGTCGGCTTTTTTAATTTTCGAAAAATCAATTTCCCCGTATATTTTCTCCAACTGGTCGAGATATTCGCGCTTGAATTCGAATTCCTCGTTCGTCTTGAAATTCTTATGCTTACCGACAGAATCTTCAAGAGCGATGTGAGGCATAACTGCGGGATTTATCAGAACACACGGAATACCGTATTTGAAAGCGGCATGCAGGGCGTAGAATCCTCCGAGACTGCTGCCGAATACGATTTTTTCTTCAGTGCTTCCTTCGATGATTTCCGAGATGACCGCCTTTGCTCCGTTCGGTTCAACCGGCAGGTCGGGTGAAATGACGTTCTTGTCTGTAACTGTGCTCTCTCTTAAAACATATTCCCTCAGTACGGTTGCTTTGGTCGCCGCTCCGGAACTGGCAAACCCGTGCAGATATAGTATCATAATTTGCCGAAATGAAATTGAATATTGTATATGTTAATATAAGATAGTAAATTTAATTCAATGTTTTAACAAATATCGCAATATATTTTTTATGGGAGAAAATGGTTTGATTGCGGTTATCGGCGACGTTCACGGATGCATCAATACACTTGAAACGCTGTACGGAAGGATATCGGAAAAAACGGAATCCGTGTTATCCGTCGGAGACCTTGTTGACAGGGGAAAATATACAAAGGAGACTGTCGGTTTTTGCCTGGAGAAAAATATTAAATGCGTCCGCGGAAACCACGAGGACATTTTATTGCGCGTTCTCGAAAATCCGGACGAAAGGTACAACCGCACGGGATTTTCGAATTTCGAGGTAGCGATGAGCCTCGGCGGCAAAGCGACTGTTTACAGCTATCTGAAGCACATAAAAACCGGCATTCCGTCGTCGTTCAATATCGACTCGTTCGACAGGGAACTCTTCACGGACTTCAGGAAGAACTATCCCGCGTTCATTGAAGAAATGAGAGCAACCGGTCATCTTGATTTCATTAAATCCTTTCCTCTAAGGTATGAATTTCCCGGAGCGGTAATTACACACGCAGGAATAGTTCTGACTGAAAACGCAAACGACTCGATACGGATTGATTCAAGCGGTAATTTGAATCTTGACGTAGTTGATGATTATTCGTTGATGTGGAACCGGGACATACCATCGGACATCGGCAAGTTCCAGATTTACGGGCATACGCCCGTTCTCAGCCCCGACTTTCTGGAATACAAGTACATCGACATCGATACAGGATGCGTTTACGGGAACAGACTCACATCTGTAATAGTAAATCCGGTTACGGGCACCGTTCTTGAAGTCGTTTCAGTTCCGTGCGACTCACGCGACCGGTAGTTAGAAACCTGCAGATTTTTATTGCTCTAAATGAACTTTTTCACGCCGCAAACCGTTTTCGTAGATATACCACTTGACATAAGTGGCTTTTTTTTGAAGCAAAATACGACTAATTTAGTCCTATTTGATTAAATACTGATAATTACGACTTTAGTCTTTAGATAAAACAGATTTATAAAATGAACGACGATATAATTTTAAATAAAATCAGCAGCGATTACGAGTGGGGGTTCACGACCGATATCGATATGGAAACCCTTCCTAAAGGACTCAATGAGGACGTAGTCCGGTTCATATCAAAGAAGAAAAACGAGCCTGAATTCATGCTCGAATGGCGGCTGAAAGCGTACAGGCACTGGCTCACTCTTGAAGAGCCGCGCTGGGCGAATGTAAAATATCCGCCCATCGACTATCAGGATGTGATTTACTACGCGGCTCCGAAAAAGGAGAACAAACTCAACTCGATTGACGAACTCGATCCGAAGATAAAGGAAACATACGAAAAACTCGGAATACCGCTTGTTGAGCAGCAGTTTCTCGCGGGCGTGGCGGTTGACGCGGTTATGGACAGCGTTTCGGTAATGACGACATATCGCGAAAAACTTTCAGACCTCGGAATAATTTTCTGTTCCATAAGCGAAGCGGTGAAGGAGCATCCCGAACTCGTGAAAAAATATCTCGGCTCGGTAGTTCCTTACTCCGATAATTTTTTCGCGGCTCTAAACTCAGCCGTATTCAGCGACGGCTCATTCGTATACATACCGAAAGGTGTCCGCTGTCCGATGGAACTTTCGACCTATTTCAGAATTAACGCGGCGAACACGGGTCAGTTCGAAAGAACGCTTATAATCGCCGACGAAGGCGCTTACGTTTCATATCTCGAAGGCTGCACGGCTCCTATGCGCGACGAGAATCAGTTGCACGCTGCGGTAGTTGAATTAATCGCGCTTGACAGAGGCGAAATCAAGTATTCGACAGTGCAGAACTGGTATCCGGGCGACAAGGAAGGCAGGGGAGGCATTTATAATTTCGTGACGAAGCGGGGCATCTGCGGAGACAGCGCGAAAATCTCCTGGACTCAGGTTGAAACAGGCTCGTCAATTACGTGGAAATATCCGAGCGTTATTCTAAAAGGCGATAATTCAATCGGCGAGTTTTATTCTGTCGCATTGACAAACAATTACCAGCAGGCGGACACGGGCACGAAGATGATTCATCTCGGAAAGAACACGAAGAGCAGGATAGTATCGAAAGGAATCTCCGCGGGTTTCAGTCAGAACAGTTACCGCGGGCTCGTGCGGGTCGGGAAGAATGCAGCGAACGCGAGAAATTACTCGCAGTGCGATTCGCTCCTGATGGGCGACAAGTGCGGAGCGCATACGTTTCCGTACTTCGACATAAAAAACAAGAAAGCCACGGTCGAGCACGAAGCGACCACTTCGAAAATCGGAGAGGACATTCTGTTCTACTGCAGCCAGCGGGGCATATCCGAAGAGGATGCCGTCGCGCTGATAGTGAACGGCTACGCGAAGGAAGTGCTTAACCAGTTGCCGATGGAATTCGCGGTCGAGGCGCAGAAACTTCTTGCGATATCTCTCGAAGGAAGCGTCGGCTAATAATCAAAAATTAAAATTACTTATATAAAATGTTATCGATAAAGAACTTAAAAGCAAAGATTGAAAACAAGGAAATTCTGAACGGCATTAACCTTGAAGTGAAGCCCGGCGAAGTGCACGCGATTATGGGTCCGAACGGTTCGGGAAAATCGACGCTCGCTTCGGTGCTGACGGGAAAAGATGGATACGAGGCGACCGCGGGCGAGGTCCTGTACAACGGGCAGAATCTTCTCGAACTTTCAGCGGAAGACAGGGCGCGCGAAGGAATATTCCTCGCGTTCCAGTATCCCGTGGAAATTCCGGGCGTGACAACGACGAATTTTATGAAGACCGCTCTCAATGAAATCAGGAAATCGAAAGGGCAGGACCCGATGACAGCGGGCGAATTCCTGAAACGCCTGAAGGATAAAGCCGCGCTTGTTGAACTTGACCCCGAACTCGCGAAGAGATACGTCAACGTCGGATTTTCAGGCGGCGAAAAGAAGCGGAATGAAATTTTTCAGATGGCAATGCTCGAACCGAAACTCGGAATACTCGACGAAACAGATTCGGGTCTCGATATAGACGCGCTTAAAATCGTGGCTAACGGAGTTAACAAGTTACGGAACAAGGACAACGCTTTCATCGTGATTACTCACTACCAGAGGTTGCTCGACTATATTGTCCCCGACTTCGTTCACGTTCTTTACAAAGGCAAGATAGTGAAGTCAGGAACTAAAGAACTCGCGCTTCAACTCGAAGATGAAGGATATGACTGGATAAAGGAAGAAGTGGTTTAGTGAGGAGGAACGAGAATCAAGAATCAAGAAGTTAGAATCAAGAATGAAGAATCAAGAAGTTAGAATCTAGAATCTAGAATCTAGTAGTTAGTAGTAAAAAGATATAATATTCAATGTTTACTATTTTGTCATTCCCGCGGAAGCGGGAATCCATAAGCGAAACACTGATATTTAAAAGGTTACAGAGTTGCGAAGCAGCAATAGAAATTTAAAATTTGCAATTTAAAATTGCTTTCAAAGAATGGATTTAAAATCAAAATTAATATCGGAATACAAAGAACTGGAGAAGACACTCACGCCGGGCATCGCCCGCGATGAGGCGATAGCCGCATTCGAGAGCGTTGGTTTTCCGGCGAAGAAGAACGAAGAATGGCGGTTCACTAACATCGCGCCGATAACGAACGGCTCTTTCACTGTCCGTACGGATTCGGCAATCGGAAGAAAGGAAATCGAAAAATACAAGGAGTATAATTTCGATGCAAACGTCATCGTAATCCACAACGGACATTACAACGGCGAACTCTCGAAGATTCACAACACAGACAGCAAAATTATTATCGGCAATTTATTCGACGCGAAAAACATCAAGAGCGCTGCCGTGAAGAATCACTACGGCAAATCCGCGCTTGCGGCCGCCGACGGATTCACGGCTCTCAACGCGTCGTTCTCCGAAGCGGGCGTCTTCGTTCTGGTTAAGAAAAACGCGCGTCCGGAGAAGCCGCTCATCATACTGAACATTACGGATTCAAACGACACGATGTCAAACACGCGAAATCTAATTATACTCGAGGACAACGCTTACGCGGACGTCAGCGAAGTTTATTATTCGGAAAACAAGAACGTTTCGAACTGCGTTACGGAGATTTTCCTGTCGGAGAATTCCGAACTGCATCACAACAAGATTCAGAACGACGGAATTGAATCCTTCCACGTCGGTACAACTTCCGTGCATCAGGAAAAATCGAGCAGGCTTTATTCAAGCGTGATATCGTGGGGCGGGGCATTCATCCGCAATACGCTTAACTCGCTCATCGACGGCGAAGGAATCGACTGTTACTTCCGCGGTTTCTATCTCGCGAAGGAGAATCAGTTCATTGACAACCACACTCTCGCAGACCACGCTAAGCCCGCGAGCCACAGCAACGAACTGTACCGCGGCATAATCGACGCGAACGGCTCAGCGGTGTTCAACGGAAAAATAATGGTGAGAAAAGACGCGCAGAAAACGAACGCGTACCAGACTAACAACAACATTCTTCTTTCGGACGAAGCCTCGGCAAACGCGAAGCCGCAACTTGAAATCTTCGCGGACGACGTCAAGTGTTCGCACGGAGCTACGACCGGACAGATAAACGAAGATGAAATTTTCTATCTCCGCGCGCGCGGCATAGGGGAGTCGGAAGCCCGCAAGATGCTGCTTTCCGCGTACGCCCGCGAGGTCATAGACGAAATAAGTTTCGGACAGATGAGAGAACTCGTCTCCGCGAGGCTTGAGGAAAAATTAAGTTCATAATGTTTGACTTACTTATTTATAATAAAGTTTTGATTTTTGAATGATGTTCGACGCAGAAAAAATAAGAAAAGATTTTCCGATACTTGACGTTCAGGTGAACGGAAAGAGGCTCGTTTATCTTGATAACGCGGCGACCACACAGAAACCGAAACGGGTAATCGACGCACTCGTGAAATATTATTCCGAAGAAAACAGCAACGTCCATCGCGGCGTGCATTTCCTCAGCGACAAAGCGACAACACTCTATGAAAATTCAAGAAAAACAATTGCGGAATTTATCAATGCGGGGAAGCCCGAAGAATTAATCTTCGTGCGCGGTACGACCGAGGCGATAAACCTCGTCGCATCGTCCTACGGAGAGGTTTCTGTCGGAAAGGGAGATGAGGTAATTGTTTCCCATCTTGAGCATCATTCAAACATAGTTCCGTGGCAGATTTTGTGCGAAAGAAAAGGCGCATCGCTGAAAGTCATACCGGTAAACGATTCGGGCGAACTCGACATCGAAGCGTACAGGAAACTATTAAGTTCTAAGACGAAAATTGTCGCCGTAAATCAAATATCCAATTCTCTCGGCACGGTTAATCCCGTGAGAGAAATCATACGGCTGGCGCACGACGCGGGAGCGGTTGTTTTAATCGACGGGGCGCAGGCGGTACAGCATACAAACGTTGACGTTCGCGAACTTGACGCCGACTTTTACGCGTTCTCGGGACACAAGATGTACGGTCCGACGGGAATCGGAATTCTTTACGGTAAGGAAAAACTGCTTGATATGATGCCTCCCTATCAGGGCGGCGGAGATATGATAAAGAACGTGTCGTTCGAAAAAACGACGTACAACGAACTGCCGTATAAATTCGAGGGGGGCACGCCTGACATTTCCGGAGCAATCGTAATGACGGAAGCGGTAAAATATTTAAATGAAATCGGAATTGAAAACATTGCTGGGCACGAGCGCGAACTTCTGGAATACGGAACGTCGAAACTTAACGAAATAGACGGGTTCCGGCTTGTAGGAAACGCGAAGGAAAAAGCGAGCGTGATATCGTTTCTTTTCGACGGTATTCATCCGTATGATACGGGTGCGATACTCGACAAGATGGGAATCGCGGTTCGCACCGGTCTGCACTGCACCGAACCGCTTATGAAGCGTTTCGGAATACCCGGAACGGTGCGCGCGTCAATCGCGATGTATAACACGAAAGAGGAAATCGACGCGCTTGTTAATGGAGTTATAAAGGCGAAAAAAATGTTATCGTAAGAGCAGAAGTTAGAAGTTATCCCGACAAGTCGGGACGCAAAGAACACGGAAGTTAGTAGTTGGAAGATAGAAATTAAATATTAGAAATTCGAAGTTAGAAGCAAAGCAAAATCATTATGTTGTCATTCCTGTCCTTCGCGGCGGACTTGGCAGGAATCCTGTACAAACACAGATAAAAGAAGTGAAAAATATTACTGAAATAGAGAACGAAATAATCGAGGAGTTTTCCTTCTTCGACAACTGGGAAGAGAAGTATGAATACATAATCGATTTCGGGAAAAACCTGAAACCGATGGACGCGGCATATAAAACCGATGAAAACAAGGTCGCCGGATGCGTATCACAGGTGTGGCTGCATTCAGATTATAAAGACGGACGCGTTACGTTCGAAGCCGACAGCGACGCGATTATAACAAAAGGACTGGTGGGACTACTCGTTAAAGTCCTTTCAGGACAGAGACCGGCTGACGTCGCGAATGCCGAACTCGCTTTCATAGATAAAATCGGTATGAAGGAACACCTGTCTCCGACGCGCTCAAATGGGCTGGTGAATATGATTAAACATATGAAGCGGGCGGCAGGCGCATACGCGGCAATTAACAATTAACGTTTAACAATTAACAATTGACATTTTAACTTCGCAGGAGCGGCATCGAATAGCGCAGAGATAAAAAATATATGCAGGAAGAAAAAAAAGAAAATAATCCGGACCCTGAAGTATTGAGGGAAGAAGTCATTAAGGTTCTCAAGAACTGCTATGACCCCGAAATACCCGTGAACATATACGACCTCGGGCTCATATACGACATAAGCATCGCTGAGAACGGCGACGTCCTCGTTGTTATGACGCTCACGTCACCCGCCTGTCCTGTCGCCGGAACGCTTCCCGGCGAAGTGCAGGAAAAACTGCGCGAACATCCTATGGTGCACGACGCGCGCGTCGAAATAACGTTTGACCCGCCCTGGTCGTTCGACAACATGTCCGAAGAAGCGAAGTACGAACTCGGATTCATATAATAATCAAAAATGATGACGGGTCTCCTGAAAGTCTTTACACGCCGGCTGCTTGAACAATCACAAAGTTAAAACGCCGATATCAAAATAACATTTCTTGATTTATAATTGTTTGAAAAGTTACGCATATCAATTCGGATAATGTCGCAGATTGCAGATTGTTAAGGGTATATTTTAGAATTTAAAATTTTCGAATTATAATTGCTCCGCAATGTAGCCCGCTTTCGCGAGAGTATCCTTTACGATTTGACCGTCAACTCCATCACCCTTAACCGTCAGAATTTTATCGGGATTGTTGATGTCAACGCTCCATTCAACGATTCTTTTTTCATCGTTCATGAACGGAGTTATTTTCGCGATGCAATGATTGCAGTTTACGTTAGTCTTAAATTTTATCTCTTTCATTATATTCAAAAATTTATTTTTTCTTCTTTATTTCTCTTTTTGATTTTTTATTTTTAATATTTGATATCTATCAAACATGTTTCCTCGAAGCAGACTCAAAGTTCATCGAACCCTCTCTCAAAGAACTCCGAAATCTCTTTGCACAAATCTTCTTCATCGGGACCGTCGAACCTTCCCTCAAGCACCGAGCCCTGTTCCGCCGCTAAAGTCATAACGCCGATAATTGATTTCCCGTTCACCTCGAAGCCGTCCTTCGAAATGAAAAAATCCGCCTTATACTTCGCGGCAATCTTCACGAGTGTTGAGGCCGGACGTGTATGCATCCCCGCCTTATTTACTATTTTCAGTTCTTTTGTTATCATCTACAGATATCGGTTTCTGTTTGAGACATATACTTCACCACTGTCATTCCAGCTAAGAGTCCGCCGCGGCGGACCGGAATGACAGCTTGATTAAGAGTTTTTACGTCGTTCGTGTCAGAAGCATATCCGAAAACCACTTCAGCATTTCTTTCGCCTCTGAATCTTTAATTCTATCCAGAGCAGCATTCGCTTTATACGTATATTCTTCGACCATTCCTGAAGCGTGTTTCAGAACGCCGTACTTCTCGTAAACGTTTTTAATTCTGATTATGTCGCCGTCGTTCTTCACGCCCTTATTCTCATTCACGCTGTTCAGCAAAACCCTGTCCGCCTCGTCAGTCGCGGTTTCCAGCGCTTTCAGAAGCAGATATGTTTTTTTGCCTTCCCGCAGGTCGCCGCCGATTTTCTTTCCGAACTTTTTCTCGTCTGCGATAATGTCCAGCAGGTCGTCCTGAATCTGAAACGCCAGACCGGTGTTGAGCGCGTATTCTTTCAGAGCATCGATTTCACCGTCAGCACCGCCGCCTATGAGCGCTCCGATTTCGGCGCAGCACTTAAGCAGTTCCGACGTCTTCTTGTCAATCATCATTATGTATTCGCTGATGCTCACGCTCTGCCGTGTCTCGAACTCCTTGTCCCACGACTGCCCCTCGCATACCTCGATAATCGCTTCCGTAAACGCTTTCGCAGCGTCCTGAATTCTTGCCGACTTCGTTTTAAGAAGCAGCCTGTAAGCGAAGCCGAGAAGACCGTCGCCAGCGAGAATCGCCGTATCGCGGTTCCATTTTTTATGTATCGTTTCCCGTCCGCGCCGCGTATCGGCGTTATCCATTATGTCGTCGTGCACGAGCGTGAAATTGTGAAGAATCTCGACTGCCGCCGCCGCGTCAAGCGCGTCATTCCCGCTGCCGCCCGCCGCCTCGCAGGAAAGCACGAGCAGCATCGGACGTATGCGCTTGCCTCCGCCGTCGAGAATGTACCTCATCGGCTCGTAAAGGCTAACGGGCTCAGTCTTATTGCACACCTCAGCGAGTTTGCTTTCGATAACGTCCTTGTACGCTTTGTACCTTTCCTGAAATTTTTCTTTCGATGTTGAAACGTCAGCGCTCATAAAATTCATTTATAATAATAAAAATACCGAAATAAAAGTTGTAATAAAATTGAATTGGCAGGGCGGTGTGTGTTGGAAAACAACCCCTAATTGCTATTGCTTTAATTACTAATTACTAATTATTAATCAGTAGTGTCCCGCTTAAAAAATATCAGAGGACTTAACTTATAATAAAACA
>CALGII010000074.1 GCA_937915485.1 uncultured Ignavibacteriota bacterium | reverse complement strand
AAGCGGAAGAAGAAGAACACTACTGCAGCCCATTCTTTCTTTATACCGCGGGCGTAACCTATCGTGCTATAATTGCCGTTCTGCACGGTTCCGTCATCCTTGATATAACCTAACGTGCTGTAATTGGCGTTCTGCACAGTCCCATCATCTTTCACATAACCGACAGTACTGTAATTGCCGTTCTGAATCGTACCATCTGATTTAATATATCCGATAGTGCTGTAATTGCTGTTCTGAATCGTGCCGTCTGATTTAATATAACCAACCGTGCTGTAATTGCTGTTTTGAATGGTGCCGTCTGATTTAATATATCCAGTGGTGCTGTAATTTTCGGATTGAATCGTCTGTGACTGCACAGAACAGGCAACGGTTATCAGGAAGAACAGGATTAGTGTTTTCATTTCCGTAAATTTAATATTTTTAAACAGTTCATTTCTATGGGATAATCACTGATTATTTTTTCTCGTGTTATAATTTTCGTACTTGCCGGACTTTTGCATTTCCTTCTTTTCTTCTTCCGACTTGGATTCGACATTATCGAGGTCTTTCTTGTATTTCTCTATACCTTCGAGTTGTCTTTTCATCTCAGGCGATGCCTGTATGGAGCCCATTTGGTCGTTCATATACTGCCTGCCTGTTTCAATGTAGTCTTTCGCTTTGGTATAATTTCCCTTATCGGCTTCCTGAAGCGCCTGTTCCATCAAGTCATTTGTTTCGAACATCGCGACATTCTGCTGAACTGATTCGTCGAAACCCTTATCGTATTCTGCCCTGTCGACAGCAGTATTAAGCCTGCAGTATTCGGTTTCCCTGACGAACCTGAAATTATTTGTAACGTCTTCGTACGTGAGTTCGTTCTCGAACTCGACTCCCGGGCTAAGCGGGCGGACGATGTCAAATTTCAGAAGTACCGATTTAACCTGACCGGAAAACATATCTTTAAAATCTATAGTAACTGTACCGTTCTCGGAATCGTACGGATAGCCGTAAACCCTTTTCAGTATGAGGTTCCTGGACGGGAATTTCACAGTAACCTTCGTGTTCTGACCGACAAGAGTTCTGACGCCGTTAAGTTCCTGCGCGAAGATATCTGGTATCTGCTCGGAATCTTTAATGTAGTAATAGTTACCTCTTCCGTATTCGGCGATATCGGTCATTAAATCCTCGTTGAAGTCGTTGCCTACTCCGAAAGTTGATACAACGATGCCTTCATCTCTGTTAAGTTCGCGCACTTTTGCGGCGAGTTTATACCTGTCGGTTAATCCTCTGTTGGCAAGTCCGTCTGAAAGAAGCAGAACTCTGTTCACATAGCCTCTTTTAAAAGATTTGTTTACCTGATTAAATCCTTCGAACATTCCGCCGCTCAGATTTGTGAATCCGCTTGCTTTGAGTTTGTTGATTTTCTCCTTCAGGTCGTATTTGCTTCCTACGGGAATGGTTTCCTGGAGAACGGTTACATCGTCGTTGTACGAAACAATCGAAACATAGTCGCCCTCATTGAGATTATCGATAACGTGTTCGACTGCTTTTTTCACGTAAGTCAGTTTGTTGCGGTCATCCATCGAGCCGCTTCTGTCGATGACGATAGAGATGTTAAGGGGAGTTCTTTCCTGAGAAAGCACCACTTTATCAGCATTCAGGTTTATATGAAGATATACCTGATTATTGTCATAATAGAAACGGTTATTCAGGTTTGTTTTGAATCTGATGGGACCCGATGACTTTTCGCCTTTATGACCCAGTATTTTTCCGCTCAGTCCTGAGAGTCTGCTGCTCACGCTGGAAAAAGCAAGAAAAACGAGACAGGATAACAACATAAAAGCAGCCAGACTAACGAGAAGGTTATTTCTTTTTTTAGTTTCCATGGCTGTAATGTTAAAGTTTAATACTTTTACTGTAAGGGAGGGGATTTTGTTCCTGAAAAGGTGAATTCAGGTATAGAACGTACTGATTACGCATTAAAACGCAATTTCTCGTCCGGGTAGTTTAAACGCAGTATAGGATTTCACTCAGAAGGGAAACATAAACCCCGCAGAGCGACGGGGTTTATGTTTAAACCGCTTATATACAAAAGATTATCTTAATTTCTTTTTATGACGATTCTTTCTTAATCTTTTTTTCCTCTTATGAGTAGACATTTTAGCCCTTTTTCTTTTTTTACCGCAAGGCATTAATAGTTTGCTCCTTTCGTTTATTTATTTTTTTGATAAATTTTCCTGAACTAATTTTTTAAATTC
>CALGII010000073.1 GCA_937915485.1 uncultured Ignavibacteriota bacterium | reverse complement strand
GTGTTTACGGAAGAACTGATTAATACCTGGATAGACTACAAGATGGAAAAGGAAGTCAAAGAAGTGCAGTTGAGACCTCATCCGTATGAGTTCCATTTGTACTATGAAGTTTAATTCAATTAGCAAATAACGGTTAGCAATTAACAATTAATGATTAGCAATTAACGATTTACAATGCTATAGTTTTAGTTAGAATTTTTAATGAGCAAATAGTTAGAATTCTGAAAATTGATTTCTGCAATCTCTAAAATAACTCCGCCTTTAAAGGCGGGGTTACAAAAAGTGATTGTAGAAACACTTTCTCAGAAGTTCATAACTTCTAACTCCTAACTTCTAACTCCTAACTTCTGCTCTAAAAAGAAGTAAGACAAAATTTCGTATAGCAAATCATTTCAATTTGAGGTAATTTTACATAAATCTCATTTTCACAATTAATTCTAAATTCAGGATATGGTAAAATACGCTTTGACAAATCCTTTGTCAGTTTTGCTGAACAAACCAAAAGAGGATTTTACGCGCGAAGATCTTCTGAAAGTAATAGAACAAAAACAGATTGAAACAATCAGATTTCATTATACCGCGCTCGACGGAAAGTTAAAGGAACTTCGTATTCCTTTGCCCGACAGAAAGAATGCGGAAATAGTTCTTGCGGAAGGCGAGAGGGTTGACGGCTCTTCATTATTCAAGGGTCTTGTAGATACGGGACTGTCCGATTTATACGTCGTGCCGGTTTACAAATCCGCTTTTATAAATCCATTTAATCCAACAAGTCTCGACCTCGTCTGCAGGTATCTTACAGGTGACGGCGAACTTGCTCCGTTCACTCCCGACAATATTCTGCACAAAGCGGCGCAGTTGTTTAAGAAAAGCACCGGCATCGAGTTGCACGCTCTCGGCGAACTCGAATTTTACATGCTTTTCAATCCCGAGTCGAATATGTACTTCCCGCCGAAACAGCAGGGATACCACGCTTCGGGTCCTTACCTGAAATCAGGAAAGATTCTTTCGGATATGCTGAAGAGCATAACACAGATTGCGGGAGCGGTTAAGTACGCCCACAGCGAAGTCGGTTTCATAGAAAAACTCGTCAGCGCGAATCCGGAAATCGACGGAAAGATGGGCGAGCAACTTGAAATCGAATTTCTTTCGACACCGATAGAAGAAGCGGCGGATAACATAGTTATCGCGAAATGGCTCATAAGAAATATCGCGTACAACAACGGCATTCTCGCTACGTTCGCACCCAAACTGGAAGAGGGATACGCGGGAAGCGGTCTTCATCTTCACCTCAAATTGTTAAAGGACGGAAAGAATGTTATGGTTGACGAAAAAGGAGACCTAACTATTGATTCAAAGAAATTAATCGGCGGTCTGCTTGAATTCGCCGACTCTCTTACAGCATTCGGAAATACGGTGCCTTCGTCCTATTTAAGGTTAGTGCCGAACATGGAAGCGCCCACTCAGTTCTTCTGGAGCGATTCGAACAGGAAAGCAATGGTAAGAGTCCCGCTCGGATGGTCGAAAACGAGCAATCTTGCCGACCTCGTGAATCCGGGTAAGAAGAGCGAGCCGATGAAGATTGACAGCATGCAGACAATCGAACTTAGAGTGCCGGACGGAAGCGCAAACGTGCATCAATTGATTGCAGGCGTCGCCATGGCGGCTGAATACGGTTTCTCGAAATCCGATGATGCCCTGAAACTGACCGACAAATTATATTTCAGGGGAAAGACCATTGAAGAAAATAAGGACATCGAATTCCCGAGTCTGCCTGCTACCTGCGCCGACTCTGCGGATATACTTGAAAAGAAAAGAAGCCTTTACGAGAGAGAAAATATCTTCCCGGCAAGCATTGTTGATTTCGTTCTGAAACAACTCAGGGCGGAAAACGACAGGGATATGCATAAGTCATTGTCTGAAATGTACGGCAAGGGCAAGGTCGTCGAGAAAAGAAGGATAATGCATAAGGATATACACAAACATTAATTAACAATTAGTAATTAATAATTAGTAATTAGTTATACGAAAGACGATTTCTACCAATGTTTTACTGCGTTCCCGGATTTTTATCCGGGAACGTTTTTATTTGTAAAGAGATTTTTTACTGCTTTGCTTTATTCTCGAAATCCGTCCTGTGTTTTTCTATATCCGTCTTCACGTCCTGAGGAACGAGTTCGTTGATGCATTCATACAGTTCGTTCAATCCCTTTGCATATTCCTTTTTCGGGAAGTAAGGCGATTGAAATGCCTGCGGAGGCTGGTCAAGATTCGGGTCGGGATTTACAACATAAACCGTAATCCTGTTGAGCGAACCCCCGACCGGATGCTCGTTCTCGGGAACTGCTTCCGTTTTCCCTTCAAGTATTCTGGACTCGATAATTTTTTCATTAAGCAAGTTCAATGAAGCGTCATCGAGCGTGAACGAATAATTATACGAGGGGTCATCCGCGTTGTAGCCGAGTTTATAAGTCATGTTTGCCGAGCGGTCGCTGTTTATCGATATCGAATACTCGTGGTGGTACGGCGGAGGCAGCGGTCCCTCGCTGTAATCGTAAGTAAGAGATGTCCATTTAACGTCCTGTGTTTTTCCGCAGGATGAGAAAATCAATAGCAGAAAGAGAGCAAATATTATATTCTTCATCGTTTTTTATTTTAATTTATTTATTAATTTGAAGATTTGCAAAATAAAAAAGCCGGTATTGAACCGGCTTCGTATTTGAGAATATTAT
>CALGII010000072.1 GCA_937915485.1 uncultured Ignavibacteriota bacterium | reverse complement strand
AAGTATGAGATACTCGATAAATATCTTTCGATTCTCGAGCCGAGATGGGTTGTCGGAATACAGGGAAGCATAAATCTTTTTAACGGATTCAAAGATTATCAGAGGGTCAGTCAGACAAAGCACGTAAGCAGGGAAATTGATTATCTCGAATCAGACACGAAGAGCAAACTTAATTTAGTCATAGAAAAAAATTACAAGGACGTTCAGAATTCGAGAACAAGGTACGAAAAACTTGAAGCGGTTATAAATCTCGCGGAAGAGAATCTCCGCCTGACGGAAGGACGTTTTCTTTCGGGTTTATGCACATCACTTGACGTAATTGATGCAAGTCTGGTGACGGAAAAGAACGGAATTGAAAAGAAACTATCACTATACGAATACTACAAATCAATAAACGAATTATATCTTACGTCGGGCAAGCCGATGAATTTTCTTATCTTATGGAATAAGGATACAAACTGATGAAAAAGACAAAAAGCATTTTACTTGTTGCAATACCAGTCGTACTTATAATAATATCCGCGGCTGTAATTAATCGGCAAAGCAAACAAGCAGGAAGACGTTTACATAACCGGCATAGTCGAAGCAACGCACGTTGATGTTTCCTCGAAGATAGCGGGCAGGATAGACAGTGTTTACGTGCGGGAGGGAGATGAGGTTTTCAAGGGACAGATTGTGGCATCAATAATGAGCAAGGAACTGGACGCGAAACTCGAGCAGGCTAAATCCGTAATGGAGGCGGCATACCAAAAACTGCAGATAGCGATAAACGGAGCGCGGCCAGAAGAAAAGGAAATGGCGGAAAAACTATACATGCAGGCGAAGCATCAATTCGAACTCGCGGAAAACACATATACAAGAATTATAAACCTTTACCGTGACAGCCTCATATCCGTTCAGGAAAAGGACCAGATAGAATTCCAGTACAAAGCGGCGCGCGAACAGATGGAGTCAGCGAAAGCGAAATACGATCTTGTACTGAAAGGCGCGCGGAACGAGGAAATACTCATGGCGGACGCGGGATTCAGGCAGGCTGAAAACACGTACAGGGAAGTACTTGCGTACAAAGAAGAACTCACGATAGTCAGTCCACTTCGGGGGGAAATCAGCAAAAAAATCACAGATCCCGGGGAGATAGTATCAGCGGGATATCCCGTATTTACGGTTACAGACCTTAAAGACGAATGGGTAATACTGCAGATGCGCGAAGACCAGATGGCAAAGGTAAAGAAGGATGCTATTTTCAAAGGCAGGGTTCCTGCGCTGGGAAACGCTGAATATGAATTTTATGTGTCGTACATATCTCCGGTTGGCGACTATGCAACTTGGAAGCCTACGAATCAGAAAGGAGAATTCGACCTGAAGACATTCGAAATAAGATTAAGGGCGAAATCAGAAATACAGGGACTCAGGCCGGGAATGACGGTAAATATAAAAATTAACTGAGATACGAATACGGCGGATACCGGAATGAATTATACATTTAACGTTGCGAAGAGAGAGTTCAGGCGGATAGGGAGTTCGAAATTTTATCTGTTCATGCTGTTTTTACTGCCCGTGAGTTTGTTCTCGTTTTTCGCATACGTGTATGAAACGGGCGTGCTTCGTGAAATACCCGTAGCGGTCTGCGATTACGACAACAGCGAACTATCGAGAACATACATCAACTTTATCGAATCTACGGGTTCGATGAAAATTCTGAAATACGTTCAGTCAGAGGCGGATATAAAAAATGAATTTCTCGACGGGAACATATACGCGGCATTTGTAATCCCCTACAATTTCGAAAAAGACACGAAATCCGGAAAGCCGGCGAGTGTTATTATATATAACAATACGACAAATCTAATAACGGGAAACACGGTATACAAGGACGCGCTGACGTTCACGAAAATGTTTTCCGGCGGAGTTCTGCTGAAGAAAATGCGTTCAAAAGGAATCACGGAAGAATCCGCAATGAACATATTAAACGCGGTAAAAATAGACAGCCGTCCTCTGTACAATCCAAATTACAATTATCTGAATTATCTAATTCCCGGATTAGTACCCGTAATGCTGCAGATGGCGATAATGCTTCTAACGGCGGTAATAATAAGTTCAGAATTTTCTCATGGAACTTTCGGAAATTTACTGGAAGCGGCGGGCGGAAGTGTTTGGGCTTTGTTAGCGGGGAAGGCAGTTCCATATTTACTGATTAATACCGCGACAGCGCTGCTGATACCGGGATTATTTTATTCTTTTTTCAAGATTGATGTTCCCGGTTCGCTTACGGGAGCGGCTTTATTGTTCATTCTTTTTTCCGTTTCGTGCGTGTTTTCCGGAATTCTTATATCAACCTTTTCAAGAAATTACATGTTTACGGCGGAAATAGCGCTATTTCTAAACACGCCGGCGTTTATATTCAGCGGATTCGTATATCCGTTCAGGGCCATGCCCGGACCGCACGTCTGGTTTGCGCAGTTGATGCCGTTTACGCATTTCATAGACGCGTACTTAAAAATCGGCGTAATGGAATCGTCCGTTAAAACCGCTTTTCCTGAAATACTCGCGCTTACGGCATTCGCGCTTCTGTCAATCGTATTTACGCTTTCAATACTTTACCTGCGCAAGAGGCATTTCCTTAAATCCGAAACGCGGGCGCAGGATGGGACGGAAGAATATGCTTAAGTATATATTCAAAATATTTCAGAGGGAAGTTTCTGTCGTGCTCAAAGACAGGGACGTTTTTATGATAATAATAATAGCGCCGATATTTTACGCTTTCGTTTATGCTTCTTTATACTATTATAAGACGGAAGAGAAGGTGCCCGTAGGGGTAGTTGATATGGACAGGTCGGAGTTTTCAGAAACGTTTACGAGAAGGATGAATACAAGCAGAATGCTTGAAACGGTTCTAATCACCGGCGACATGAACGAAGCAAAGAGCATGATGGCTTCAATGAAAATACACGGAATTGTTTTCATTCCTCATAATTCATCCGTAGAACTCAAGTCGAAAGAATCAGTAACGCTCACGGTTTATTTAAACACCAGCCGTTTTCTTGTATCGAACGACATAAACAAAGCGGTTAACGAGGTCGCGTTTTCATTCAACGAGGAAAACAGGAAAGTATGCTTACAGTCGATGGGATATAACACACACGAAGCGGAAAACCTTACGGAGCCCGTGCGGAGCGACATACGGCCGATGTTCAACACGCCCGAGACATACGGGGATTATCTTATTCCCGGAATGCTTGTGCTGATTCTTCATCAGACGCTACTCATAGGTCTATCCGAGTGCATAGCGCGCGAGAGGGAGTATAAAAAGATAGGTGAAATAAAAGCAGCGGCTGGAAACAGCGCAGCCGCGGCGCTGGCCGGAAAGACATTTTTTTATTTTCTAATGTACACGGCATATTCTCTGTTCTTTTTCGCGGTAATATTTCCCGTTTTCAAGATTAATCTGTTCGGAAGCGCGCCTGCATTAATACTCACAACATTGCTGTTGATACTTTCTTCAATATTTCTGGCGATTTTCGTTTCGTCATTCTTCAAGAGAAAATTTGTCGCGCTGATAATAATCGCGTTCACTTCTTATCCGTTATTCTTCATTTCGGGTTATGTGTTTCCCACGTACGCACTTCCCGTTCCCCTGCAGTATTTTTCAAAGACATTCGCCATTACTCCATATCTCAGGGCATTCAGCAGAATCACCCAATCAGGGGCCGGTTTCGGAAACGTAAGCGGAGAAATTATAAGTTTGTCGGCAATAACGCTTGTTCTGTTCGCGTTCGCGTGGTTAAGGATAAAATATCTGTTCTCAAGAGAACCGTGATTACCCGTCTTCCCCTGATTGCTTCGACGGAGGTTCCTCAGGCTTTATAAGTTCGTTGTTTTCGGGTTTCTTTTCCTGGATTTTATTTTCCTCTTCGACAGGAAGTTTCTGTTCCGGGTTTATATTCAGAGAGTCTTTCACTTCGGGGATTCCTGAATTCGTGGAATCGTTCGAGATGTTCAAAGAATCCGCAGTATTTTCCACATTCTTTTTAACAACGGTATCCTTTTTATCGAGTGACTCATAGAATTCCAAACGGGATGCGACAGATTTCGCGTATTCGGAATTAGGAAATTCGGCTTTAAGGCGCGAGTAATATTTTACGGCGCTGTCTTTTGACAAATAAACGTTTTCGTAAGTCCATCCGAGAGTATAAATCGCTTTAGGAATGACGGGGCTTTCGGGATAAAGGGAAACCGCTTCCTGCAGCAGGGGAATCATTTTATCCGTATTACCCGAATCAAAAAACTTTCCCGCCTGCGTCACGAGAGAATCGGCGGCGTCGAAAGATTGCTCTACAATCTGAAGACCGAGATTTTTTCTTGATTCGTTAGCGTAAACGCTGTTGGGAAAATCCTTTATAACCCTTGCGAAATATTCCGATGATTTAACAGTGTCGCCGAGCGATTTATAAATGGAGCCAAGATAAAAAAGCGCTTTGCTAATCCAGTCGGGATTATCGTAATTAGAAATAATGGTGTTCAGGTAATGAATTGAAGAGTCCGACTGTTTCAGGTCGTAATAAAAAATTTCCGCAAGTTCAAAATATGCTCCGAGTTTCAAGTTGTCTTTAGCCGCTTTAATTGAATCTTCATTGACAACAGGCACTTTGATTGTATCTCCCGGGATGTTTTTCGATAATCCTGTTGTATCGCCGGGAACGGGAATGCTGTCGTTCTGAATTTTTTTCAGAATATTTTCCGGGATCATGCCGCTTTCGCTAAGGGAGTCTTCGTTTGAACCGATTGAATCTTTTCCGATGAAGCCTCCGCCTTTCGGTTCGTTAAATCCTTTATTTGGATTCTCTATCTCTTCCCGTTTGCCCGGATTATGTCTTTCCTCGTAATCAAGTTTGTATTTTGCGAGATCGGGTTCTTCTTCAGGAATAGTAATTTTAGTCGTATCGTGAATAACGGCTGTAAGTGTGAAATACCTGTCGAGAATGCCGGATTTATTTCTTGCAAGTTCGTAATAATCAAGAGCAAGACTTGTTTCATACGCTTTCTTGTAAGAGATAAGTGATTTCAGGAAATCCTTTTTAACGTGCTCGTAATACTCACCGAGTTTATAATACGATTCCGCCGCGGCTTTTCCGCCCGGATGAGCGGAAATAATCTCGAAGTATTTCAAACGCGCTTCTTTAAAATTGTCAGTATAGAAATCCTTATTAGCAATTTCAAGTTCGACCAATTGTTTGAAGTCCGGGTATTCAATATATTTTTTGTTGAGTTTGCCGAGAATTTCGTCCGCCTCTCCGAATCTTTTCTGCAACAGCAGCACTTTGGCTTCATTAAGTTTCGCATAAAACTCAAGATCGAAGTTAGAGGTGTTCTTATAAACCTGATTGTATTCCTGCGCAGCTTTTTCGATATCGTGAATGGAATAAATTTTCGCGAGTATGAACTGGCGTTCGGCTTTAATTTCCTTGTCTTTTGTGAGGTCAATCGAATTAATGAAATACGAGACTGCATCCTGTGTGTTTCTCCGGGACAGGTTGTAAATCGCGAGTTCCTGAAATATTTCAGACTTTATTTCATCCTTGTTCGTATTGTTAAGCAGGTTTTTCAGAATCGATTCGGCTTCGGAGTTCTTTCCGAGTTTAAACTTTGTCTTGCCGAGATAGAGCAGGGCATCCGCGGTGAACTCGCTTTTTGAGAGCCGCGAAAGGAATTCGTCAAACTTCCGTTCCGCCTGAAGATAATCGTTTGAATAAAAATAAGACAGACCTATGAGAAGGACCGCCTGGTCGAAATATCTTGTATTCTTATTGTATTGAATAATTTTCGAGCATCTTTCGATAACTTTCGTAAACTTGTCTTTCGTTGACTGCTGGACAGGAGGAGTAATATTAAGGGAGTCAAGGCGTCTGTTATAAGTAGCGATGGTGCTGGTTCTGTATTCTTTCAGTGCTTCGTCATAATCTTCTCCCGCGGAAAAGAACTTATTAAAAAAAGTACCGAATGTCTCCGACCGATTTCCCATATACATAAAACTCGTAAAATCCTGATACTCGTAATTTAAAGACACATTATAATCGGGATCTGGATCATCCGCGCCGACCGAACTTCTTGATACGGTTCTGTGCGAAACGTAATTGCAGCCGCCGAACTCGAGCGAAAAAGCAATACCCAAAATTATGAAAGCGAGATAAATAAACTTCTTCATATAAATAAATTATTTCTATTTTATTCCTTAATCAAGCCATTTTTCGCTTTTAAAGCGGTCGAACCGGGCGGCATACCTTTTCATCGCAATGAAATGCCGTTTAAAAATCTAACTTTGTTTCTTTTAATTCGTATTTTAGATAAATTTGCGTTTTCAAAATAAAACAAATATGAAGCACGTACTTTTTATCGCCGTAACCATAGTTTTCCTGTTCGGAGCGGGCGGAAAAGCAGGGGCGAACGTTGAGTCCGAAGACTCACTGGTTATAAGAAATATTTTTTCCGAGGCTCTCGTGAGTTTCGAGTCGTATGAAAATCTGAGACATCTCTGCAAGAATATCGGCGGACGTCTGACCGGTTCAGAGGCGGCGGAAAACGCGGTTGACTGGGTTTTTAAGATTTTAGGGGAAATGAACCTTAACAGGGTGTACACGCAGGAGTTTCCCGTACGAAACTGGATACGCGGCGATAAGGAATACGCGTATGCCGAATCAAGAATATCCGGTAAAAAGGAATTCAATGTATGCGCGCTTGGAGTTTCGGAGGGAACGGGAGATAAGGGTGTAAAGGGCAGGATAATCGAGGTAAAGAGTTTCGATGAATTGAAAAAATTAGGAAGAGAAAATATTGAGGGAAAGATAGTATTCTTCAACCGCGCGGCGGACCAGACAGGAATTTCGACATACAATGGGTACGGAGGTTCGGTTGATCAGCGCGTCAGAGGGGCGATAGAGGCGGCGAGATACGGCGCTATCGGGGTTGTGGTTCGTTCGGCAACGGTGAGTCTTGATAATTTTCCTCATACGGGAATAATGCGTTACAATGATTCCATACCGAGGATACCGGCAATAGGCATATCTACAATGGGCGCGGACGAACTGAGCAGAATGAGAACGGAAGACGAAGAACTGACGTTTTATTTCAGAACGACGTGCCATCAGAATCCCGACGTCATTTCTCACAACGTAATCGGAGAAATACGGGGCACGGAAAAATCCGAAGAAGTAATACTTGTCGGAGGGCATCTTGACTCGTGGGACCTCGGCGAAGGAGCGCACGATGACGGAGCGGGCATCGTGCAGAGCATTGAAATATTACGCTTGTTTCAGAAACTCGGCATAAAACCGCGTCACACGCTGCGCATGGTAGCGTTCATGGACGAGGAAATAGACCAGATGGGCGGGCGTTATTACGCGGAAGCCACTAAAAACGAGAAACACATCGCCGCGATTGAGTCTGACGGAGGCGGGCTCATACCGCACGGTTTTTCATTCAGCGGAACACGTGAGCAGACGGAAAAATTAAGAATTTTTAAAGAGTTTTTCACTCCTTATCTGATACATTACTTTGAAAAGGGCGGCGGCGGTGTTGACATAAGTTTTCTGAGAAATTCGGGCGCGGCGCTGATAGGGCTGGTTGTGGATTCGCAGAGATACTTCGACCATCATCATTCGGCGAACGACGTATTCGAAAGCGTTAACAGGCGGGAGATGCAGATGGGAGCGGCAGCGATAGCGGGACTGGTGTACCTGATAGACAAATACGAACTATAGTTTAAACATTAAATATAAATCATCATAAATATTAAAAGACCGATGAAAGAAAAAGAAAGTTGTTCCTGGCCATCAAGCAATCCGTTGATGATAGAGTACCACGATAAGGAATGGGGAGTTCAACTGCACGATGACAATAAACTTTTTGAATTCATGATACTCGACGCATTTCAAGCGGGATTAAGTTGGAGCACAATATTGAACAAACGCGATAATTTCAGAAAGGCATTTGATAATTTCGACCCGGTTAAGGTATCGAAATACAAAGAGAAGAAAATTGAAAAACTTCTTAATGACGCAGGAATTATAAGGAATAAATTAAAAATACACGCGGCTGTAATAAACGCCGGGAAATTTCTCGAAGTGCAGAAGGAGTTCGGTACGTTCGACAAGTACATCTGGCAGTTCACGGGCGGGAAGCAAAAAGTAAACAGGTTCAGGACAATAAAGGAAATACCTGCGAAGTCTCCGGAATCGGACGCAATGAGCAAGGATTTAATCAAACGGGGGTTTAAGTTTGTCGGCTCTACGATATGCTACGCGTTCATGCAAGCGGCGGGTATGGTTAACGACCACACGGTTACGTGCTTCAGGTACAAAGAAGTGCAGAGGAAGTAATCCGGTACCCGAAGGAATTATTTTCACTTGAACATATAAATAAAAAGGTTACGAAGTTGAACTTCGTAACCACTTTTTATGCATTTATCAAATTATACACCGTAAACCGGAGCGCAGGAAAATGATACAAATACAGTCTTTATACTATATTCAGTTTCTTCATGCACTTCTTAATTCTGCCGAACATTTCCTCGATGTTGTTATCGAGTCCGATTGAGAAACGCACGAGTCCTTTACCGAGTCCAATTTTCGCCTGTTCGTCTTCAGGAATTTCCGAGGAAGTGCTGTGGCTCGGCGCGCTGAAGAGCGTTTTGAAATATCCGAGAGAGACGGCGAGGTATCCGACTTTTTCGTTCTGCATCATCTCCATTAGTTTGTTGGCTTTCTTTTCGCTCTTCACGTCGACTGCAATCATACCGCTGAAACCGAAGTTGTCGTTCATCATCGAGCGCAGCAGTTTATGACCTCTGTGGGTTTTAAGTCCCGGGTAATAAGTGTCGAGTCCGAGTTTGACAAATTCCTTAGCGACATACATCGCGTTTTCACCGTGCTTCTTCATTCTAATATGAAGCGTATGGAGGTTCTTGAGGATGCTTGCCGCGCGGTAACTGTCGAGCACCGTGCCGAGGAGCATTGACGCGCCGGAGTTGACGTCATTTAACTGAGAAATAAATTCGTGAGTTGAGCAGATGCAGCCCGCGACGCAGTCACTCGTGCCGTTAATATATTTTGTCATACTGTGAATGACAACATCGGCTCCGAGGCGTTTCGGAGAAACAATCATCGGGGCGAACGTATTATCGACTACGAGTTTCGCGCCTTTTGATTTCGCAATTTTAGAAAGCGACGGAATGTCGGCGATTTCAAGAAGGGGGTTGCTGATTGTTTCGCAGTAAACGACCTTTGTCCTGTTGTTAACGGCTTTTCTAACCTGCTTAAGGTCGGTTATGTCGACAAAGTTAACCTTGATTCCGAACTTCGGCAGGAAGTTTTTAAAGAGGGCGTAGGTTCCGCCGTAGATAGTATGGCTCGAAACAATTTCGTCGCCCGCTCCGCACAACTGCATAATGGCGCAGTTGACCGCGCCCATGCCCGAAGCAGTAACCTGAGCGGATTCCGTATTTTCAAAACGGGCAAGCGTATCCGACAGGTACTTGTTAATAGGATTCCAATGTCTGGAGTATAAAAAGCACCCTTCGATTTCGTGCGAGAAAATCTCTTCCATTTTATCGGTGCTCAGGAAAGTAAATGTCGAAGAGTCGGTAATTGACGGATTGACGTCTCCGAATTCTCCGAAAACCAGGTAATCGTGTATTGCTACACTCGGGTCAAATTTTTTCATCGGGGAAATAATTTATTTGTTTTCTTTTTTTTCTTTTATTTGTTCGTCATCGAAGAGCATTCTCACGGACGGCGTGTACTTATCGTCGAACTGTCCGTTTCTAACGGCCCACAGAAACGCGGCGAGAAATCCCGCTGCTACCAGCACGCTCACGGCGATCAAAACAACTATTACAGACATTACCTGAATCCTCTTCTTTTGGCGATAAAGTTTGACAACAATACTGAAAATAACACAACTGAAATCGAACTTACAGGCATTAAAACGGCTGCAATTATAGGCTCGAGAAGTCCGCGGAAAGCGATTTCCAGCGCGACAAGGTTATAAACAAACGACACCGCGAAACTTGTGATTATTATTCTTATGCTGTCTTTGGATAATTTCAGTAAGTCGGGCAATTTATTAAATTCACCGGCTTCGAGAATACCGTCGCAGGCAGGCGAGAAGTTTGAAACGTTTTCGGAGATTGAGATTCCGATGTCGCTTTGTTTCAACGCTCCCGCATCGTTAAGTCCGTCACCCACCATCAGTACGCTTGAGCCTTCGCTCTGAAGCGCCTTAATGTATTTCAGTTTATTTTCGGGCGACTGCCTGAAGTACATTTGAAGCGGATCCCTGAAATATTTTTCGAGAAAAGGTCTTTCGCTTTCGTTGTCGCCCGAGAGCAGATGAAGATCGTATTTTTTTTCAAGCGCGGAAATAGTATCGCCGAGCCCTTCGCGGTATGAATTGTCTATACTGAAATAACCGAGGCTTTCGCCGTTGACGGAAAAGTAAACTCTTGAAGAATTATCACCGGATGTTTCATTAAGTACCGTACTAATTCCCGCGGCAAACTCTTCAGAGCCGATTACGGCGAAGTTGTTTCCAATCCTTCCCGAAATTCCCTTTCCCGCGCGTTCGGAAAAGTCAGTGACGGCGAGTGTTTTTTCATCCTTCAGATATTCGTAAATTTTTCTGCTAAGCGGGTGTGTTGACTGTCTCGTGAGGGATTTCACAAGCGAAAGTTCCCCCGCCGAAAGGTTTTTTCCCCTGAATGTAATGTCAGATTTTCCGCTGTGCGTGAGGGTTCCCGTCTTGTCGAACACGATTGACGTTGTTCTTGAAAGATATTCCACAACGGATGTATTCTTCACGTAAAATTTATTCCGCCCGAAGATTCTCATTAAATTTCCGAATGTAAAAGGTATTGCAAGAGCGAGCGCGCATGGACAGGCGACAATGAGAACTGCCGTAAAAACGTTAAGCGCTTTGTCCGGGCTTTCCTGCATGTTATACGCCGCGCCCGCGAATGCAAGAATTAACGTGGCGAGTGTGAAATACTTGCTTATAACATCGGAAAATGTTTTGAGACGGCTTGCTTTTTCTTTTCTGAAAGTATCGTTATTCCACAATCCTGTCAGATAACTCTGGGAAACGTTTTTAATTACTTCGAGTTCAATCAGGCTTCCTGTTTGTCTTCCGCCCGCGTAAATAATCTCACCCAGCACTTTAGGGACGGGAGAGGATTCGCCGGTAACGAAACTGTAATCGATGCTGCCGTCACCCCTGAACAGAATCGAGTCGACAGGAATAATCTCGTTATTGCGAATCAAAATTCTGTCTCCGATTTTCAGTTTCTCAAGCGGTATCGTTGCTTCGATACCCGACCTTATAACGGTCACGGAAAGGGGAAAATAGGATTTGTATGTTCTTTCGAAGTTCATCGAATCGTAAGTCTTGCTCTGAAAAACCTTGCCTACGAGAAGAAGGAAAACCAGTCCCGCCATTGAATCCATATATCCCGCTCCTGTCTGGAAGACAATTTCATACAGGCTTCTTAAGAAGGAAACAAGTATCCCGAGAAAAACGGGAAGGTCGAGATTGATTATTTTATTCTTCAGTCCCTTGAATGCGGAAATATAATATTCCGAAGCCGAGTAAAGGAACACGGGAAGGGAAAGCAGCAGGTTTAGGAATCCGAAGAGTTTATGAAACTCCGGGTCGGAAAGTTTTTCGAGCCCGAGGTATTCCGGGAAACTGAGGAGCATAATATTACCGAAGCAAAACCCCGCGACGCCGATTTTATAGTAAAGTTTTTTAGTATGGTCGCTTCTGATTTTTTTCTCCGCCGCGTCGAGGCTTATTGACGGCTCGTAACCGAGAGAGTCGAGAAGTTCGGCAATTTTTCTTAAAGAAGTTTTTTCCTCGTTGAATTTTATTGTCGCTTTTTTCTTCGGGAAATCGACTCTCGAATAAGTCACGCCTTCGTCGAGCTTGTGCATATTCTCGAGCAGCCAGATGCAGGAACTGCAGTGCATTTGAGGAATAAGGAAAGTCGCTACGGACATTTTTCCGTCGCTGAACGCGAGTACCTGTTTCTTTACCTGTTCGTCGTCGAGAAATTCATATTTGACCTTGCTTCTCACGGACGGTGTGATACCCGGTTTTTCGCCGAGTTCATAATACTTGCATAGATCATTCTCCCGCAGAATTTCGTAGACGAGTTTACAGCCCGAGCAGCAGAAATGCTTCCCTCCGTCTTCTACGGATTCATCCCTGCACGCATCACCGCAGTGATAGCATAAAACATCTTTTTTATTTGCTGTATTCTTTTTTTCCATTTAAAAAAGGCGGTACCGCGCCCGCCTTTAAATATAACATATAAATTAAAATTATTGCAAATATTTTTCTATCATTCTGTAAAATTCTTCTTTGACGAACGGCTTCGACATGTAGTCATCCATACCCGCTGAGAGACACTTGTCCTTATCCGCCTTTACGGCGTACGCGGTGATTCCGATTATTGGGATATGTTTGCCCGTACCTTTTTCGATTTCTCTAATTATAGAGGTTGCTTCAAGTCCGTCCATTATGGGCATTTGAATGTCCATAAGTATAATATCGAACTTCTTGTTTTCGAGGACATCAAAAATTTTGAGACCGTTTTCGACGATAGTCACGTCGTAGTTTTTCCTGATAAGAAGTTCTTTCACGAGTCTCTGGTTCACGATGTTGTCTTCGGCAATCAGAATGTTGACTTCTTTTTTATCCTTTTGCTTTTCTTCCGTGAACTGCTTTTTCATTATAACGGGTTCGGGAGGGATAATAACTTTTTCGGTAGTCGTATTGAAAGGTATGTCAATAGTTATCGTGGAGCCATTGTTGATTTTCGTATTGATGAATAATTCGCCGCCCATAAGCGTAATCAGATGCCTGACAATGGGAATACCGAAACCGACGCCCGTATATTCGAAATCCTTCGTAAGTTTAACCTTACCTTCACCGTCCGGCAGCCCGAAGAGCGATTCCACCTTGTCGGGAGTGAACCCGACTCCGGTATCGTTTACGACGAATCTCAGCACCGCGGTGTCTTCCGTGCGGCTCTTTTCAAAGAGAGATATGCTGACAGAGCCCGCTTCAGTGTATTTAACAGCGTTCTTGGTAAGGTTGATTAATATCTGATTAATTCTAAGCGGGTCTCCGAAGATATTATAATCTATGTTCGGGGAAATATCAACTTTAAGCGAAAGTTTTTTTCTGCGCGCCTCGAAGTCGAGAATCTGCGAGGTTTTATTAATGAGTTCCTTTATGCTGAACTCAATGTTTTCGAGTTTGAGTTTTCCGCTTTCAATTCTCGAAAAATCGAGGATGTCGTTTATTATCGCGAGCAGTGTGCTTGAAGAAAAATTAATAATATCGACGTATTCTTTCTGTTCTTTGCTGAGGTTGGTGAGCATTATGAGTTCGGTCATGCCGATTATTCCGCTCATTGGTATTCTGATTTCCTGGCTCATGTTAGAGAGGAACTGCGATTTCGCGGCGTTCATTATTTCGGCGTTTATCTTGTCCTGGTAAGCCGCGTCATACATCTCTTTGTATTTGATGTATTTTTCGTTTTCAGTGCCCGAGACGCTGTCCTCTTTTTTAAGGAAAAGTCCGATGGCGAAGAAAAAAATCAGAGAACTCAGCAGAAGAAAAGACAGTCCGAGGATCCAACTTCCGAAGAGAGTTTTTTCGGAATCGTTCATAAAAATCAGGAAAAGCAGACCGAGAATAAAATAGAACACGGTAACTTTTACCGAAAGAACCATATTGGGGTTTTTCTCATTGTTCATGCCTGAATATTGTATTTAAAAATATACAATAGTCTCATATAAAACAATTATTAAATAAGTATGATATAAATATTTGACTTTTTCCGATTAAAAATATTCTCCCGAAAAGGGAACAACAAAATAGATAGTCTAATAACCTGATAAAATCGGTTTTGTTTTATACGCGGGGAACTTTTTTAACTACATATATGTATATACATATAAATAAAAAAATATGTCAGTAAGATTAGAGGACGAAATAAAGCAAAAAGCATTCAAGAACCCTTACCAGAAGGTAATAGTAAACGTACTTTACACGGGCGGCTGGATGAATTTAATACAGTCCGGATATTTAAAGCCGTACGGTCTTAGTCTGCCCCAATACAACGTACTCAGGATATTGCGCGGGCAGTATCCGAATCCGTGTTCCATAAACCTGATAATAGACAGGATGCTGGACAAGGCGTCGAACGCCTCGAGAATAGTGGACAAATTGGTTTACAAGAAACTCGCGGACAGGAAGACTTGCGAAAAGGACCGCAGAGCTGTGGATGTTGTTATAACGAAGAAGGGTCTTGACCTGCTTGCGGAAATGGACAAGAAGTCAGACCAGTGGGAAGAGCAGTTTCACGGAATCACTGAGAAACAGGCTGAAAAATTGAACGAACTTCTTGACAAGTTCAGGGGAAGCGATTTTTATAATTTTTAAATTAAACAATATATGAAAAGACTAAATTTATTTATAGCAATAATTTTTGTTTCGGCATTTGTCATATCCGGTTGCGGAAAGCAGGATAACGAAGTAAAGGTCGGCGGAAAGCAAAACATTTCGGAAGAGAAAAAGGGAAATGCGCTGACTGTATCAGTGACGGAAAGCAGCGTGAAGTGGCTTGGAAAGAAGGTAACGGGACAGCATAACGGTACGATTGACATATCCAAAGGCGAAGTTTATGTTGATAACGGAAGACTCTCGGGCGGTTTCGTAGAAATTAACATGGAGAGCATAAAGAATCTGGATTTAACTGACAAAGCGATGAACGACAAACTTGTAAATCACCTTAAGTCGGACGATTTCTTTTCGGCGGCGAAGCACCCCGTTTCGAAGTTCGAAATCACCAACGTAACCGAGATTAAAGATCCGGATAAACCGAATGCGAATGCCACGGTAACAGGAAACCTAACTATTAAAGGCATAACGAAGAGCATTACTTTTCCTGCAGAAATCAAGATTGAAAACGGCACACTGAAATTCAAAGCGGATGTAGGCATAGACAGGACAGATTGGGAAGTTAAATACGGTTCCGGAAAATTTTTTGAGAACCTGGGGGACAAGATGATAAACGATGTGTTTAACCTTGAGTTATCGATAATAGCAAGATAAGTTTCACAAGTTCTCCTTAACTTAATACCTGCGGGAAGTTTTTAACGGCTTCCCGTTTTTTATTCACGGGTGAGAAAGACGGCGTGAGTAGTAAAATCGGAGGAATCCGTATTTTTGAGGCTGCATTACTAATAATTTGGCAAAGTTCCGGATTTCTGAAGCAGTGAAAAAGCGCAGAGATTTCCTTTTGACCAAAAAATGATTCAGGCCACGGGAATTAAAATTCAGAGTGAATTCTTTTGAACAGGACGCGGTCCGATATCAAACATACTCTCGCGTCTGTAAGCCTGCCCTAATTAAAACGGCGAATGTCACTGAAAAGAATTTTAATTTTTCGGAAATAAGGCAAACAAAAAACTATTTCTTTTTCTTTTTAGTCTTTTGTTTTTTTAGTTTTTCAGCTCTTTCCTTAGCCCGCTGTATTGTTTTTTCCCTGTACTCCGGGTCGTTGTAATACCTGTTACGGGCATTTTCAAGCGTCATCTGCTTGTATTCAGGGTCGGAATGATACTTTTCCCTGTAATACTTTTTCAATTTTTCCCTGTATTCTTTATCTTTTCTGTACTTCTCTTT
>CALGII010000071.1 GCA_937915485.1 uncultured Ignavibacteriota bacterium | reverse complement strand
AAATCCTGACGCATCTGGAGCAGAGAATGCATTTGTTGTTGTCAATTTCAATATAAGGATGTCTGAAATCATTATCGTATTTTTTATAATCGCCCTCGAATTTTTTCTGCTGGGCTTCGTAGTCTGTCGAATACTTTTTAAGGTCGCAGGTATAGTATTCCGTACAACCGCATTCAAGACATCTTTTTGTTTCTTCGTGAGCGGCAGCGGCGGTATAACCGAGTTCCACTTCTTCGAAATTCTGTCTTTTTGCCGGGTCGAGAGTCGGCATTTCTTCTCTCATCTGCTCGCCGTATTTACCGTTGTAATCTTCAGGTTTTTGTTTCTCGAAATTATCGCGCTTGCTTATAAATTCATACTTCGCTCCGGTAAGCGGAAGTCCAGAAAGATACTGATCGCAACTAACGGCCGCTTTTCTTCCCTGCGCGATTGCTTCAATCAGCGTAGCGGGACCTGTTACTCCGTCACCGCAAGCGAATACGCTCTTAATAGATGTCTGGAGAGTTTTCTTATCCGCGTCAATATCCCCCCATTTATTCACTACAAGTTTTTCGTCGGAATTATTGTTAATGTCCTCGAGGAAATTCACGTTTGTCTTCTGTCCTATCGCAGCGAGTATGTAATCGAGTTCTACTTCAAATTCCGAACCGTCAACTTTCACGGGTCTTCTTCTGCCTGAAGCGTCTGGTTCTCCGAGTTCCATCTTATAGCAGGTAAGGGTCTTTAACTTCCCGCTCTCGTCAACGTTAACTCTTGCCGGAGCGGTCAGGAACATGTACTCGATGCCTTCGAGTTTTGATTCGTGAATTTCAATGGGATTCGCGGGCATTTCTTTTTCCGTACGCCTGTAAATCACGTACACTTTTTCCGCGCCGCACCGCATTGAAGTCCTGCAGCAGTCCATCGCGGTGTTTCCGCCTCCGATTACCGCTACTTTCTTTCCAGAGAAATCATACCGCTGACCGGTCATTTCCATGTTCCGCAGGAAATCGATTCCCGAAAGGACATTCTCCGCCTTATCGTTGTCGCAGCCGATGCTCGTTCCGTTTTGCGAGCCGATACCCAGAATAACGGAATCAAATTTTTCCTTTAAATCCTTATAACTAATGTTCCCGCCTAATTTCGTGTTGTAATTAATCTTAACACCGAGTTGTTCGATGCTTTCGGTTTCTTTGTCTATAATTTCATTTGGAAGCCTGTACGGAGGTATGCCGTATCTAAGCATTCCGCCGGGATGCGGGCTTGCTTCGAACATTTCGACTTCGTGCCCTTCAACCGCCAGATAGTATGCCGACGTCAATCCGCCCGGACCCGCGCCTATTACCGCCACTTTCTTGCCTGTTGACGGTTTCACTTCAGGCATAAATTTATCTTCCGACGCGAAGTCCATATCCGTCGCGTATCTCTTCAGATAATCAATACCGACGCCTTTACCTTCAAGCAGGTTTCTTCTGCAGGCGACTTCACAGGGCCTAACGCAGACTCTTCCGCAAATAGCGGGAAGCGGATTCACTTTCTTGATGAGCCCTACCGCCTCACGGTACATACCCTTGTTAACGAGCGCGATGTATCCCTGAACGTCAACGCCCGCCGGGCAGGTCTGCTTGCACGGGGCTGTGCAATCCGCGTAATGATTGCTGAGAAGAAGTTCAAGAGCCGACTTTCGTGATTTTCTTATTTTCTCGCTATCGGTATTCACCTTCATACCTTCGGCTATCTTCGTCGAGCAAGACGGCTGAAGTCCTCTCATTCCTTCCACTTCGACCACGCACACGAAGCAGGAAGAATACGGTTCGAGCCGCTCATCGTTGCATAATGTTGGAATTTCGACGCCGTTTCTTTTCGCGAGTTGAAGTATCGTTTCGCCCTGAAAACCGTTTACTAATTTTCCGTTTAGTATTATGTTTAGTTTGTCCATTTAAATTTTATCTTGTCTTTTTATTTTTTCTGATTCAGTTTTCGAAATTTTTCTTATTATTTACTGCCATTCCGAATAAAAAGATTTCAACTATTTTCTATTCGTCAATTTTCTATTTTCTAATAAATCTTAATTGAGTCAAATTTGCATTTAGAGTAACAGTCTCCGCACTTAATGCAAAGCGACTGGTCTATGAAATGCGGCATCTTCTTTTCGCCCGAAATTGCTTTTGTCGGGCATCCGCGCTTGCAAACCATGCACCCCGTGCACTTGTCTTCGATAATCTCGTAAGTAAGAAGTTTTTTACAGTTCAGCGCGGGGCATTTTTTATCCCTAATGTGCGCTTCATATTCGTCCCTGAAATATTTTATAGTAGTAAGTACGGGATTCGGAGCTGTCTGACCGAGCCCGCAAAGCGAGCCGTCTTTAATCTGGTATGCGAGTTCTTCGAGTTTCTCAATATCGCCGTCCCTGCCTTCGCCTTCCGTGATTCTCGTGAGAATCTCGAGCATTCTTTTTGTTCCGACTCTGCAGAACGTGCACTTACCGCAGGACTCCTTGCAGGTGAATTCGAGGAAGAACCTCGCGATATCGACCATACAGGTTGTTTCGTCCATTACGACCATTCCGCCCGAGCCCATAATCGCGCCAGTTGCGTTCACTGAATCATAATCAACAATTGTGTGAGAAAGGTATTCGGGAATACAGCCGCCCGAAGGACCTCCCAACTGAACCGCCTTGAACTTCTTATCGTCGATAATACCGCCGCCGAGTTTGTATATTATATCCTTAATAGTTATGCCCATCGGCACTTCGACGAGCCCGCCGTTCTTGATTTTTCCCGTCAGGGCAAACACCTTCGTGCCCTTGCTTTTTTCCGTACCGTACTTTGCGTATTCTTTCGCGCCGTTAGTTATAATCCAGGGAATATTCGCGTAAGTTTCCACGTTGTTAATATTTGTGGGCTTGCGCCACAGACCGGAGACCGCAGGAAACGGGGGTCTTTTTCTCGGCATTCCCCTTTCGCCTTCAACGGAAGCGATAAGTGCTGTTTCCTCGCCGCAGACGAAAGCGCCCGCGCCTTCTTTTATGTATAGGTCGAAATCAAAACCTTCGATGCCGAGAATGTCCTTGCCCAGATAACCTTTTTCGCGCGCTTGTTTGATGGCGATGTTCAGGCGCTTGATTGCAAGCGGATATTCCGCGCGGCAGTAGATTACTCCGTCCGATGCACCGATTGCGTAAGCGCCGATTATCATCCCCTCAAGAACCGAATGAGGGTCGCCTTCGAGGACGGACCTGTCCATGAACGCTCCCGGATCGCCTTCGTCGGCGTTGCATATCAGATATTTTTCTTTCGACCTGTTGTTGTTTGCGAACTTCCATTTCAAGCCCGTCGGGAAACCGCCGCCGCCTCTTCCTCTAAGACCGGAGTCGAGAATGGATTTAATAACATCCTGCACGCCGATTTTCTCGCCCGCGATTTTCTTAATTGCCTGATAACCGCCTCTGGATTCGTATTCGTCGATATTTTCCGGATCAATGTATCCGCAGTTTCTTAAAGCAATTTTTACCTGACCGTCAAAATAATTATTGAATTTTGTCTCTAAGACGTCCGATTTTACTATGTAATCGTTTACAGGAGTGAAATTCACGATATGTTTTTCCACGATTTCATCTGCTTTCTTAGCGTCCACCTCACCGTACATGTATGAGCCCGTTTCGTCAATTATCTCCACAAGAGGCTCTTTGAAACACATACCTATGCAACTCGTTTTTTTCAGTTCAAAATCGAGATTGTCCGCTTCCTTTATACGCTGAAGTTCTTCATAAACTTTTCCGGCGCCCGCCGCTATTCCGCAGCTTCCAAGTCCTACTATTACTTTTGTTTGTGCCATTTATATAAATCCGGTTTTTAATTCTTTGATATATTTTCAGTTAAACTTTTTTTCTGGCTTAGAGTCTCTTTTCTCTTTATTTCTTTTATAACTTCGACCGCCTTCTTTCCGTTGAGTTTACCGTAGGTCTCGTCCCCTATCATCATGACGGGAGCGAGCGAACAGCATCCGAGGCATGCTACGGTTTCAAGCGTGAACAGGTTATCGGGTGTCGTTTCACCGTCTTTCACTTCGAGAAAATTCTGAAGGTCTTCGGTTACGGCTTTCGCGTTCTGAACGTGGCAGGCTGTGCCGTGACAGATTTTAACAATGTTCTTGCCGACTGGAGTAAGCCTGAACTGGGCATAGAACGTCGCCACGCCGTACATGTCGCTTACTTTAAGCCCCGCTTCCTTAGACAGAATCATCATTGCTTCCACGGGTATGTAACCGTAAAGACTCTGCGTTCCCTGAAGAAGCGGTATCAGATTTCCTTTTTTGCTCTTGTATTTCTTAATCAGGGGCTCGAGAAGTTTCAAATCAACTTTCGCCTCCGCCTTAAGGGCAGGTTCCTTTTTATTAATACGCGTTACTCTCATATAAATTAATTTTGTATAATTGTGAAATGATATAGAAGTAAATCTATTATCGATATTTAAAAATTTTTAAAATGTTCAATTATTTTCAATCTGCCAGTTTTTTCTGAATCGCGTTCGCGGCTATTCTTCCCGCACCCATCGCTTCTATCACCGTTGCCGAGCCTGTTACAATATCACCGCCCGCGTAAACGAATTCCTTCGA
>CALGII010000070.1 GCA_937915485.1 uncultured Ignavibacteriota bacterium | reverse complement strand
ATTCTCACCCTGCCCGTGCTGTGGTTAACGAGGTTAATCATTCTTCCTTTTCTCTGTGACAATTTATCGGTAACTATGCCGATGAAATTTTCGCCGCAGTCAATGAACAGATGCTCGATGGGTTCGAGTTTCTTGCCGTTCTTTTCCTTATAGATCACGTGCGGTCGCCCGACGCTGAGTTCATAACCTTCGCGTCTGAGAGTTTCAATAAGAATGACCATCTGGAATTCTCCGCGCCCCTTGACTATAAAACTATCGGCGGTATCGGTGTCCTCGACTTTCAGAGCGACGTTTCTTAATGTTTCCTTGAAGAGTCTTTCTCTCAATTTCGTTGACTGAACGTACTTGCCTTCTCTTCCCGCGAAAGGCGAAGTATTAATGGCGAACATCATCGAGATTGTCGGTTCGTCAACCGCGACGCGTTTTAGGGGTTTAGTATTTTCCTGTGAGCAGATCGTATCACCGATGTGGACATTCTCGATGCCCGCGAGAACAACTATATCGCCCGGCTCAGCGGACTCGACTTCTGCGAGAGAGACACCCTGATAGACCTGAAGTTTGGAAAGTTTCAGAGGAACAACGTCCCCGTCTTCGTTTATGCAGACGAGGTTATCGTTTATTTTCGCGGCGCCGTTAGCAACTTTTCCGATAGCGAGTCTTCCGACATAGTCGGAATAGTCGAGGTCCGCGACGAGCATTTGAAAAGGCTTTCCGGGTTCGTGCGACGGACCCGGTATTTCTTTCATTATTTCCGCGAAGAGCGGTTTCAGGTCGGCGCCTTTATCGGTAAGTTTTCTGACGGCGTAACCCTGCTTGCCGACCGCATAGAGCACGGGAAACTCAATCTGTTCTTCGGTTGCGTCGAGGTCAATGAACAAATCGTATATTTCATTCAGGACTTCGGCGGGACGCGCGTCTTTTCTGTCAATCTTATTTATTACTACTATAATTTTTTTCTTCGACTCGAGGGCTTTCTTCAGTACGAAGCGTGTCTGGGGAAGGGGACCTTCGGAGGCGTCGACGAGGAGAATCGCGCCGTCAACCATCATAAGAGCGCGTTCGACCTCGCCGCCAAAGTCAGCGTGTCCGGGCGTGTCGAGAATATTTATCTTTATGCCTTCCCAGGTTACGGAACAATTCTTTGCGGCTATAGTAATACCGCGCTCTCTTTCGAGGTCCATATTGTCCATAAGGCGTTCTTCTACTTCCTGATTCGACCTGAACAATCCGCTCTGCCTGAACATGTGGTCAACGAGCGTAGTTTTACCGTGGTCAACGTGAGCGATTATCGCTATGTTTCTTAATTTCTTGTTTGTCTTTATGCTTTTATTCAAATTTTTCCTTTTATATATATCGTTTAACTCAAAATACCTCTTATGAATTTCATTTAATATGTAATAATGGCGGATGCAAGTTATAATAAATCATTATATTAAGTCATCGTGGAATAGCGGTTGAAACTAAAATGTCCTGAGCCTGTTGTATATCTTATATATTAATTAAAGGGGAGAGCAAAATGATAGTAGTCAGAAATGTATTCCGTCTCAAGTTCGGAAAATCAAAAGAGGCGAGGACGCACGTCAAGGAAGCGATAGCATTAAATCAAAAACTCGGTGTAAAGTCGGTACGCGCGCTTTTTGATGTGACGGGTCCTTCATACACGCTTGTATTTGAAACGAGCCACGACTCCTTATCCGATTTCGAATCGAAACTTCAGACTGTATTCGGCAACAAAGAATGGGAGGCTTTGTACGAGAAGTTAAAACCGTTGTGCGAGTCGGGGCACAGGGAGATATTTTCGGTAGTGGAATAGGTTCAGATGCCGCTCCTACGGAGCTGCCGATTTTTCCGTTCAACATTCTATTTGATACCGCCCGCTATGCGGGCTTAACTTTAATATTTAGAAACAGGGCGGAAAGATTACGGGGTAGGTGCGCGGAAATATCGCGAAGAAGATTATAGAAAAAGTTCAGCCGGAAGCGAGGTCAAAAAATTAAAGTGCTTAATGAAAATCCATACGATTGACAGATAAAAGAATTCCGTGTCAACTTTTCGGTAGCGGGTTAAATCGATTAAGCATATTTTTGTTTAAAAGAATTCATGCTGACAGACAAAATAATGTACAGGGCTTTGCTGAACAAGGATGCGTCTTTCGAGGGACTCTTCTTTGTCGCGGTAAAGACAACAGGAATATTCTGCAGGCCGACCTGCACGGCAAGGAAGCCGAAGATGGAAAACGTGGTTTTCTACAAGACGCCCGGGGAGGCATTAACGCACGGTTTCAGGCCTTGCAAGGTATGTTCTCCGCTTGAGATGCCCGCAATGACTCCGGATTACATAAAAAAACTAATCAAGGAAATCAACTCGGAGCCTTCGAGAAAAATAAAGGATTACGACCTGCGAATGCGCGGATTGGAGCCGAACAAAATCAGAAGGTGGTTCAGGAAAAACCACAACATGACATTTCAATCATTTCAGAGAATGATGCGTATAAACAACGCGTTCAATTTAATGCAGTCGGGTGAAAGAGTAACCGGCACGGCATTTGAGTCGGGCTACGAATCGGTCAGCGGGTTCAATTCGTCTTTCAGAAATATTTTTAATGATACTCCTACAAAATCAAAGACAATGAACGTTATCAACATTAAGCGAATTGACACGCCTGTCGGACCGATGTACGTGTGCGCGACAACGAAAGGGATATGCCTCTTCGATTTCACTGACAGGAGGATGCTCGAGACGGAATTCAAGGAACTGAAAAAATACTTCAACGCCGTAATACTTCCGGGAGAAAACAGGCACTTCATAAAACTCGAAAAGGAAATCGAAGAATATTTCGGAGGAAAAAGAAAAACCTTTACAATACCACTCGACGCGCCCGGCACAGATTTCCAGAAATCAGTCTGGGAAGTTCTTAAGACAATTCCATACGGAACCACCGTATCATACAAGCAGCAATCGGTCAGACTGGGAAATCCGTCAGCCGTGCGGGCAGTAGCGAGCGCGAACGGGCATAACCGCGTATCAATCATCATTCCCTGCCACAGGGTTATCGGTGAAGACGGAACGCTGACGGGTTACGGCGGCGGACTATGGCGGAAAAAATGGCTTCTTGATTTCGAGAAAGAAAACACATAGTCAGAAAGCAGTTACACAAACATTAATCTTTACTGAATTCTTTCACACGGGATATATTGAACCCCTCACCGTGTTATTCATTATACCGCAATTGACGAATAATAAACTATTATATTATAAAAAAAACCAATAAATTTTAATAATTAAGATTGGAGGTCATAATGAAGAATATTTATTCTCTATTCGCATCAATATTATTTCTTGTCATTTTAAATTCAAATATTTCATTATCTCAGGCGACCTGGCAGACTATAAACACGGGCACAATAGAAAACCTAAACAGCGTATCATTTCCGAATCCTTATGTCGGTTACATAGCGGGCAATAACGGAAAATTTATGAAGACCGAAAACGCGGGTCTGAACTGGACGTCTGTTACGCCGCCGTCCGCGGGAAATAATAATTTGGTATATTTTGTAAATCCTTTTGTAGGATTCGTATCGTCGCAGACGGGATTTTTTAAGACGACGAACGGGGGTTTAAACTGGGTTCAGATTTTACTGCCGTCGACATACGCGGTAACCTCGGTTCACTTTACTTCCGCGTTGACAGGCTGGCTCGGTGATTATTACGGTCATGTCATGAAGACGACTGACGGCGGTACGAACTGGGTAATTCTGAATACAATGCCGGGATACAGGACGCGCGTGTTTTTCTTAAACGATATTAACGGATGGGCGGTTGATACTTATGGTTATGTAATCAGGACAACAAACGGAGGGACAGGTTTCCAATCACAGCGGATACTTACCGATACGTTAAGTCAGGTGAAGTTTATCTCATCAACGCTTGGAATGATTTCGGCTGACAGCGGAAGGGTATTCAAGACCGTGAACGGAGGCGTGAACTGGACTTTGATTAATACGGGCGTTACAAATAATTTAACCGGGCTGCATTATGAAAGCCCCACAAAGGCATACGTTTGCGGAAGCAGCGGAATAATTCTTGCGAGCGTCAACGGGGGCACGGCGTGGAATTCACAAACAATATCCTCGAATGATTTATACGATATGGTGTTTGCTCCTAACACCTCGGCTGGCTGGGTGGTCGGAGAATTCGGTACTGCTGCCAAGAGGGTAAACGAGGAAACGATGATATGTGTCGGCTCGGGAACAGCGCAGGTCGCGTATCCATTTTACTCATATTACATGGATTCTAGAACGGATATGCTATACACCGCCGCCGAAATTACCGCGGCAGGCGGAGGCATGTCGCTAATAACCCAGATTGGTTTTTATTTCGACAGCCTGAGCGTGCAGCCTTTAAACGGGTTTACTATAAAAATGCAAAATACCGATCAGGTATCGCTCAGCGAATTCGTGAGCACGGGATGGAGCACAGTATTTGCGGGCACGTATGTCCCGTCAGGGCTGGGTACTCAGTTCATTCTGCTAAATACACCATTCGCATACGCGCAGGGTAGCAACCTGCTCGTTGAAATTTGTTTTAACAATTCGAATTATACCGTGAATTCATTCGTGCGGGGCACTGTTGCGGCGGGTAAAACTTTCCACAACCACGCTGACCTTGGCACAGGCAACGGCTGTCTGGATTTAACAACCGGCTCTGTGATGAACACGAGACCGAATATTTGTTTTATTGCCAACCCGATTACAAACGGCAGCGACCCGTCGAACAATCTGCCGAAAACTTACAGTTTGCATCAGAACTATCCGAATCCTTTCAATCCCGTAACGAAGATTAAATTCGATATACCGAAGAGTAGTTTCGTGAGTTTACTGGTTTACGACATACTGGGCAGGGAAGTGTCGGTATTAGTAAACGAAACAAAGCAGGCGGGTTCGTATATAGTCGATTTCGACGCGTCAAGACTTACGAGCGGAATTTATTTTTACAGGCTGAGCACACAGACATTCAGCGACACAAAGAAGATGATTCTGATAAAATAATATTCGTGAATCAAAAGTTATCCAATCGGGCGGAAAGAAATTTCCGCCCTTTTATTTTCGCCAAAATCGTCAGAAAAACTATAATAGAGTCGAGAAAAAGCGTCGAACCTGTTTTTTTTTGTAAATTCCTTATAAAAATTTATAATTAATTGCTTAATTATTAAGCACTTAGGTAGAAAATGCAAATTCAAAAAAATTTATGAGGAAGTATGTATTTTGCTCTTGACATATTTAACAATAGCGGTTAAATTTATGCAGATAGTAAAAGAAGTTCATTTATTCAAAAGACTGTTATTACAGCGTTCTCTGATTCTTTCTGCTTTAAATGTTTTGGGTATTTGTCTGTCAATAAAGGGAGAACAGTACAATTGAGAACAGTGAACTCAAAATTAAAGCCTTTCCCCCCACCAGGGGGGAAAGATCTTTAATTTCCGTGAAACTGTTAAAGCGATTAATAAATTTCCCGATTTCCTTTTGTTCTTCCTTTGAGTATTCCTGAAAATTTTCATAGTCTGATAATACTATAACGGAGAACAGGATAAGTATGACCCTAATTATCCTGTACTCCTGTCTCTTCCCTGCTCCCCGCAGGGAAGAGACTCTAAAAGCATTAAGGTGTGATGTGAGTTAAGAATCGCGCATGAGCGCTATAACCGAAAAATTTATTTCCGTTTCCTGAATTTATCGAACCAGTTTTTCTTTTTTTTCTGCGGTTCGGCATAATACAAATCGTTGTGTTTTCTTGCTCTCTTTTTTTCTTCTTCGAAAGAAGGGGCTGTAGTTTTGAATTCCCTGAAAGACTTTTTCTTGAAATGCTCGTCGCTCGTGAAAGGAAGTTCTCTTAATTTCGCGATTTCATCCATAAGGGATTTTTCGAAATTATTTCCTCCTCCGGCCGTTTTTCCTTTTCCGCTTTTTTCCCCGAAATATATTTTTTCTCTTACGTTGTCTTTATTTCCCGGTTTTCTTTTGCCGTATTTATCTTCGAAGGAATCCGCTGTTCTCGTTTTTTGCTTTGTTCTTCCGTTCTTGCGCGAATACTCATCGTTCATTCTCTTTCCGGTTTTTTCACGGGATTTTCCGAAATCGTCTTTTTTATATCGTTCAGTCTTTGCTTGTCTTCCCGCGCCATCCTTCTCATAACGTTCGCGTTCGCGGTAATCTCTTGAACCTGTTCTATCGTCTTTTTTTTCCGCGCCTTCCCTGCGGAAATTTATCTTCACCTCGCCGCTTCTTCTTTCTCTTTTAAATCCTGAATCGGTTTCCCTGCCGCTCTTTCCTTTTCTTTCGGGAGCGAGTTCGGAATATTTAAGGGTGATAACGCCTTTGAAAGAAAAGAGTATGTTCTTGAAAAATCTTTCATCCTCACCTCCCGTGACGAACGAAATTGCTTCGCCTTTTTTCCCGGCTCTGGCGGTTCTTCCAATTCTGTGAGTATATGATTCCACGTCGCGGGGAATTTCATAGTTATAAACGTGAGTTATGTCTTCGATGTGAAGTCCGCGGGAAGCGACGTCAGTGGCGATAAGTATGCTGAATCTTTTCTCCTTAAACTGTCTCGTTACTCTTTCGCGGTGCGCCTGCGACATGTCGCCGTTAAGGCATTCCGCCCGTAATCCGAATTCTTTCAAGTCCCGCGCGAGTTCTTCTGTAATTCTTTTCCTGTTGCAGAAAATAAGCGCGAGGTCCCTTTCCTTTTTGAGAAGGTCGGCAAGAAGATTGAGTCTCTGCTTTCTGGTAACCTTATAATATGTTTGCTTGAGATATTCAGGTTTCACGGAAGATTCGAACGATACTTTCACGGGGTCCTGAAGGTACTTCTTTATGAGTCCCGATATTTCTTTCGTAATTGTCGCGCTGAAAAGCATTGTCTGTCTTTTAGCGGGGATATTTTTGAGTATGCTTTCGATGTCATTAATAAAACCCATATCAAGCATTCTGTCGGCTTCATCGAAAACAAGATACTGAAGTTCGTCGAGTTTAATCGCTTTTCTTTGCATGATGTCGAGCAGTCTGCCGGGAGTCGCTATTACGACGTGAGAGCGGCGCAACTTGAAAATCTGTTTATCGATTGAAACGCCGCCGTAAACGGTGCTGATGCCGATTTTTCTGTTCGCGAACTTCACGAACTCACCGCCGATCTGAACGCACAATTCTCTTGTGGGCACGAGTATGAGCGCTTTTATCCCCGTCTTTTTCTTATCGAGGGATTCAATTATAGGTATGGCGAAACTGAGAGTTTTCCCTGAGCCGGTTTCCGACTGCGCGAGAATATCGCGTCCTTTCATAATCGCGGGAATAATTTTTTTCTGAACCGGTGTCGCGATTGTTATGTTGCTGCGTTCAAGTCTGGAAAGTGTTTCTTCGCTCAGATTGAATTCTTCTGTCTTCATTTATTTTTCTTTCTTCCGCACTGCGGAATAAAGATATTTCCACGGCAGATGTTATTTTTCCGCTGAAAGCGGTTATAGTTGCAAAAAGTATTTCTTAAAATTATCGCTGATGCAGTAAATAATGTATTTTGAGGCGCTGTTAATATACTGTACAACCATAATTTACTTATAATCGTGCTAATAAATCAGTCATAATCATTTCCCGGATTGAGATTCCGCGATTTGGTTTAATTTGGGGCGCGCCTACAAGACTACCGGGCAGCAACTCATCAGATATACACGCGCTGCACTCTGTCCGCAACGGCGCAAAGAATTTCATAAGGAATGGTTTTGGCTATTTTAGCGAGTTTGTCGGCTCCGAGATAACTTTCGTCATCGCACCCCATCAGCAGCACGTCATCGCCGATTCTAACCGGGCTCTTGACTCCGAGATAAAGCATAAGCCAGTCCATTGTTATGTTACCCGCTATTGGATAGAGTCTGCCGCCGATTCCCGCTCTTCCTATATTCGAAAAAGCCCGCCAGTATCCGTCGCCGTATCCGATTGGCACTGAGCCGATGAAACTTCGTTTATCGGTGAAAAATTTTCTGCCGTAAGAAATACTCGTGTTCGCGTCAACGCGTTTAATGTAGGTTACTTTCGACTTCAAGTTCATTACCGGTTTCAGGTCGATTTTATTTCTTAAATCGTCCGAGGGGTAATAACCGTAAAGCAGAAGCCCCGGTCTGACCATATCGAAGAAAGAGTCTTTAATATTGAGAATCGCCCCGCTGTTCGCGCTGTGAACAATCGGTATTCTCATTCCCGCTTTTCTGAGCATTTCGAGCAGGTCATAAAACCTGTTCAACTGGTGTTTAGCGAAAGACTTATCGCCGCTTTCTGACGTAGCGAAGTGCGTATAGATACCTTCGATATCAAGATTTTTGTATCCGAAAATATGCTCGATGTTCTTGAAAGCCCTCTTCACGTCGAAGCCGATTCTTTTCAGTCCGGTATCGATTTTTATATGCACCTTAAATTTTCTGCCGAGTCTGCCGCTGTAATAGTCGAGAAATTTAGCGGTATCGAGAGAAGCGACGGTAGCGATAAGGTTATACTTTAGGAGTTTGCCGACGTAAGCGGAAGGTTTTAGTTTTGAGTGTATCAGAGTTCCGAACACCAAAATATTCGCGTCGGGAATGACGCTTCTTAATTTTATGGCCTCGTCATAGTTTGCAACTCCGAGGTAATCCGCGCCGAGAGATATGAGTTTTCTGCTTATTTCCTGTATTCCGTGTCCATACGCGTTCGCCTTAACCACGCCGCAGATTTTTATTTTTCCGTGTCCGTTCCTGCCGCGTATGAATTCCTTTATAGAATTATAATTATGTTCGAGTTTCTTTAAATCTATTTCTGCTCTTGTCGGATTCAATCAGCAATTGTTTTGAAATAAATTTACTAATAATAAATCAACAAGACTATGTAATTTGTCCTGCAGAATCAATCGCCGCCTATGAAATAATTTCCGGCATCGAGTCTGAAAATCGAATACAGATTCGCGTTCGCGCTGTCTATCCTGCTTGTATTCCAGGTTTCGCCGAGGTCGAAAGAGCGGATAACGGTTTTATTTCCCGCAGCCATGCATACTTCGCTGTTGTAGACTACCGTAAAAAGGTTATCCGTCACGAAGGCATATCTTTGCGACCAGGTCCAGCCTCCGTCGGTGGTTTTTAAAATTGTTCCGCCCGTGCCTACAGCCATACCGTTAAGTGAATCGAGAAAACTTATTCCGTACAGTTTGACGTTATCAAGCGGGGGAACGAATGCGGGACCCCAGGTCTGACCGCCGTCAACCGTAAGAAGCACGAAAGCCCTGTTAACGGTTCCCGAGTCGCCGATTATCGAAGCATAAAGGGAAGTAGCAAAAGCGATGTTCCTGTAAACGATGCCGCTGCCGGGGTTCGAGAAAATCAGATTCCAGGAGTAGCCTCTGTCGGGACTGCTAATAAGGGTTCCGTTGCCGCCCGTCGCGAATCCTATTCCGGAAAAAGCGTCGAACGTAACTGACAGGAAATCTTCCGAGGCGGGCGGGGTTATCACCGTCCAGGTACTCCCGTCATCCTGCGTTCTGAGAATCGTACCTTTGTTTCCAACGGCGACGCCGTTCAAATCAACGCCGGCGCTGCTCATTGAGTTAATGGTTTCCCTGCCCGCAGTTGTCGAATCCACTGTCCAGGTTCCGCCGCCGTCTTCCGATTTAATTATGATACCGTTTTCGCCAGCCGCGATTATTGAAGAATAAGGATCGGGATTGAACGAAGTAATCGCTTTTATGAAATCCATATATTCGAGAGAGTAAACGTACCAGGAATCTCCCGAGTTATCGGAAAACATCCAGGTCGAACTTTTAAGTGTGTCGGTGTTTCCGGGATCTTCCTCTTCCTTTTCTTTTACTATTTCCTCGCATCCCGTAAGGAAAAGAGAAAGTGTGATTAAAAAAATTACTGATGACAAATGCAGTATTTTCATAATATTCGGATATTTTATCATAAAAGATAACTATTTCAATTAGCAAATAATAATTAGTAATTAGTAATTAGAAACATATGAAAACGATTTCAGTAATCTCTTTTTGTAACCCCACCTTTTAAGGCGGGGTGATAATTTATTTGTGGTCTTTCAAATTGAGCATTTCAGTAAACTGATTTGTACTTGAAAAGCCCCTTAACGGCTTTGCCGTTAAGGGGTAATTATTTCGTATCTCGATATGACTACCAAAATTTCGCCCGCTATGCGGGCTTATACAATTACAAATCACCACTTATGCAATTACAAAATATTAAATTGATAGCAGAAACATTATTTTTCAGAAGTCAAATTACCAATTGAAAAGTGTATTGTTTTATAGGATTGAATGAATGATATTGATGCATAAAAATCAAGGGACATGAAACTCTTTCTAAGAATACTTCTGGTTATTTTCGTCGCGGCATCATCATACGCGCAGAACGCGTCGACATATTTTCCCGCATCGACGGGTTATAAATGGTATTACAAGAACACACCGCTCGATTCGAACAATAATCCGCAGCCGTCTCTCTCGAGGTACAGGGTTGACTCATTCGCGGTTGTAGCAAATTACAAAGGTCTGCTCGCGAGCATCGTCAGAATAAAGGACAATCTGCTGTCAATAAATCAGAACACGCCTTACAACGATACGAACTATTACAATTTCCAGACGACGAACGGATGGAAATTTCTTTCGGTATCGATGCTTCCTGACACTGTGCCTCTTCCCGGCGTGATGAATTTTTTCCGTTCGCTCGAGAACTGGTACAGCGTATTCCGTTTCGCTCAGGCGGTGAATTCCGAATACACGCTTGTAACCAAGGACACGACAATCACATTCGACACGCTGTCAATTCCTTTAAGAGCGAAGGTCAAGGCAAAGAGGCTTAACGACGAAAACGTTTCGACTGTTAACGGCACTTTTCTTTCAAAGAAATTTGTAGTTACGTTCGGGCTTTATTTCCGGATACTCGTTTTCGAATATCCGATAGTCGAGATTCCCGATACCACCTGGATTGCTTCGAATGTATGGATGGTTAAAGAAGTAATTTCATCCGCGAACGTGAATCTTTCGACCATCGGCATACCGTTATCCTTCAGCATTCCGGGAAAAATGTACGAACTAACGAATCCGAATATAGGAGTGAAAAACATTTCGGGCAAAATCCCGTCGGGTTTCAGGCTTTATCAGAACTATCCGAATCCGTTCAATCCCTCGACGACGGTAAAATTTGACGTTGCGAAAGCCGATAACGTTTCACTTACGGTGTATGACATAAACGGCAGGGAAGTTAGAACTCCCGTGAACGAATTCCTGAACGCCGGAACCTATTCCGTTTCGTTCGACGCTTCCGGATTATCATCGGGAACGTATTTTTACACACTTCGCGCGGGTGATTACAATGAAACCAGGAAGTTATTGCTCGTGCGGTAAGCGGATATTAGATTATATAAACCGGATTTTTCAAATCCGGTTTTTTTATATTCAATTCAGTTTCCATATTGAGAACGTCAGCACGGACGCGTAACTAACCCAGAGCAGGTAAGGTATAAGCAGGTACGCGGCGGTTTTCGAGATGCCTTTGAACTCAATGATGCACCAGACAATCATAATCCAGAGCGCGACAATTTCAACAAAAGCCCAGCCCGGGGATTTCAATCCAAAGAAGATTAATGTCCAGCAAGCGTTCAAGGCAAGTTGAACAAAGAACACTATGAGAGCCTTGCCTGTCCTGTTCTTGTTTTCCCAGACGAGAAAGACCGCAATTCCCATAAGCAGATACAGCGTCGTCCACACGGGTCCGAAAAGATAATTCGGGGGATTGAAAGACGGCTTATTGAGATACGCGTACCAGCCGGGTATGTTTTGAATTGTAAAGACCGAGCCTATAATGCCTGCGAGTTCGCAAATAATAACAGCGGCGACTAATCTAAGAAACTTCATAATTCTTTTTTACAAAGTTAGCAATAAATTCCCGTTGAATTCAAAGTCAAAATCGGGTAATGCGAATCCGCATTTTAAAGGTTTTGATTTTCCCAGCATTATTTGACTTATAATTTAAAATATAAATTATATTTTTGTAAATTATTCGTAGGATTACATATTGAAAGAAAAAAAGGACAATACAAATCTCAAAAGCGCGTTTATTCCCGCACACATAAAATTTCTGTTTCTTGCTTTTTTGTCGGGGATGGTATTGTTCACGCTCTTCCGTCTTTTACTGCTATGGATAAACAAGAGCCAGACGGAGGGCATTGACGTGTCAGTAATGCTTTACGCGCTTTTCAACCGCGGATGTCTTTTTGATTCGGCTGTGAATTCATACATGCTGTCGGTACCGTTTTTATTCTTTACGCTGGGCAGTTTCATAACGCCGGCAAGAAAGTTTTTTTATTGGACGGCATTTATAATCGCGTCGGCGTTCTACGTTTTCGCGATAGCGATTCACGCCGCCGACATTCCGTATTTCGATTACTTCAATTCGAGATTGACGAACGGGATACTAAGTTGGTCGGAGGACATCGTGCTGATGATAAAAACGAGATTCTCGACGCCGACGTATTACCCGTTCATCGGATTATTTTTAGCGGCGGCATTTCTTTATGTTTTTCTTCAGAAGAAAATCGCCAACAGAACGATTTTCAAGAAGACTCCGAAGAGGGAACCGGCCTATACGAGGATGATTTTCACACTTGTTGCGGGATTCCTGCTCTTTCTGGGAGCGAGGGGTGAGATAAGGGAAAAACTTATGCCTTTGGGTGTAGCGAATTCATTCTTTTCGAATTTTTCTTTTTCGAATCAACTGGGTCTGAATCCGGTTTACAGTTTTTTCGCGAGTTACAAGGATAAGAAACTCGCGTATCTGAACGACGAAGACGCGATAAAGAACGCGCAGAATTCTCTGAATATAAATCCAAAATATGAATCGCCAATAGCGAGAGACGTCGTGTTCGATAATCCCGGGTCAAAGCCGAACGTGGTTATATTTCTTGTCGAAAGCCTGAGCGCTTTTAAATTGAAGCGTTACGGTTACGAGCACAATCTAATGCCGTTTCTCGACAGCCTGATGAAGGTATCGGCGGTTTTCGACAACGTTTATACGGACGGGATGCACACACATAACGGACTTTATTCGAGTCTGTACGGAATGCCGTCGGTGCTAAAGAACAAGGCGATGACGTCGCCGTTAACGGCGGGGCAGAAGCACTCGGGCGTATCGAACGTGCTTCACGAAAACGGATACAACTGCGTTTTTTTCTGCACGGGCGACAGGAAGTTCGACAACATGAACGGCTTTTTCCTGAACAACGATTTCGATGAAGTCGTGGGTTTCGAGGACTATCCCGTAAAGGGTGAAACGACTGAATGGGGCGTGAGCGACCGCGTGCTGTTCGATTACGGACTAAAAAAAATGAATACGCTTGCATCATCGGGCAAACCGTTTCTTTCTGTGCTGCTGACCGTGTCAACGCACGAAGCCCTGAAACCGCCTTCGGACGCGGGATTTAAGCCTGAT
>CALGII010000069.1 GCA_937915485.1 uncultured Ignavibacteriota bacterium | reverse complement strand
CCAGTTATTGCCGTTATCCGAGGACAGGTAGAGACCGTAATTGAAAGTGCCTGCGAAGAGCACACTTCCCGTATTGACAAGTGAATAGACCTGCTTATTGCCGAGGCCATTGGAAACGTTAACCCACTGGGCTGACGAAATGTTCAACATCAATAACAACACGAACAATAATGTGAAAACGATATTTCTCATAATCCTAAGATTGATTTTTAAAAGACCATAAATCAATAATTCCTTTTAACTTAATATGAACAAAATCCGGCTATAAAAGTTTTCCGGTAAATTTAAGTCAAATAAGGCATTTACAGAATAAGTTCCTGATAGCGGCAAGTCAGAAAATACCGTCAGCAGGAAACTATAAATACAGGTAGTCTGTTGAAATTACTCAACAAGGCAACTTACTTAATATGAAAACATACCACTTTATGGATACGCGGATTTACATATTAATTGAAAGACTCAATTCAGGTTTTTTGCTGAAACTTCTGACAGCGCTATGTATTACATTAGCATCATCAGGAGTCAAATCGCAGACTCCGGTTTATACCTGGCGTTACTATACTACAGGCAATACAGGCATACAGGGAGACAATTCGGAAGCGGTCTGGATTGACAACACGGGAAATCCATACATAGCGGCATATACGGCAGGGTTTGAGGAAGGCGGTTTCGCGAAATTCATAGAGCAGGAAAACAGGTGGGTAAATTATTCGAATCTGGATTATCCTGTAATGGGAAGCATAAATGACGTCGGTTCGTCTCGCATCAGCGACATTGAAAAAGACAACAACGGAATATTATGGATGGCATCGTGGCGCGGGATAATAAAATTTAATCCTGCGGCGGGGGCGGGGTCGCTACAATTCTGGGGCTCTTCAAATTCGTTACATCCCGGAGGTAGAACGAGTGACATAGCGGTTGCTCCGGACGGTTCAATCTGGGCATCTGTAATAAGTGTGACGTGGGGAGACGGCGGACTTGTCAATTACAATCCGTCCACGAATCTCTGGCGGTACTGGGGTTATGGTTCTACGGCGAACAACTGGCCTCAGACAGTGGCGACTTGTGAAAATATATCCGTTCAGTCAAAACCCTCCGGCGGGTATGTAGTCTGGATTGACGCCGCGGGATGGAACACGATGATTACATTCGACAGCAACACACAGCAATTTACATTGCTTCCGCAGAATCAGGAGCCGGGTGAAATTATCGCGCTACCCGGCAGCGATTGTACCGATGATGCGAATAACATCTGGGCATTCAGGTATAAAAGCACCGGAAACTTTTATTCACTGGATTACAGAACACCAGCAGGGAACTGGGTTGTACCGATTCAGCCGCCGTCGAATACGGAGAGCGGCATTTATGTTTTTAAGGCATACGGAAGCGGGAAGGCTTTATTAATTGACGAACTGAACAATGTCCTTCAATACAACGGTACGGCCTGGCTGAATCTCGGGCAATGGAAAGACGAGGGTTATTCCGGCGCTGCCGACATAGACGCAAGCGGAAACATCTGGGTAACGGGGACAGGCGGCGCAGCAAAAAGAAATGTTCAAACGGGTACGTGGCAGCGTTACAGAGTTACGAACACATCGCAAGTCGATTACTGGATTTATGATTTGTCAATAGATAATCAGGGAAATGTATGGATGACAGGAAATGCAGGTTCCGGTATAGGCGGATTTCAGAAATTTGACGGAACAAGATGGACAGGTTACAATCAGTACACATACGGGCTTGGATATCCATTTCCGTTTTCGACAGACAACACGGAAGTTGTTTATTACCGTCCGTCAAACGGACAGGTAGTCATTAATCCAATGTACAATTATCTGCATTCGTGGAGCGGAAGCGCATACACAACGCTGAATTATCCGCACGACCGTTCAAAAGGGGTTGTTGAAGACTCACAGAACAGATTATGGAGTATCGGCGAATACAGCAACCTGAAATATTATTCAAACAACGTCTGGACTTCGGTATCATTTGAAGGCATAGGAAATAAAGTAGTAAAAGATTCTTCCCGCGCGGGAACAATCTGGGCGGTATCCGGCTCGCAGGTTCTGAGAACTGACGGGGTATACAGATTCAGCAAACTCAGTTCCGATATCGCCGAACTGGACCCGCAGAGCGATGAGTTTACGGAAGTCGTTTCAGCGTCGAACAATATTGCCTGGGTCGGCAGCACAAAAGGTCTTATCAAATTGAATGCAAACAGCGGTTCCTATCAGTTCTACTCACCCTCGAATTCACAAATTCCCGGAAACAGCATAACGCCGCTTGCCATAACGCCAGACGGCCGTCTGTGGTTCGCAAATTTCGGAAGCACCTCGACATCGACATACGGGTTGTGCTGGTTTGACGGTACGAATTTCGGAATTTTTCCGCAGCAGCAAACGGGCGGACTGCCGCATGCGCAGATATACGATCTTGAAGTGAAGAATCTGCCGAACGGATACGAACTCTGGATAAGTTGCGCAAGCAGGGGAATAGCGGTACTCAAGGTAATCACGACTCCGACGGAAATTAAAATAATTACGGAAGAAATTCATTCATTCGCGCTTTATCAAAACTATCCGAATCCGTTCAATCCGGTAACAAGAATAAAATTCGACATTCCCGCTCCGAAGTCAGGGGGGGTAACCGCGGAAACCGTTCAGTTAAAAGTATATGACATCCTCGGCAAGGAAATACAGACTCTGGTAAACGAAAAACTTCAATCTGGTTCTCACGAAGTTATTTTTGACGGAACAAAATTAAACAGCGGGATATATTTTTACAGACTGTCATCGGGTAAATTCGCGCAAAC
>CALGII010000068.1 GCA_937915485.1 uncultured Ignavibacteriota bacterium | reverse complement strand
AGCCCACGTCTTCAGACGTGGGTAGAAGAAGGAAACAAACAAGAACCGTTTCAACGGTTTAAAAAATTTTAACATTCACGCTAATGCGGAAATAAAGAACATCATATTTGATAAAGTGTAGAATCCATTTGATGTAAAAAAACAGATAAACCAAATAATTATTCATTACTAATTACTAATTACTAATTACTAATTGATAAAGATCTTAAGAAAAGGCTATCTCATCCTCAAATGCAAAGAATGCCACAAGGAACGCTCCTTCGAAGGCAGGGACCTCGTATTCGACCCTTACGGCTCCGATGAATCCGGTAAAAAATATCTTAACACGACCGAATTCTTCTGCTCCTGCGACACGAAAATTAAATCCGAAATCACAATCATCGAATCCCCTCCCGGAATAATCAAAGAAATTCTTAAAGAATCAAAGAACGCAGAGATTATGCGCATGCCCGATTTTTCAGTTTTAAGTTTATGACGGGTAAAGTTTTCGACAATACAGAATTCCGTTACTTCATAACGGCGCGCTTCTTTTTCACTATCGCGATACTGATGCAGTCTGTAATAATCGGCTGGCAGGTATATGAAATCACTAAAGACGCTTTCTCTCTCGGAATGGTCGGACTCTTCGAAGCGGTTCCCTCAATCGTGACCGCGCTTGTATCGGGTGTAATCGTTGACAGCCGCGAAAGGAAGAAAGTCCTCTTATTCGCTTACGCTCTGATGCTTCTCTGCTCCGTATCGCTTTTTATCGTATCGTCCGATTACATTTCCGCTCTCGCGAATCACAAAATTTATATCATATACGGAATAATATTTTTCACGGGCATATCGCGCGGATTCTATATGCCCGCCGCGCAGGCATTGCTCGGACAAATCGTCGATAAAGATTCTTACCCGCGCGCCGTAAGTTGGAACGTGTCGGTATGGCAGGTCGGGGCAATCAGCGGACCCGCTATAGGCGGATTCGTTTACGGATTCTTCGGAACGGAAGTGACTTACGTTACAATCATATCGTTTATTTCAGTCGCGGTGCTTTCATTAATGTTCATCGGCTCAAAACCCCGTCCTGTATTGGATTCTCAGCCGATGCTAAGCAGATTAACGGGCGGAATAAAATTCGTTTTCCAAAAGAAAATCATACTCGGCTCAATGACGCTCGACCTCTTCGCCGTATTGTTCGGCGGAGCAACAGCATTGCTTCCCGTATTCGCCTCCGACATACTTGACGTCGGGCCCAAAGGGCTTGGGATACTCCGCGCCGCGCCGTCAGTCGGAGCCTTGCTGACGGCATTTTACCTGACGAAACATCCGCCCGTGAAAGGAACCGGGAAAAAACTTTTTTCCGCGGTGGCGGGATTCGGAATATGTATGCTCCTGTTCGCCGTATCCGGAAACTTCTACCTCTCGGTTCTTGCTCTCGCGTTAAGCGGAATGTTCGACAGCGTAAGCGTAATAATACGTCAGACGATACTCCAGATATTCACGCCCGATGAGATGAAAGGACGTGTAGCGGCAGTCAACAGCATATTCATCGGCTCCTCGAACGAAATCGGCGCGTTCGAATCCGGACTCGCCGCAAAACTCCTCGGCACAATCCCCTCCGTCATATTCGGCGGCATAATGACCTTAATATTCGTATTCTCCTCCTCCTTCGCCTTCCCCTCTCTCCGCAAAATGGAACTTAAAGAAAAAGATCTGGTTAAATAAATTTCGTCTTAATCGGTGACAGCAGCAGCAGTGACAGCAGCAGCGGCGACAACAGCAACGGCGACAACAACAACAACAACGGCAACAACAACAACGGCGACAACAACAACGGCGACAACAACAACGGCGACAACAACAACGGCGACAACAGCAGTGGTTTCAGCAGTAGATGTTCACAGGGGTAAAGTATTTTTGAAATTGAGTGTGATATTTTTCAATTACATCGTTCTTATTTTAATGGTTACTATAATGCCATTTATTGTCACAATTTCCATCTTCCAATTGTTCGTATCAAAATGAGCAACTTTCAATTTGCTGATTTTTATTATCTTGATTACTATAAGTAAAGACGTCGTCATCGTCGTCACACAAAATTCATAGTTTTAATTTATAAAAGTTAATTAATCGAGGAATATTAAATATCGCTGTTTGGGAATCGACAGTATTTTTTAGAAAAAGCGATAATAATATGAATGATATGTCCCCCTTTGGAGGGGGTGCGGCTTTAGCCGCGGGGGAGGACTGATACTATAGTCGATAATATTTGAATTATGTTTGCTTAATAATGTAATTCAACAAATTTGTATTCAAAATCTTCAAATTGTGTATTTAAGATAGGCATAACTCGATATTCATCTATTATTTCCTCGATTACATTCGACGACGGATGCTTATGTCTATTTCCATATCCAAAATTTATAACAAAATTATAACACTCCATTAGTCGATTTATTTTTGTTTGTTCCCAATTTTTTTTTGAACCGTGATGTGGGACTTGAAAAACTACCACCGTGCCTAAATTATCAGAAATATACTTCGGGAAATTAATATTGTGTAAATCACAATCTCCAGTTAGGTAAGTTCCTGTCATATTTGTACAGAAATAATCATGTGACAAAATTGGGCAATGGCAATAATGTTGAACTAATACGTCGAAGTCATTACTTGAAATTGATTTGTGAAATAATGTTAAACTGTAATCGTTAATGTCTAAGTCAAAGTCATCGTGTATTTTCTTAAGTTTTTTTGTATTTCCGTACAGATTCTTTAGATAATTTCTCATGCCATCAATCGATATCTTATTTTTTGCATTAAATCTCTCGTTACCTTTTAGTTTAAATATTTTATTAATCTCATTCAAGAATTTTGTAACTTTTGTTTTGGGAACATCATTTTTCTGATGAAAAAAGAATTCCCACAGCCCTCCACAAAATATTTTTATACGATTAGGACAAAACTCTATTTTGTTTATAAATTCTTCGCCAATCTCATTCGGTATATTCTTTGTGTCATAAGGACTTTTACTTTTTCTAAAATCGAATGGGTTTTCCGGATTTATATCTGATGGTTGATTGGTGTCTTCGCTGTCGTCATCATCATTGGATATTACAATAATATTATTAATTTTTTCGTTTTTACTAAAATAATTATATGGATCAATAATCATTTGAAATAAATCAGGATCGATATCATCCACTCCTTCTTCTGATATTTCTATGACAAGTTTTAGTAGCGATATATATCTAAAATATAAAGGTACAAAAGGCAAAATTAGTTTGTCGCAACTTTTGATGCTATCTAATAAATATTTTATATGGCTTATGTGATCAGTATCGAAGTGTGATATCACAAGCATATTGAGATTTTCGTCATTCGACTTTTTTAATGTATCTACAAATTTATCTACTTCTCTTTTTATAAATTGCTGAGGTGCAGGTTTTTCAACTCCACAATCATAAACCATAAAATAGTGATGGCTATCATATTGTAAGTGCCCCGTGTAAAAACAGCCTTGACCTGCTTTATTGAACCTGAATTTTGCTGAAAAGCCCATAATATTTTATTTTTTAAAATACTTGCAAAATCAATTATCTTTTAACTTTTTCGTCTCTTCATCAATCATCTCTTTCAAACTTCTCCTTTTTTTCTTCACAGTGTCTCTATAATCATATTTCCCTCGAATTACTGGCTCATTACTTTCGTCTTCATTGTCCTCTCCTGATAACTTTCCTAAAATCTTTTTAAGCAACTTATTTTGTACTAACAGCAATTCCAAGATACTATTAATCTTCCAATACCATGTCCAGAATTCTCTTATGAAAAGAAATATCCCTAACACAACTATTGCGTATATTAATATCTCAATAATTTTATTCATAAAATATTATTAATATTATTTTAAGCCCTTATTAGTTTATATTAATCCAATAAGAAAGATATTATTTCGAAATTCTTCTTGTCGAATCTCCCAATTGATGCAAAGAGTCAATAATAACTTTTTTTATTACAACAACTTTATTTGTATCTGTTGTTGTCAAATTATTCTTGTTTTGTGCTGTGTAATAATTTATTAATGAAGCAATAAGACCAAACACAATGGCTGTAATTGCAGTAATTTTTGTCCACCTATGCGAAATAATGAATCTGCGGTCATCGGGAGTTTTAAATTTATTTTTCACTAATAATGCAAGATCCTCAGTGCAAAATATTTTTTTATTTAGAAAGGGGATTACTATGTGAAAAGCATCATTATCGAATCTATGATTTTCGTGATCATCCATAGAATAAATTGGGATATAACATTCCTCTTTACTTGTATAAGGAGATATCGGTCTTTCAAAAGAATAAATGTATCCGTTGTTTTCTAACTTTTCCCATAAGTCAATGAACGATATTATATTTTCAATCATATCATCGTTTACAACAATTCCTTTCGTATTGGCTATTGAGCAATAATTAGGAAGATCTGGTTTTTCCTTAGCCCATCTGGTAATTTCTGGTGCTATGTTTTCAAATTTAAATTTATTAAAATATATTTTGTAAAATGAATTTAAGTTATAGATTTCCTTTGTAGCAATGAGTTTAATGATATCTTTTTGTAATTCCGAAAATTCCATATTCCCCCCTATTTATTTTTTCCTTCCCCGTTCAATTCCTCGTACACCTCTTTTACAAGATGCTTTGAGGCGACTTCCCTGAATTCTTCGTCGTTCATTAATTTTGTGAATATCTCCTCGTTCCCGTCCATCCTCTCGACAAATAACCTTTCCAGCATTTTATCGAATAGATATGAAAAGTTCTCAAGTTCATTTACCTTTGCCGCTTCTTTCAATTCTTCATTGGATACCGCGGTCTCCTTTATCTGGTCAAAGAATAACTGATCCGCTACCGTAAATTCCGTACCGAATCTTTCGTTTAGTACTTCTATCAGCGTCGATAACGGTACAACATCGTCAACAATCCCTGTGCCTACTTCCCCGGGTCCGTATATCGGCTCAGCCTGCCCGTCTCGTAAATTTATTTTGCCTTCCATAATCTTCTGTATCCTGTAATACTTCAACGCGACATCTTCGCCTAACTCGTATCCTTCTCCCGTGTTTCGTTTAGGTAGTTTTCTCAGATAGTTCCTCAGATATACAAATAATTTTTCTAAATCTGAATCTGAAAATGGTATTATTTGCGATAGAAAACTGTATAAATTTCTGTATTCTCTTAATTGCTTCTTTATTGTTTCCTGCTCTTCTTCTGTCTTTTGCTTATACAATTCAACTGACGGATCCAGTATCGCATTAAGTAATTTATGTTCCGAATTCCTTAATTCTTTTCGCGTGCTGAACCAGATATTGCAGAATTCATCAATATTTTTCTTGTAGAATAAATTCCAGTTCATTATCCTATGCTCAAGGTCATAAAGTAGTTGCACATCTGTTACTTCCGCAAAATCCGTTTTCTCATAATACGGTTTGAATGATTCGTATATCTCCTTCCTGTCATTTACGAAATCAAGCACGAATGTGTCAGTCTTTCCTGCCGTTGTTCTGTTTAATCTCGATAATGTCTGTACTGCCTGAACCCCCGATATTCTCTTATCGACATACATCGTGTGAAGTAGCGGCTGGTCAAAGCCTGTCTGATATTTCTCCGCTACAATAAGCACGTGATATTCATATGACTCGAACTTATCGGGCAGTACGCTTTCCCGAATTCCGCCGTTCATGCTGGTTTCTGTATAAGTCTTGTCAGGGATTTTATCATCTTCAACAGTTCCCGAAAACGCTACGAGCGCTTTCAGGTCCTTATATCCTTTCTGACTTATGTATTTATCTACTTCTTGTTTGTACCTCACAGCATGCAGCCTTGACCCTGTAACTATCATCGCTTTTGCCCTGCCGCCGATTTTGCTCTTCGTGTAATTTCTGAAATGCTCTAAAATGATTTCAACCTTTTGCCGAAGGTTGTGCGGGTGTAAACTCAGAAACCGCGTCAGCGCTTTTGCAGTTTTTCTTCTGGGCACTTTCGGATCGTCTTCTATTGATTTAGCCAGTTTGAAAAATGTCTGGTAAGATGTATAGTTCTGAAGAACGTCAAGTATAAATCCTTCCTCTATTGCCTGCTTCATGCTGTATAGATGGAAAGGAGATTTCCCCGATTCACCCGGTTCATCAAATACCGCCTGCGTTTTGAATTTCGGCGTTGCGGTAAACGCGAAAAAACTTAAGTTCGGCTGTTTTCCCCTCTTTGCCATCTCCCGTATCATCTCCGCTTTGGCATCCTCGGTAAGATTCTTTTCCTCAATATCTAATATTTGCTCCGCGACTACTGATTCTATCCCCTCTCTGTTCAGTATTTTCTTGAGTTCAACCGCTGCTTCTCCGCTCTGTGAACTGTGCGCTTCATCAACAATTACTGCGAACCTCTTTCCCTTCGTATCTATTCTCAGTCCTTTCCCCTCCTTTTCGAATTTCTCAAGCGTCTCTGCTATAAAAGGAAATTTCTGCAACGTGGAAATAATTATCGGCACCCCGCTCGCCAGCGCTTCCGCGAGTTGTTTAGTGTCTTCGTCAATTTTCTTTACAACACCTTCAGTATGCTCAAACTGGTATATCGTGTTCTGTAACTGCCTGTCAAGTACTCTTCTGTCAGTGATTACAATTACAGAATGAAAAATCTTAACGTCGTTTTTGTCGTGCAGACTCGATAACCTGTAGGCTAACCAGGCAATCGAATTTGATTTTCCGCTTCCGGCGGAATGTTGAACGAGATAGTTATGACCTGAACCGTTGCTTTTTGCGTTATCAATTAATTTTCTTACGACATCTAATTGATGGTATCTCGGGAAAATCAAAGTTTCCTTTTTCTTCTTTATGATTCCCTTCTCCGTGTAAACCTTGCTTTCTGATATTTCAAGATGAAGGTATTTACCGATAATATCGAGCAGACTGTCTTTGGAAAGTACATCCTCCCATAAATAAGCAGTTTTGTAATTGTCTTTGATTGGCGGGTTCCCTTCCCCGAGATTATATCCTTTGTTGAAAGGCAGGAAAAATGTATTGTCGCCGTCAAGTTTTGTCGTCATGTAAACCACATCCGTATCAACGGCAAAATGAACAAGCGTTCTCTTCTTGAACTGGAAAATTAATTCACGCGGGTCTCTGTCTTCTTTGTATTGCTTCTTGGCATTCTCTGCATTCTGTCCTGACATCGGATTTTTTAATTCCATAGTCAGGATAGGAATTCCGTTTACCGCTATTACGGCATCAAGTGATAATCCGGGTTGCTTTTCACTGAAATGTACTTGCCTGTATATCTTTAATACGTTCTTTCTATAATCAGTCCATGCGTCGGGATTCAAATTTGTGTTCGGTTTGTAATAAGCGAGATGAAAAGCCCTTCCGAAACATTTAAATCCGTATCGTAAAACATACAACGCTCCTTTGCTGTTTATTTCTTTTACTAATGAGGATATCAGTACATCCTTTGCCTTCGTTCCGTTGTATTCTCTGACGTGCTTCCAGTTGTTAGTCTGTGACTTTTCGATGAATGCGATTATGTCGTCCGGGAAAAGCGCGGTCCTGACATCAAACAAATTTGAATCGCCTTTTGCGTACCCGTTCTCTAAAAGATGCTCTTCAATTGCTTCCTCAAAACGGATTTCTGTATGCTTCTTTGCCATAAAATAAATTTGTTTTTGCTTATGGTCTAAGACTTCAAAAATATTTTACCAAACTTTAATCGAAAACTATTATTAAACCTGATTCCTTTTGAACTTCGTTCTTGAAACGTGGTTTATTTTCTCTGTTATTGAACTATGTTTATCCAAACCTTAAACGTAAACTCTTGATTTCTCAACAACGCTGATAATCTATGAGTAAATTTCCTGATTTTTTACCCATAGGTTTTACCTATGTGTATTATTTCGCTTTTTTTACTCATTGTTCAACTTTATTTTTAATAAAATACGGATGTGGGTCCTGAGCCCACTCCATTCATGTTTTTCTTATTGCGTAATAAATCTCTCACATCGCCAATCCTTTTTAATAACTTACCTACCAACCTATCTACCAACCTTTACAAATATTATTTGTAATCAAATTATTCGAACTCTTCCGGAATAATTACCTTTTTGCTCAATTTTCTTATTTACAACGTCAGATTTTCAACGATATTTCCTATTCGCTTTCTTTTCATAATCACCGCAACAACCAACCCATCTACCAACCTAATCATATAAATTATCGATTCCCATTTTTGTAAGTCTGTATTTGTTTAATATCCTCACTTTTTTATATTTTTACTCATATCTATGTGCAAAATTTCTGATTTTTTACCTGTACATCTTTACCTATGCGCATTTTTTCCAATTTTTTACCCATACACCTAATCTATGAGTAAATTTTCTGCTTTTTTACCCATAGTTATAAACCTATGGGTATTTTTTTTAAATTTTTACCCATAGTTTCATTTAAATATCTATAAAAACAAAATTTTCTAATTCACTCTATATCAAGAATTCATGGAATCTTCGGCAGAAATAGACTTTATCATTTTTATAACGTTTTTCCTCCAAAATTCCTATTTCCATTAATTCCGAAAAATATTTAGACGCTGTCTTTCTTGAAAGAATATTTAAACTTTGCATTAACGAACTTTGCGAATAATAAGGGTAACTGAATAAATAGTCTATTAATTCTGCAACCGGATATTTTGGCTTTTTCATTCTTATCAATTCTTTATATGTAATCATTAGTTCCCTGATACCGGTTACCGATTTTGTAGTGGCTAATGATTGAATTTCAACTGCATTCAGAATATATAAAATCCATTCCTTCCAGTTGCCTTTTGTTGTCACTTCTTTTAGCAATCTGTAATAGTCATTCTTATTTTTATTTATGTATCCGCTTAAAAAAAGTATTGGTAGTTCTAAACGATTGACAAGGCATAAATATAAAACCATCAAAATTCGCCCTGTCCTGCCGTTCCCGTCAAAAAAAGGATGTATGGATTCAAATTGATAATGAAGTACAGCCATCTTTATTAAAGGATCGACATCATATGTGAATTTGTTGAAATAATTTTCAAAATTCTTTAGTAAATCTCTTAATTGGGTTTCACCTTCCGGCGGCGTAAATATTACTTCGCCTGTTTTCTGATTCTTAATTTTAGTCCCCGGGATATTTCTTATCCCTGGTTTTGCCGGCTCTAATATTGTTTGTATTTCTATTATGGAATTTGTGACGAGAAAATTATTCTCTTTTATGATTTTGTATCCTTTTAGCAAAGCCTCTTTGTAATTTTTGGTTTCTTTCTGCTCCTTTTTCAAATCTGATTCTACAAAGAAAACCGTTTGAAATGCTTCGTCTAAAGTGGTATTGATATTTTCTATCTCTGAACTCGCGACAGCTTCCCGAAATGTCAAAGGTTCTATTAACAGTTGCCTGTTCGGAATGGATTTCGCTTCACCGCTTAATTTAGATAACGCGATGTTTGCCTTGTTTACTTTTTTTAGTATTTCAACATCATCAAAATTAATATCCGGCGGTATAGTCGGTAATTCGTTATATGGTATATTGGGATTAAATGTCATTGCCGTCATTATTTTCGTTTCTGAAATCCCTTACATAAATCTGACCCGTTACAGCCGATGTGATTAATGCAGAACGGTATTCTTTTAAATATTCTATAGATGTACTTGTCTTTCTTATAATATCTTCAATAGGTTTGACATTTGATTCAATATATTCGATAATCATATTTTGTTCTTCGATTTCGGGATATATTAATATCGTAGAATTTACCTTTTCTGCGGTATAATGAGATATTGTGGCTGTATTGCAGATTAAATTCAATATGCCGCTCATTTTTAGATAATAAATCCAATAATATAGGAATTCCACCTTAACATTTATTTTCTTTGGCTCTCTTGCTCTTATAATAGCATTCTGGTAATACATCTCTTCATCATCATTCCAGATGCAGCTCCTTCCTACATCTCCTCCTTCGCTAATAAGTAAATCCCTTTTTTTTAATTTCAATTCCCCTATTTCCTTTTTGTCGAAATACATCTCATAAATACTATCCCTGTTAATTTCATTCCACTGAACATTAGCTGCTCTTAAATAAGGCTTTAATACGTCATCATCATATTTAGGTTCTGTTTGGAGCATCTTACCTAATTTAATATCAAAGCAGAAACCTATTTTTGATTTTATCCAATGTTCCGGAATTTCTCCTATCCATTGGTTATATGATGGCTTCATCTTTACATCTTCTTCTATCCCTTTAGTAACCGCTTTTGTAATTAATGTGTCTTTTTGTTCTTCAAGCAGCCCTATGAGTTTTTGTTTTTGATTTATTAATTCGTCAATATGTGATGTTTGATGATCGAGAAGATCTACAATTTCTTCTTGCTTTTTTATTGTTGGATATATTATTGGTAAATTTCCAATTGTCTCCCAATTTATACGCGGCATTTTTGCCCCGTATGTAAAAGAATCTATTTCCTTTATAAAAATCGAAGATATCAAAAAATAAAAAAGATATTTGGGGTATAATTCACTATGACAACTCATAACAATTGCTTCTGTTGTACAATATCCCGATTTCTCTGCTAAATAAACCTTCGCGAGATAGGGCCTTAACTTTCCGAATAATATATCTCCGGTTTCATATTTTGTTGCAATACCTTGTGGGATAAATTCATTAGTCTCTATTATTTTCCCAGTCCATGATTCAATATTCTCCAAACCTATATATGTATATTCTTCGGAATCAGCATAATCGTTTTTTTCATTATTTATCGTCACGTTATATTTAAACTTCTTAATATTCCAATCCGTTCGTTTCGCATCATATGATTTCAAATAATATATATTTTTAAAATATTCTGAGGCCATGGTTATTACTTTATTTTTATAGATTGTATTATTAATTGATTAATTTCTTTCCAATCTTTTTCATATAATTCTAGTAATTCCTTCCCATAATTTAGTAGAAATTTTTCGTCAACAATGTATTCTTTATAAAACCAAGGATAATTCGCAACATCTCTATATGGATATTCTATTATATCGTTTTTATTTTTTAACTCTGTAATTAGATTATTACTTTTAATCTCGTCGAAATTTACAATTTTCTGATATAAGCCAATTTCTATGATGAAAGTATTTTTCGAAAATATATTTTTATTTATGAATTTAATCCAAGAATTTTTACTGTTGTCAATATATTGCCATACCTCTTCTCTGTTACCGGAAAAGCTTGCAATTCCGGTTAATTGAAAATCCGTATTTTTTATTACTTCACATAAATATTCAAACAAGTTTTTCCTAACAGTAAATAATTCATCTAATTTTTTCCCATTTTTCAAATAAAACTTTATGAAATCATCCATTTCCTTAATATTTGTTAAGTTTAATATGTTTTGATAATAGTCTTTTAGAAATAAAATGTGCCTATCGTCGGCATTTAGAATGTAAGAATGAATATTTTTAAAAACTTTCTCAATAAATTCTTTGTGTGTAATATTTACATATAAATCACTTTTAATTGGGAATAATGTCAATAAAACTCCAATTGAATTATTTATTTCATTAGATGGATTCAAATAATCTTCTAATGGATTATTTAAACCTGCATAAATTTTATTCTCAATAATTATTGCAGTTGAATTTTCTTTATCGGAACTGTCTTTTATTAATATGTCAATTCTGTTTCCATTTTGGGTCATAACTTCTCTCTCGACAAACCAATCTATTAAATTTAAGATGTACCCGTTTTTTTCTTTCAAGATATCTAATAATGAATTTACAAAAAGATCCGAAAAATTATGATCTGCACTTCTATCCAAATAAAATGATAAGATATTTGAAATAACATTTTCCAAATGTGGAAATCGAGTTATTTCAAAAAAATTTTTTCTTCTTTCTGCAATATCCGGGATATCATCATTAATAATATCACTTATTTCTTTATTACTTATTTCAAAACTAAGATTATATTTTTCCATAAAGCTTGATGTTTTTAAATGAATCTCGAATATTATCTTCGGTCTCTTGTATTTCTTTTTCAATTATTGATAATTCCCGTGGCGGTTTGAAGACATAAAAATATCTGTTTACCGAGATTTCATATCCAATCTTCGTCTTTGCATAATCAATCCAGGCATCTGGCACATGAGGAAGGACTTCCTTCTTCATATACACTTCACAATGTCCTTTTACAATTTTTATTAAATCTTCAAGCCCCGTCTTATTGTCATAATCCAATGGCAAAGGCAGCACTATCCCTTTGGGCAAATCAATATTTTCGTAATCCCTTAATTCGGAATCGGGCTCCGGATTTCCTTTGCTTTCATAGCATATTTCCGCTTCAGGGTCTTTCTCGGATAATGCGTTTAAGATTGCTTTCTTTAGTAGCGAATCGACTTTTATTCCGCTTTCCTTCAAAATCTTATCAAGTTCTTCTGTGAATACCGCCCTGTTCCTGTAAATATTTTCTTTGTCCATCTTTCCAAGCGCATTTATCAAACCTGTCTGTAAAATCCTACCTGCTTCCTCTTCTTTTTCTATTATTTTCTTATCTTTCTTCTTCTTGCTTTCCGCTAACAAAATAAAAGCCGGCTCTTCTCTTAACCTTTGAATTCTTTCCTCACTTGCCTGAAAATTCAACCGCAACGGCCTCTCAACCGTAACTTTTATGTATCCGAATTCCTTGTTTTCGAATATCTTGCTGCAAACTCTTTCTTCTATTTCTCCGTCAACCTCAACTTTCCTTTTTTCATTATGCCTGAAATTTCCGTAAAGTTTTGTTAATTCATCAATCTGCACTTCTGATATTTCATTCCTTTTGTTGCCCTTGCTCTTTGACATTTTCCTGTAATGCCTCGTCGCGTCGATTATCTGCACCTTGCCTTTTCTCTCATTCGGTTTTTTATTCGTCACAAACCATATATACGTAGAGATACCCGTGTTATAGAACAACTGGTCCGGCAACGCAACAATGCAGTCAAGCAGGTCATTCTCAATTATCCATCTTCTAATATTGCTTTCGCCGGAACCGGCGTCTCCGGAAAATAAAGGCGAACCGTTAAAGACAATCGCTATCTTCGAACCGCTCCCGCCTACCTCAGGAGGCTCCTTCATTTTTGAAATCATGTGAAGCAGAAACAGTAAAGAACCGTCGCTTATTCTCGGAAGCCCGGGTCCGAACCTGCCATCAAACCCATACTCTTCATATTCATTTTCAACAGTATCTTTTTGAGGTTTCCATTCCACGCCGAATGGCGGATTGGCAAGCATGTAGTCAAATTTTTTGTCAGGATGTCCGTCCGTGGTTTCCCCGTCTCCAAGCGTATCTCCGAAAATTATATTATCCACTTCTTCGTCTTTGATGAGTAAATCGGACGTGCATATCGCGTATGATTCATCATTGTATTCCTGTCCGAATAATTCTACGTAAGCCTTGCTGTTATGGGATTTAATGTAATCCTCAGACACTGAAAGCATTCCTCCCGTTCCACAGGCAGGATCGTAAATTGTTTTTATTATTCCTTCTTTGTATATGTCCTCTTCGTTGGAATATAAAATATGTGTCATGAGTTTAATAACTTCTCTTGGTGTAAAGTGATCCCCTGCTTCCTCATTCGCTTGTTCGTTAAACTTTCGTATTAACTCTTCGAAAACATATCCCATGTCGATATTTGAAACAACATCCGGATGGAAATCAACTCCTGCAAATTCCTGAATGATTATATAAAGTCTGTTGACTTTTTTCAGTTTCTCGATTTCCTGTTCAAATTTAAAATTCTCGAAAATATCTTTTACATTTGGCGAAAATCCGTTTATATAATTTATCAGATTCTTCGCTATATGATCCGGGTCTTCAAGTAATTTCTTGAATGTATATTTGCTTATATTATATAAAGGCTGTTTTCTGTTTTTCGATGCAAATTTTGCTAATGCTGAATGCAATGCTTTGTCTTTTAATCCCTTTGCTTTTAGTTGTTTATACTTTTTAAACACTTTTTCTTTATTCTCTTCAAGCACACAATCCAGTCTTCTTAATACTATCATCGGTAGCATTACTCTTCTGTATTGTGGTGGTTTATAAGGTCCCCGAAGTTTGTTTGCAATATTCCAGATAAAATTGACTAATTCCTGATGATTTGCCATAAATTGAATTTTCTTTTATTATACATTTCTAATGTTTTCTCGAAGTTATATGTTAATTTAACAACATATCGGGAATTAAAAAGGAATAAATGCATATATAATCAATCTTTGAGCATCCTTTAAGCGTTCGCATACTTTTAACCGAGGTACCGTCTTTTTGCATTGCAATCTCGGCACTGCTACCATATATTATTATGGTTAATCTTGTTCTTTGATATTTTTGCATTTCTGCGGTTTCTAAATCAACGAACTTCACATTTTGCTTTTACTGTCCGACTTCTATTCCCTAATTTTTTATTTATTTGTAAAAAGTTAATTGATCCTGTATCTGATATTATGTGACACTTTTTCGGCACGTTTTCGGAAAATTTTCGAATAAGTTATTGTTTTTTCAATTACAGAAGAAAAAATTATGACACTTTTAGTGTCAAATCTGATACTTTTTGACACTATCGTGTCACGTTTTTTGACACTTTTTGACACTTTTTTGTCTTCCTGCCCTTAAGTATTGTTTATACTAAATTTATTGACCAAATGATAACAAATCGAAAGTTTTTGATAACTTTTTTGAAATCATTTCCGCAAACTCCTGTTTTCTCAATCCCGGCTCTCGTTTTTACAAAAAAAAGTTATCAAATTTGATATGTTTTGATATGTAACTTTCACATTTTTGACCAGTCCGGTTATAGATAACTTGCGCTCTTTGGTAAATATAAGTCTTATGTTCTTTCCGCTCTTATCTGTCCATCGTTCTGTCATTCCTGCATGCACTTGGCAGGAACGCTATTAATCCGTGCAAATCTGTGTTAATCCGTGGCGAATCGCTCTTGCTCTTCTATCTAAAAAATCTCTTGCTCTTCTCTGTGTTCTCAATGCGCTCTGTGGTAAATTTAAGTCTTGTATTCTTTCCGCTCTTATCTGTGTGCTATTATATTTTAAAAAGGAAATCTGCGGGAATCTTCTTCTTCTGTGTTCCATTGATACTTTTTTTCACTATATAATCAATTCGGATATGACTATTTTCTAATAATTTACGTATAATTATTATGGCTGATCCATTCAAATTACCGGAACAGAAAGAACCCGCGAGTTTCGATAAATCGGGTTTCGACAAATCGAATTACGACAAGGCGAACGTTGAAAAAGGCTCCGTCGATAAGGGCTCGCTCGAACTGAAGACTCAGGAGTTCATGCCGACCATCCTTATAGGTCTCGGCGGCACGGGCAAGGAAGTTATGCTTAGAATCAGAAGACAGTTCGTTGAAAAATACGGCTCGCTCGACGACTTCCCTATCACTTCGTATCTGTACATTGACACTGACAACGCTCCCGCCGAGGAAAGCGGTATAGCGAGAGAAAGAGATTACCTTATAAACGAAATTGACTTCAAGCCGTCGGAAAAAATCTTCAATCCCGTAAATCCGTCAGACTACATTCACAGGATTAACGACGTTCCACACATTAAAGAATGGCTCAACACCACGGGCGAAATCGGCAAACTCGGAACGATGAACACCGGCGCGGGACAGATTCGCCCCGCGGCGCGTCTGGCTTTCTATCATAACTACGACGAAATTGTTTATAAACTCGCTTCCGCGAAATCCACAATCACCGACTCACGCTCAATCAACGTTGTAAAAGACAGGCACAACATCAAGAGCGTCAACACGGAAAAAATCAACGTTTATGTGATAACGTCGATAAGCGGCGGTACGGGCTCTGGAATGTACATCGATATGGGATTTCTCATAAGACACCTGTTCAGAAATCAGGCGGTTTCTTCGTGTTACATAGTTCTTCCGAAAATATATCAGGGATACGGCAAGGAGCGCGTTTTCGCGAACGGTTACGCTGCATTGATGGAACTCGAGCATTACAATCTAAAGAATCCTTTCAACGTTGCCTGGAAGAAGAACGAGAATCATAAATTCCAGCCCGGCGTTTACGACGACGTTTACCTGATTGACGGAGAGAACAGCAAGAATCTTTCTCTTTCGGAGCAGAGCAACCGCGACATTTACAAGATGATAGCGGACACGATATTTCAGGATTTCTCGAATTCGGATTTCGCGAACTACAAGCGCGGCGTCCGCGTAAATCTCGTGCAGTACAAGCAGAGGCTTTATCCCGACGACAACACCGTTTCAGAAAATACATTTTCGAGAAAGTACTCGACGCTCGGGCAGTCGACCATATCGATTCCCGTTGACAGGATAATTCTTTCCTGCTCGTATAAACTCTGCGAAGACATAATAAATTATTACCTCACTTTCGCGGAAGGCTCGCAAAGCAGTATTGACGCGTATTTGCGCGAAGAGATGCTTCCAGAACTCGGCATACTCGAATCGAGTTCGAAGCACCAGATGCTTAACACTCTTTACAGCATGGGCGAGAAATCATCGATACAATCGCAGATAAAGACATTCCTGAACAATATGAAGAACGAACTCGTCAGCGGCAGGCGCGGCGACAAGTGGTCGGCTCACATAAATTCTGAGAAGCAGAAGTTCGACACGAATTTCAAGGACGACAACGACATAACGAGAAAAGGATTATTCTACTCGCAGATATACGCCAACAGAACAAACATAATAAATAAAATCATAGGCGACAGGGACAGGAACATCGTCGGAAGCCTCGAGAGGAAAATCAACTCACTCATTAACGACTCGACGCGGGGCGTGTTCTACGCGATAAGCCTGTTAAGAAGGCTTCAGTTCATACTCACGAACGGAAACTTCGATTACATTCCCGCATTCGAGAAAGAAATCAAGGACCTTCAGATTCTCGTATCGCGGCTCGAGGCTGAAGTAAAGAGCAGGATGCAGGACCTGCGTGAGGACGAATCGCGCTCTAAACTAAACGTGATGCGGAAAGCCGCGATGGAAGGGACTCTCGAGAAACTTCTTAAAGTGCTCGACGAATATTACAACGCCCTTATAAAACTTCATTCGAGGTATTACGCCAAGGAAATTTGCCAGAGGATGCTCGCCCTCGTCGAAAGAGGGTCGAAGACCGACGACGGAAAGATTCTTTTCACCGGGCTTATCAGCGACATAAACAAACTGACGGGCAATCTCGGAATACTGAAAGAAAATTTCAAACGCAAGTACGAATATTTCATTCAGAAGCAGGACACGAGTTTCAACCTTAACATTTACGAGCCCGACGACGTCAGGAACGAATACTACCTGAAATACATCGGAAGCGGTCAGGGCGCGACCGACAGAATTAAAGTGCTCGCGTTTGAACTCCTTAAGGAATTAAACGCTTCGGACGTTACGGATATTGTGAACATTCTGAAGGACAGCGACGCGAAGATTGTCGAGGAGAATATGCTCAGGTTCGCGAGAAAACAGTTCGAGGGAATTCGCGAAGATTACAACATAACCGAAATTCTTTTCGAACGCGATATTTTAAGGAGCGAGTCGAAGATAAGGGGAATGCTCAATCAGGCGTTCCCGTGGCTGAGAATAAACGAGGTGCCGGGAAGGTTTAAACTCGACAACTCCGCGAAGAAATTCTATATCGGCGTGCGCACGAACACGCCTTCATTCATAAAGTTCAAGAACCTGATAACATCAATCGCGGGAAGCAGCATTGAGTTCAAGGATTCCGCGGATAACTCGTCGCTCACGTTCTACACCGAATGGGCGGGTTTCCCGCTGTTCTATTCGTACACGATATCGGAAGAGATGAAGAATTACTACAAGAACCTCGTAAAGAACTCCAACATCGACATGCACAACAACAAGAATTATTTCGTGTACGGCGACATAATTCCGCTGACGAACGAAGAGCGCAAACGTTACGACGAATCATACAAGGCGTTCATACTCGGTTTGATTTTCGGCTTGTTTGAAATCGATTTTGAAGTAAATCCCGCGACGGGAGAAAGAAAGGCGTTCTTCAAATATACGCTTCAGGAAGGCATAACGGTAAGCAGAACGGAGCAACTCGGTATAGAAACGAGGCTTATAAACCGCCTCTTCGAAGAGGAAGGACCCGAATCGTTAAGGTATAAGATACTGAAAGAAGCGGATTCGCTTAAAAAGAAGTTCATTGACAAGGAATTATTCGCCGAGGTGCTTTTAATATTCGAATATTACTACGAGAATGTTTATAAACTCGAAGAGGTCGAGATTGCGGGTCAGGCGAAGAAGAAAACCGAAACTTACCAGTATAAAATCGTGAGGGAACTCGCGCGCGAGATAGAGAACTACATTCCCGCTGACTCGAAGGATGAATTCGTAAAAAGCGTGAAGACGCTGAGGAAGAATCTCGATAAGTTCTCGTTCCTCTGCGGCGACGGAAACAAGCGCGTGCTGAGGGTTAAGCAATTGCTCGACGGCGGCGTCGAAATCAGGCAAAACGAACCCGCCGCGAAGGAGCAGAAAGGCGGTTCCTTCAATCTTGATGAATTGAAAAAACTTAAACAGGCGCTTGACGAGAACCTCATAACGAAAGACGAATACGAAGCAGCCAAGAAACGTATTTTAAATTTGTAAGCCCTTCGTTTTGTGAGCCCTTTGTGGTGTCAGGTATTCACCTGACACTCAGACCGTAGGTCTGATATAAGGTTTGATGTGTTAGGCAGGCTTCGCCTGCCGCGTCAGGTAAATACCTGACGCCACCGGAGATGAGAAACTCCATCAGATAGGATTTATTTGAAATATTTTTTTGGTGTCAGGTTTTTTCGAGGTGTCAGGTATTTTTCGTGGTGTCAGGTATTCACCTGACACTCAGACCGAAGGTCTGATATAAGGTTTGTTGTGCTAGGCAGGCTTCGCCTGCCGCGTCAGGTAAATACCTGACGCCACAAGTGAATTATTAAGAGAAATAAATATTTATGCCGACATACGATTATAAATGCGAAAACTGCAACGAAACATTTGAGATATTTCATTCAATAAAAGACGAGCCGGTAAAGTTATGCCCGTCCTGCGGACACGACACTCTCAAGAAGTTGGTAAGTCTTCCGGCAGGGCTTATATTCAAAGGCTCCGGATTTTATCTTACGGATTACAAGAAGAAATCTTCACCTGCGACGGAAAGCACATCGAGTTCGGAGACTCGGTCAACAACTATAAGCGATACAAAGACCGAAAAGAAGGAAATAAAGAAAAGTCCAGACAAGAAGAAGAATAATTAGCATGTTTTTATGAATAGCGATACAAAGCACTCATTGAATACCGGACAGGAAGCAAATAGAAACCTGTAATTTTACTCTATCATAGTTATATACCATTTTTATTCGAATTATGTTTATTATTCCTCAATATCAAATCAATACTAAATGATAACCGTATTAATTATTTGTGTTGACTTTTCTGTTATTTCTCCTTAAGTTTTCCTTGAAAACAACATTTTTCTACTTCATTTAACGCAATCATCTTAGAGAGGAGGTAATATTATGATTGTTCAGGTTCTACAACCAGCCATATAATAAATTATTATTACTAATCAAAATTTAGGAGGTTCTTATGTTTAAGAAAATTTCTTTCACACTCATCGTGTTATTTTTCTGTTGTGAAATAGCGGTTTCACAGTTTACTCTTAACTGGGAAAATAGATACATAAATCCATACGGACTCGGGACTGAATACCCGTATCTCGATATAGATGTTTATGGACGAATTGCTTTTGCGGTTACTATGAACAGAACCGGGGGGGACCAGGGAATAATGATAAGACAATTGAACAGGGCGGGACAGGAAAACTGGCAGTATGAATTCAGCGATACCTGGTACGACGAATTTGTGACTGATATAAAAACAGATCCTGAGGCAAACGTAATTGTCTCGGGTGGGTACCTTAGTTATTTAGCTTTTGATGATTATTTGGTTCTAAAATTTTCACCGACAGGGCAAAGGTTATGGAAATGCCAGTTTGGTTCCAGCCAACACACACCGGAATTCGTGACTGCAATTGATATTGATGCAAGCGGCAATATATACGGTACTGGTCCATTTAGTTCGGGTGGAATCGCGACTTTCAAGATTACACCCGCTGGCGCTTTAGAGTGGATTCAATATGCACCATATCAGAGCGGATATTCTTATCCATATAATATCAAGGTAACGAGTGACGGTTACAGTTACGTAATCGGTGAAAATAACAATGACTGGGTTGCACTAAAATACTCACCAGCGGGTGTTTTACTCGCTCAGGACAGGTATAATGGAGGAATAGAGATTCCGGATGCCGCCGCCTACGATCTTGATTTCGACATATACGGCAATGTTTATGTTACAGGCAGAAGTGATGACAATATCATAGTTATGAAATACTATTCAAGCCTCATTCCAGATTGGATTACGAGCATTCCAAGTGGGTGCGGACTGAATATTAAGATCGGGTATACATCAATTATATACGATTGTAATGAGGACTCTTATGAAGGGGATAAAATGCTGACAAATACCCCTGAATTATATGTCAGCGGTGTAAATCAAAACTCAATGACTAAAGTCTGCAAATTGAATCCTTGCGGACAAGTACTATGGTCACATGATTATGTTGCAGGTTTAAGCACCGAAACAGATAAAGAGTGTATGATTTTAGACTCCTATTACAACCTATATATAGGAGCCTCTTCGAGAATCGATTATGGAAATTATAACATGCTGTTGATTTCTTACGACAAAGACGGTAATTATATCGGTACTGCCTCGTATGATCATCTTAATTCCATAGACCAAGTCTCATCGGTTAAAGGTGTAAATGAAAGGGATGGATTAAAGATATATCAGGCAGGCTATTCTTATCCTGATAATGCCACTTTAAAATACAGTTTATCGACAGACGTTCAAAACCCGAGCAATAGAAATGCGACCGGCAACGACGCTATGAATTATCCCAACCCATTTAATCCAAAAACGACAATCTCCTTCAACCTTCAGAAGACGGGTAATGTTCGTATAATAGTATACAATATTCTCGGCGAAGCAGTATTTGCAAATAATTATAATTCGTTAACTTCAGGAAAGCATAGTATTGAATTCGACGGAAGTAAATTGTCCAGCGGCATTTATTACTATAGAATCATAACTAACGAATATAATGTAATAAAATCTATGGTCTTACTAAAATAGTAATTCATGTCTTAGAAAGATTGATTCAAGTTTGTTACAAACCCGGAATTATTTCCGGGTTTGTTATTATTATACATATTTATATTCGGGATTATCAGAGATGATTCCTATTTTTCTTTTCTTTCAAATGCAATTACGAGTCAAGTATAATGTTTTCACATTTTTTCCTATGATGAATGCTGGTTATGAGTATTTCAGAAAATAAACCGAGACTGGTTTAAAATAGACATTCGTACATTATTTATTTATTAGAGATTATCTTTCCTTAAATTTAAGAATATCAGTATGAACAACTGCGTGTGAGAAACAAACAGTAATCATACTGTACATAGCTCCGAATATTCGATTTCTATGATTTTTATTCAGGATTTTAAACCGTTGAAACGGTTTTGCGTTAACACAATTTCACCCACGGCTGAAGCCGTGGGCTAAGTCGAAGAGATAATTTTATTTTTTTCGGCAATCGTCGAATAAATCTGAATTTTTAAACCGTTTTAATAGATGTGCTTTAACCGTAGCTGAAGCCGTGGGCTAAGTCGAAGAGATAATTTTATTTTTTTCGGCAATCGTTGAATAAATCTGAATTTGGACCCTGTTCCTGGTGCTCGTCGGACTTTCGTCCTTACGCTGTCAGGAGGTAACTCCTGACAGTAACAAATCTCTAAGTCTCCGCGGCAGCGGGAGTTACTTACTTTCCTTTTCTTTATTCATAAGCAGGTACCTGTCGAGGCTGAAGTTTTCGCCGAGGTAAAGTTTTTTTACTTTCTCGTCGGATGCGAGTTCAAGCGCGGTGCCCGAACGGAATATCTTTCCTTCGATTAGTATGTACGCCCTGTCGACGATAGACAGTGTTTCGTGGACGTTGTGATCTGTAATGAGGATGCCTATACCCCTGTCCTTCAGGTGCGCGACAATTCTCATAATGTCTTCCGAGGCAATCGGGTCTATGCCCGCGAAAGGTTCATCGAGGAGAATGAACTTCGGGTCGGACGCGAGCGCCCGTGCAATTTCCGTCCTGCGTCTTTCACCGCCCGAAAGAGTATAACCTTTTGAATCCTCTATTTTTTTTATGTTAAAATCACTAAGGAGTTTCCCGCACTTCTCATCAATCTCGTCCTTGTCCAGACCCATGAATTGAAGTATGGAAGTAATGTTCTCCCTCACGGTCATCTTCCTAAAAATTGACGGCTCCTGCGGCAGATAGCCAATGCCCGCCTGCGCGCGCCTGTACATCGGATATTTCGATATGTTATCCCCGTCGAGTTCAATCTCACCGCCGTTGGGTTTTATCATACCGCAAATCATATAGAATGTCGTAGTCTTGCCCGCTCCGTTCGGACCAAGCAGACCGACGATTTCACCCTGCTTGACGGAAACCGAAACGTCATTCACGACGACGCGTTTCTTATATTCCTTGACGAGATTGAATGCCTTGAGTACGCTCATTAAAATTTCGCTATTATTTTCACCATATCCTCGACCGCCTTCTGAAGCCCGGTAAATACCGCTCTCGACATTATCGAATGCCCGATGCTGACCTCGCGGATTTCAGGAATGTTCAGGAACGGAAATATGTTGTAATAATTCAAACCGTGCCCTGCTGTTACGACCAAATCCAGTTCGGAAGCCATTCTCGCAACGGCTCCTATTTTCCCGAGTTCGGCAATCTGCGCATCTTCGGTAACGCTGTTCGCGTACTTTCCAGTATGAATTTCGATTATGTCGGCGCCGACTTCAAGAGCGAGGTCGACATTTTTCGGATCGGGGTCAAGGAACAGGCTCACGAAAATTTCCTTATCGGAGAGTTCGCTTATAACGTCTTTAAGCCTGTCTTTCATCGGCTCGATGTTGAGCCCGCCTTCAGTCGTGAGTTCTTTCCTGTTTTCGGGAACGAGCGTCACGAGGTCAGGAAGCACTTCGCAGGCAATCTTGACCATTTCATCTGTCGCCGCCATTTCGAGGTCGAGTTTCGTCTTCACGACCTCTCTAAGAAGCCTGACGTCCCTGTCGTTAATGTGCCTTCTGTCTTCTCTGAGGTGGCACACGATTCCTTCCGCGCCTGCGAGTTCGCAGATGCCCGCCGCGATAACAGGGTCCGGCTCAATTTCACCGCGCGCTTCCCTGAGAGTCGCGATATGATCTATGTTGACCGCTAATTTCATAATAACCGCCTAAAATATTGAATAAAAATTAAATTTATACCTTAATACCGATATCACGTCAATCGAAAACATTACAAAGAAATGCAGCATCCAACTGTAAACGAAAGACCTGCTTCTCAACGCCTGAATCCCGAGTATAATTCCCGCGAGAATTGATGCAAACAACTCGATATCGGGTTTTCCTTTATGCAAGATAAAAAACGGAATCATTTGAATAAATATAGTATAATATCCCAGTTTCTCCTTAAGGCCGAAGAGCATATACCCTCTCCAGAGGAACTCCCATCCCAGCATATAAACGAGTATGCAGATTTCATACAAAAGCAGCAGCCCCATATCAAAGCGCAGAACTGCTCCCCCCTGAGGATAGGTGTTGGCGAATTCTTCGGACGCGGAGACTATCCAGACGATAACCAGCATGAAGGCAAGAAACACGCCCGATGTGAGCAGTCCGAACTTCAAATCCCCTTTCGCGACACCGAAATCGGATAATTTTTGTCTGAATAAAAATTTTATTGACAGGACCGGAATGAGGAACATCAGTGTTCCGTCCGCCAGAAACCAGTATATTCTCGAATAAAGTTTATTCGCGCCGAAATGATCGTAATAAAACGACGGGC
>CALGII010000067.1 GCA_937915485.1 uncultured Ignavibacteriota bacterium | reverse complement strand
GGCTTCAGCCTTGGGACAGTAATAACGATAACGCAAAACCGTTTCAACGGTTTATTGTGATTCCTCTTCCATCTGGTTACGAAGCCCCGGCTTCGTAACTCGCAAAATGCAGATGTATACAAACAATATTATCCGGAACTTGAACGAATATTCAATCTGTGTAAACTGCGAATGCTCTCCGGCCTAGCCCAAGGCTTCAGCCTTGGGACAGTAATAACGATAACGCAAAACCGTTTCAACGGTTTATGTGATTCTTCCGGATACAGTTTTAAACTGCCAATCTCTATCGGAAACTATGAACTGAAAAGCCGGCTAAATGCTCTTGCTCTAAAATTTGATTCTAAATTCCGCGTTCTTTGCGTCCCGACTTGTCGGGATAGATTCTTTATTCTTTATTTTTGATTTTTTATTTTTGATATTTGATATAAAAGAAGGGGTTCCACCGTAGCAAAACCCCTTGTTTAAAACAAAATTTTAAAGACTACTTGATTAGAGCCATCTTCTTCGTCATCACGAAATTCCCCGACAGTGAATTCGCGGCAATTCTGTAGAAATAAATTCCGCTCGAAAGTGATGACGCGTCGAACATTTGCGTGTAGTAACCCGCCTTCATATCTCCGCTGAAAAGACTCTTCACCTCGCGTCCCGTTACGTCATAAATCCTTAAACTTACCTTGCTGTCGAAAGGCAGGTCGTAATCAATCTTCGTCACGGGATTGAAAGGATTCGGATAGTTCTGCGAAATGTCGTACTTGTTAGGCACTCCGACTTCGACGTATCCGTTAAGGTCGAAATACTCGTAGTTTCCGTTGAAGTCAATCTGCTTGAGCCTGTATTGATACTTGCCCGTTTGCAGACCTCTGTCAGTGAACGAATAGTTCTTCGTCGAATTCGAATTTCCGCTTCCCTGAACGTAACCCGCCTTCATCCAGTTGCTTTCGTTCATTCCTTTTCTCTCAACGTCGAATCCCGAATTATTGTTTTCAGTCGCCGTCGTCCAGTTCAAATTAATGTTTCTCCTGCTTGCCGATGAAGTGAATGAAGAAAGATGAACGGGAAGCGGCTGATCAGAAGTCGAAGCAATCGCGAACGGACTGAATGACGAAATTATTCCTGATGTTATTGTGCCGTTTCTCTCGTTTCCTGTGAAACTGGTTCTTCCGGCATCTACCCAACTTGAAGAATTCCATCGCCCGACTTGTAAATTTCCGAGATTGGTAATACCCGCAAGTGAATCCCAACTGATAGTCACTTTCGCGTTCGCAATGCCGCTCGTCCTGCTTATTATATAATGTTCCCGTGTGCTGACTTTTACCAGAGGAGCGGTAAAAGTGACAGTGTCGGAATAAGCGAAATTATTAAATTGTATTGAGTATGTCGTTGCGTCGGCGGTTTCCGGTTTCACTCCGACGGTTCTGTAATTCGTTCCGCTCCCTACATGCACTGTCTTCTGGTCTGTTGAATTAGTATTTAAATCCAGAGGACCGTCGATGAAACTTGTTGAAGAACCGCCTGTAATAGTCGCGCTTGTTCCTAAAATAAGTTTCTTGTCTGATGCTGTAACTAATTTCCCGGAAGTTAACGTAAGAACACCGTTGACAGTAGTATTACCTATCAATGATTTTGTTGATGATCCGCTTATAATTAAATTATTATAAACATTTGGTGAAGCCCCGCTATATATTGCTGTTAAAAATGTCTGGTCACCTTCGAGGCCGTATTCTACACTTCCATTAAGATTAATCGTTGACATTCCAATTGTCGGCGCATTACCTAATAATATTAGTGTACCATTTAGAGTAAATACACCACCAACAGAAGATCCGGTACGACTGACAACGGCAGAGGTTCCTGAACCATAAGCGCTTGATATGACAGTTGCTCCGGCATTTATTATAACATCACTTCCTGTTGTACCACCAATATCGACTGCTATTCTGTTATCTCCCGTATTTAAAATTCCTGAAGATATTATCCAGGTTGAGGCCTTTATGCTTGTTTGCATAGTCGCAGTTTCACCGCTATTCAAAGCAATCTCAATACCAAATGTTGAAGTTGATCCCGTGTTGCTTGCAGCCCATTCTCCGGAATTTAAAATGTTTCGACTCACTCCAACGAATTTAATTCTACCATTACTTCCTGATGACTTTGTGATAGGTCCTGTGCCTACTGAATTAGTAGTAGTTCCCGGCACATCGCCTACAGAAGAATAATAACATCTTAACTTTCCGTATATTTGTAATGTATATGAAGTTAATGCAACAACTCCTTCACTTCCATTTGTTGCAGATGTGGTGCCAGTGCTTATGTGTAAGTCGTTGCAGGATTCATTCTGAGTCAATGTTACGGTATGACCAGATTGTACATAAACAGTGTTGTTAGGACCAGGAGTCGTAGTTGCATTTACAAAAGTCGTTCCATCTGGAGAACTTTCCCAAGTGGAAGTCGAATTCCAATTTCCTGTTGCTTTCGTTCTGAATACATCAGTATTTAAATTAGGCGTTGAATTTATTTCGATGCCTGTACTCCAATCAGTTCCTTTTCTAGTGAAGAATTTAAAATAGTAATTTGTTCCATTCGTAAGTGATGTTATCGTCTCTGGAGAAACTACACCTTTATATACTACATATCCGCCATCAAATGGTGTCCCAGTGCCGTAATTTAAATTATGGCTGTATGCCGTTCCATCACCGCTTGGTGTTCCTGTAATCGTAGATGTCTTTGCGATCACCATAATTTCATCATAACAGCCGGTTGGATTTGTCCATGTTAACATTACTTGCTTATCGTTTGGAGTAGCAGTCGGGTTCGAAACATTATTTGCTCCATTTACAATTTCAAACGCTAAACTGGTAGTGCCCGTAACAGCAGGTGTGTTACAATCTATTCGTATTTTGTATCCTGTTCCTGAAGGTGTCCCGGCAGGAATGGTGATATTAATATTTCCGCTTGGATCAGTACCAGTAACGCTAGCAGTACCTATATTTGTTGGTAAAGTAAATGATCCTGTTGCATCTGATAAGTATGCCGTAAATGTTGCGCCCGAATAAGTGCCTGTGGAAGTATATGCAACTGTACCTGAAATGCCGTTTGTTGCATTTATGCAAAAAGGTGTTGAAGATACAGTACCAGTGGTGATACTATTCGATGACGAAGCTGTCCCTGATAAAATTAAATCATCGATTCGAAGATTTCGAAGTGAAGAATTACTTGCAGTAATTTTTAATTTTATAGTAGATTTATTGTTGAAATCCGTAGATAGATTAATATTGCCTGTGTTGATAAAAGATGTAGTAAGCGATTGAGTATGAATTGCTGAACCATATCCTGATCCATAATCTCCGGTCAAAACCCAACTACCTGGGGTTGTGGCATTTGAAGTCCTTCCAGCCCAGCTTAGTTTTAAACTCTCATAACCTGTTGAACTTATCGTAAGTTCTATATAAGCACCATTTGCGTTGCTTGCCGTTCCGGTGACTAATGATTGCCCGGTAACACCAGCATTATATGTCGCAGATATTGAAAATGTTAAATTTGGTGAACCTACTGCCCCGCTTTCGGGACTGAGATTATTTTCAAATTTGTAATTTACAAGTATCTGTCCCCATCCCAAACTTGAGAATATTATCAGCAGTAATGCCGACGCGAGCATTGTCTTCGTAAAGTTTTTCATTCCGATATTATTTAAAATTTTAAGCAAAAAAACCCAATAAAACTATTCTCCCTGAATAATCTTATTGAAAGCCTATTTTTACTCTTTGTAAATAATTGCGGGTATGCTTATATCTATTAAGTTGGGGAACCGTGTTCCGGTATGCTTAAATTCGCCGCTGATGAATGAGACGAAATTCTTTTAAATGTCCGATTTTGGAATCGCCCATTATTACCCTTAAATGAGATATACTGATTACCCTTTATCTTTATTTTTTTTATGCGAACTAAATAAAAATATAAAAAAAATTATTATTATGCTACGCAATTTTTTAAATTTTACGTTTTCGTAATATGTTTTCTTTGCCGGCTTTTCAACTCCGCCGCTTTTCCTAATCTACCACGTTTTTATCTAAAGCCCCTGTTTTTGTTCATTTTTAAGGTTTTGAGAAAATTACCCTGCAAAAATGGTTGTAAAACAGCGAAATCCGTTCAATGAAAGTGCAAATCCGTTTAACGAAAGTGCAAATCCGTTCAATGAAAGTGCAAATCTGTTCAATGAAAGTGCAAATCCGTTCAATGAAAGTGCAAATCTGTTTAATGAAAGTGCAAATCCGTTCAATGAAAGTGCAAATCCGTTCAATGAAAGTGCAAATCCGTTCAATGAAAGTGCAAATCTATTTAACGAAAGTGCAAATCTATTTAACGAAAGTGCAAATCCGTTTAACGAAAGTACAAATCTGTTTAATGAAAGTGCAAATCTATTTAACGAAAGTGCAAATCCGTTTAACGAAAGTGCAAATCCATTTAATGAATGTACAAACGCATTTCCCCGAAGTACAAACGCATTTCCCCGAAGTACAAACGCATTTCCCCGAAGTACAAATGCATTTTTCCGAAGTACAAACGCATTTCCCTGAAGTACAAGCGCATTTTTCCGAAGTACAAACGCATTTCCCCGGGGTATTCTTTCTCCCTGAGGAAATTCGGTCGCTCTATCCGTGTTAATCCGTTGTATCCGATCTTACCGTGTGCCGATATCCGGAAATCTAAAATAATATGTTCCGGAGGCAAAGATGCTCCTTGCATTGCCCTCAATTTCTTTCTACCATATCATTATTATTTAATTTATTTTTAGACAATAATAAAATCTTGAAAACTATGAAAACAAAAACCATTCTCGCGCTTATTCTTTTGTTCGCCGCGTTTTCGAACGGCTTTTCACAGACGAAATTCGACGATGCGGTCGCTCTCAATTTCAAAAATATCACAACCGCGGTAGCGGGTTACTTCGATAATAATAATAATCTCGTCGTTGCGAGGCAGATTGCAAAAGAGGGTTCATACTACCTCGAAATCGGCTCGTACGACGAAAACGGCGCATATACTGTCAAGAAAATTCTTGACCTGAGCAACGACCCGAATGACGTCAAAGTTAAATTCACTTCCGACGGAACCAAAGCGGGAATACTCGAACTTTCACCCGACAGAATCGTTCTTACGTACGTTGACATAGTTTACGGTCAGATTATTCAGGACTTTAATCTTGAAGGCATCAGCAACTTTTTCCTGACTCCGGACGGCAGGTCGATTGTAGTCGTGGCTGGAGCGAATACGGTTCTCTTCGACATCGCCGAAGGCGAGCCTGTGATGCAGTACTCGGGCGAGATTGCTCTCGACATCAGCGGAGACGGCAACACGCTTTTCTGCAGGAACGGAAACAACATCGATTACCTCGATACGAAGACGGGCAAAAAAGTGCGCACTTTTCCCCTGAAGGATTTCAAGTCCATAGATTTTGACGACAGGGGAGAGATAATGATTTGCCTTACGCCGCAGGGTGTAAAACTTTTCAAACTTACACAGGAAAGCATAATCACTCTCAAAGAAATTGACGGCGTTTCTGCAATGCCCGTAGCGAGCGGATTGTTCGATTATTTCATAGTCGATAACGGCGCGATACGCGGGGTTTACAACCTCGGCGGCGTGCAGATGTATAAATCAAAAATCGACCCGTATAACCAGCAGAAAAACAATTTCGTATTCAGCAAGGACGACGGAAGAATGGCGCTCCTTTCCGATAAGGGAATTTATGTTTATGATTTCGACATGATTAAATACTACAATAAGATTGCGCAGAAGTATCCCGACCTTTTCATAACAAAGACTCAGTTCGAAAACGACCAGGACCAGGAAAACCGCGCGAGCAGGGTTAAGTTTCAGAAACAGATGATGGTGTCGAATGTTGCCGAAGAAATGAAAGTCTCGGAAGGTATAATAAAACAGTCTCAGAAGAACAGCCTCGGACTCGTCGACGTGAAAGTAACGGGACTCGGGTATTACAACCCGAACACGGAAATGTATGACGTCACTATAAACGTTCCCGTGGATTACCTGAACACCGTGAGCGTAACGGCAAAAGTAAAGGTGCCGAAATTTCAGGCGGAAATATTTTCAAGGAATTACCAGAACTTCAGGGCTTTTGCCTTGAGGCAGTTGAACAGGGACCAGACAGGCGTTGATGTTTTCGGCATAACGATTGTAAACGACCTTAACAGCACGAACTACAGGTGCATAATGCACAGGACGCTTCCTCCGGTCAAACTTAGTTACGACGAGGAGTTCGCCGCTGGACAGAAATATTTTGAAATGCGAAACTGGTATGACGCCTTGCTGAACATATCGGATTTCCCTGAAGACTTCAAGAAGAATTCCGTAATTGATTACATGTTCACTCAGGCAATTACGAATTTCTTCGACGAGAAATGGTCGTACGTTCAGACCCTTAATCCCGTGAAGGACTCGACGGCTATTCTGATACTCCTTTCGGATTTCCCGAAATCTTTCAAGAACGCCGAGGACGTGAACAGGCTCAGGCAGACCGTCGTGAACAACATAATGGAAACAAGGCTCGACAGAATGAACCAGTATCTCAGCGACAAGGAATTTCTGGACGGAGTGGAGTATTCGAAAATCATTACGACATCTTACTTCGACCCGTACTCAGGCAAGGACGTGGAATACGAATATTACAAGTCGCGTTACATTCCCGCGAGAAATAACCTGTTATTCGCCGCGGGCAAGCGCGCTTTCGAAGGAAATAACTGGACGCTCGCCCTCGAAATGCTGAATCAGATTACGAAGGATTATACGCAGTACAGCGACGTCGAAAAAATGATATCGGACGCGAAGTACCAAACAAACAAATAATTAGTAATTAGTAATTAATAATTAGTAATTCAAAAATGGTCAGGAATTTTTCCTGACCGTTTTTGTAAAATCCTTTAGTTGCTCATCATTCACCCCACCTTAAAAGGTGGGGTTACAAAAAGATATTACGGAAACGATTTCCGGATGTCTAATCTCCATTTCCCATTTTCCATTTTCTATTTTCTATATTCTAACTCCTAACTTCCGCGTTCGGCGTCTACCCCGAGTTACTCGGGGCGTCCCGACTTATCGGGATAACTCCTGACTCCTAACTACTTACTTCCGGAACCGCTCTTAATTATTAATTACTAATTACTAATTATTAATTGACTAGAACTCGTATTTCACGCTCAGCATCGGAACGAGTCCGAGTTCCGTCTGTTCATTAATGCTTTTCGAATAGTTGTTGTATGAATATCCCAGTACGACCTTTTTGTCGAGTATGTTTTTCGCCTGAGCTGTGATTACCAGAGACGTTCTTTTGTAATTGATTCTGTACGAGAGCGTGGCGTCGAGATAGAGGAACGGTTCAAGTTTTTCGGTGTATATCCGCGAGTAGTCGAGTATCTCGCGCTTCTCGCGTACAGAGTTGTCAAAATCGACCGGTATGTAGTATTCACCTCCGGTGTATGACGCCTTTAAATTTACGCTCCATACATTCCCTGATTTGGTTAAAAATTCCTTTCCGCCGAGCAGGTTGAATGCGAAATTTGAATTATACTTTCCGTTCCTTTCGATGCCGTCGCCGCCTTTGTATTTTGAATCATAAACCGAAGCCGTGAAAATATAATAGTAATTGCCGCTGAAGAATTTTTCCAGAGTGAGGTCGAGTCCCGCGTTCCTGCCGCTTCCGCTGTTAACAAGCGGGTCGTTGAAGTATCCGCCCGGATTGTTCAACATCGAATAATAGGAATCCTTCATGACTGGCACGTCATATAGCCGCTGATAATAACCTTCCGCCTTTAAATGAATGTCCTTAGAAAACATGAGGTCATATCCGAGTACGAAATGCAGCGCTCGTGAAGGTTTCAGGTCCCTGTTAAAATTGAGCGATGTTCCCGAACTGTCCTTGACGCTCGAAAGGTAAACGCAAATGTCTTCATATTGGCTGTGCATTCCGAAACCCGCGCTGAGCGAACTGACGCGGTTCAGGGCTAATTTCAGGGAGAGCCTCGGCTCCGCGGTTGTGGATTTGTTTAAAGCGAAATAGTTTATGTTCAATCCTCCCGCGAGCGTGAACCTGCTGCCGATGTTGATTGAGGATTGGGTGAATGCCTGAAGAAGCCCCGTGCTGCCGTTGTCGTCTGTTATATGCTCGTACGCGCCCGTGAACTGATTCTCGGAACTTATATCAGCGTTAAAAAACATTTCCGTGTAGCGGATTCCTGTCTTGTTTATGTGAGTGCCGCTGAATTTATGATGAATGTAAGAATAAACTACCAAACCCGATGTCTTGTAATTTACTTTATCTGTCGGACTAATACTGTAATCGGAATTTACGAAACCTTTTTCATAATCGATTTGCTGAGTCCTTGCGGAAAGAGTCGTCTTAAGAAGTGTGTTCCTTCCGAGGGGAATCGCGTGCGAAAGCCCGACGGCGCCCATTGTATTACCGAGAGATGATTTCGTTCTGTCGTCGAGGTTCTCCCATTTGCTGCTGTCCGCTTCAGGGTCGTATTTCGATTTGTCGAGACCGCCTATGCCAAACAACGAGAATGTTCCGGCGTTAACGGTCGGAATATTAATCTTAAAAGACAGGTCCTGATATGACGGAACTTTGTTCTTCATATCCTTGTCGAACAACTGGAGAAATCCGAAAACCGAATATCTGTAGTTGAAAAGGAATGACGATTTGCCTTTAAGTGAAAAGGGACCTTCGGCGGCGAACTCAATTCCCTGTATTCCAAGTTGCGCCGTGTACTCCCTTTTAAAACAGTTGCCGTTCCTGAACTTCATATCGAAAGCTCCGGAGAAGGCGTTACCGTATTCGGGCGGAAACGCGGACGTGTAAAAATCGGAATTCGAAAGAAGTTGACCGCTGAATACCGTCAGCCCGCCGCTGTTCCGGCCCGCGAAACTGAAATGATTCGGGTTGGGTATGTCCACGTCCTCAAGCCGCCATAGAAGCCCTTTCGGTGAATTGCCGCGGACCACTATCCCGTTCGTGTTTACATTGGGCGAACTTACAACTCCCGCGAAATTCTGTACCGCGCGCATCGGGTCGTCGAACGTACCCGCGAAACGTTTTGTCTCGTCTATGCTGAACGAGCGTCCGCTGATTACCGAAAACGGATTCGATGATTTCTCTTTCTCTATCTCATCCGTAACGACTATTTCGTCAGTGCTGATTTCCGAACCGCGCAGTTCAACGTTCACAAACGTTTCTTTTCCCGTCGTAACGATTACGTTCTCAACCGCGAACGGGTAGTATCCTATCATTTCAACCGTAACACTGTACCTGCCGGGCGGGACTTTTTCGAAAACGAAAAATCCGTCCGCTGCAGCCTCCGTTCCGTTCTTGTAACTTTCCGAGAACAGTTTTACTGAAGTTCCGGGAACCGGCTGCTTCGTTATGTATTCTGAGATTCTGCCCCTGACAGTCTGATACAGTTCCTGCGAGT
>CALGII010000066.1 GCA_937915485.1 uncultured Ignavibacteriota bacterium | reverse complement strand
CTAAACAAATTTGGAGTCTTTTTTCAGGGCTTTAGCCAGAAGGCTTCTGTAATCTTCCGATGATATTTCTAATGCGCCGAAGGATCTGAAGAGCGGGGTTGACATCTGGATATCAAAAAGGCGGAAATTATTCTTTACGAGCAATTCGTGAAGATAGACGACGCAGACTTTTGAGGCGTTCGGAACGCTGAAGAACATAGATTCTCCGAAGAAGGCTGATTTGAGCGCGACGCCGTAGAGACCACCGGCGAGTTTACCGTCCGAATACGCTTCGACGGAGTGGGCGAATCCTTTATTGAACAAATCCGAATAGAGCGAAATAATTTCGGGAGTAATCCAGGTTTCGCCGTGGGATTGGGAGCAACTCCTTATTACTGAATGAAAGTCGGTGTCAATTCGAATTTGAAATTTACCGCTTTTGATTACCTGCCTGAGAGAACGGGATATTTTAAAATCTTTTCCTAAAAGCGGAACGATACATCGGGGTTCGTGGTCAAACCAGTTGATAGTACCGTCGGCATCGCCCATCGGAAAATACCCATTGGAATACGCATAGAGGACATCGTTAAAGGAAATTGAGTCCGGATTAAAGGTTGTGCCGAGATAAATATATGACATACGTAAAAATAGTCAAAATTCACACAAGGGCAAGTGAAAAATTTGATTTCCTTTACTATTTACAATAATAAAAGTAATGTATATTTTTAAGAAATATGTAAATAACTTTATCAAATTAAATTCCCGGAGATTAGAAATGAAGAAAATTTTAACAGTTTTATTGTTGCTCGTAGCGGGAATCGGTTACGGACAGACGTGGACATACGTCAGCGCGTTACCCGCACCGAATCCTCCTATAAATTCGATATACGCAGTTGACGCAAACACGATTTGGGTTGCCTGCGACGCGTCAGGCGGCGCGGCGAGAGTTTATGTTTCGACGAACGGCGGAACGAGTTGGACATTAAGGAACGGTGGATTAACAAGCGCAAATTCATACGGTATGTTCGCATTTGACGCGACGACAGCATTCGTAGGTAACGCAAACGGCACGTTATACAAGACGACTAACGGCGGCGTAAACTGGACGCAGGTACTCGCGGTATCGGGTTCATTCACAAACGGCGTTTACATGTTCAATACAAACTATGGAATATATGTCGGCGACCCGACAGGTTCAGGCCAGCAATTCCAATTCAGAATGACAAATAACGGAGGAAATAACTGGTATCTGCCGACAGGAGTACCCACTGCTACAGTTGCTAATGAATGGGGTGTAATCAATGCAATGGACTGGACAGACTCATCACACGTATGGATTGGCTCGGCAATTGCCACATCCGGTGCCAGCACTTGCAAGATATTCAAGACAGCGACAGGTTTTTACGGAACGTGGAGCAGTACGTCAGTTCCCGGAACGGGCGGAACATCCGGTATCTACTGGCAGGCGGTTGGATTCGTAACGAATACAAACGGGATGATAGGTTCAAGCGCGGGAGACATCAAGAAGACAACCGACGGAGGCGTGACATTTACTTCTGTTACACCGCCATCGGGTATTGGCACATTCGCGGTTATGAACATGAACTCAATAAAATCAGACGGTACGATAAGAATGAGCACACAGGGCGACACGACACGTGTTTACAAGACGACAAACCTCGGCACGACGTGGATAAGAGAATTTGTTCCGCTTCAGGCAACACTCGGACAGATTTCCCATTTTAGTTTCATCAACGCAAATCTCGGATTCGCGGCATTAGGCGGCACGGGATTAACCGGCGGTTTAATAAAGTACACCGGACCGAGCGGCATCGGTGTGAACACGGGCGAAGTTCCTTCATCGTTCAGTTTAAGCCAGAACTATCCGAATCCTTTCAATCCTTCGACGATGATTAAGTTCGCATTGCCGAAAGCAGGCGAAGTTACATTGAAGGTTTACAATTCACTCGGCAAGGAAGTCGAAACGCTTGTTAGCGAACAGATGAACGCGGGAACATACGAAGTTACGTTTGACGCTTCAAGACTGACGAGCGGAATTTACTTCTACAGGCTGAGCGCGAACGGGTTCACGGACACGAAAAAAATGATGCTTGTAAAGTAACATCAGTTTATAATTTGAATTTAGCGAGGCTGTACGGGGTAAACCGGTGCAGCCTCTTTTTTAATATAAAAGAAGCAGTATGAAATATTCTAAAATTTTAATCGCGGCGGTACTTCTCGCGGCTGTATCTCTTACCGGATTTATGGACGTTTACACGCCGAAGTATAAAATGGCAAACGACGTCGTCATTCAGAGGAATGACGGTGCGTTGTATCTAAAAGGACTGATAAACATTAAATTCAAGAATGACGTGACGAATTTCGCGCCGACGGCTTTTAATGTATTGAAGGTTGACAGGGATTTGGCAAAATACACGGTTACGAAAATAAAACAGAGGCATCCTCTGAATCCCGTTGCGGCAAAGAGAATGTACGGCGATGACCAGTTGGCGAGAATTTTCGCGGTATACTACTCGGCAGGCACCGACCCGTCGGAACTGGCCGAAGAGATATACAGCCAGAACAAGGACATACTGGATTGGGCGGAGCCTGATTACGTAATGGTAGCGGATTTTACGCCTAACGACCCGTCGGTAGGAAGCCAGTATCACATTTCGAAAATCGCTTCATACGCGGCGTGGGACATCACGCAGGGTGATACGAACGTTGTTATCGGTCTTGTCGATACGGGAAGCGATTTAGACCATCCCGACCTTTCGGCAAACATAAAATACAATTACCTCGAAAACCCGACCAATTCAACAGACGACGACAACAACGGTTACGTTGACGACTGGAGAGGATGGGACTTCGCGGGCGCGAATTACCAGTCTCTGTCCGAGGATAACGATCCGAACATAGTGAATTACTACTGTGAGCACGGCTCGCACACTTCAGGCTGCGCGTCGCAGGTAACAAACAACGGAGTAGGCGGAGCGGGAGTCGGATTCAAGTGCAAGATTCTCGTATGCAAGCACGGAGCTGACAACGACAACACGGGAAGCGGGTATTCTTATTTATACAATACGAACAGCGGTTTAACGTACAGTTATCAGAACGGCGTGAAGGTAATCAACTGCAGTTTCGGGGGTTCTACACCGAGCAGTTACACGCAGTTGATTGTTGAAAACGCGTGGGCGGCAGGTGTTGTTATCTGCGCCTCCGCGGGAAACGACGGTTCGAACGTCCCGAGGTATCCCGCGTCATACAATCACGTTGTATCTGTAGCGTCAACAACGTCGAGCGACCAGAAATCGTGGTTCTCGAACTATCATACTACGGTTGACGTATGCGCGCCGGGTTCGAGCATATACAGCACCATATTCAACAACGGTTATACGACGATGGACGGAACATCGATGTCTTCGCCGATATGCGCGGGAACGGTCGCTTTAATATTTTCAAAGTATCCGACATACACTAACGAGCAGGTAGTAACAAGACTGATTAACGGATGCGACAACATATACGGAATAAATCCCGGATACGTTGGACTGCTCGGAGCGGGAAGAATCAACGCGTACAAATCCGTAATGCCCATAACCTCCGTCAGCGGAAACGGGAACGGAATTCCTTCGGATTACAATCTCGGTCAGAATTATCCGAATCCGTTCAATCCCGTAACAAAAATTAATTTTTCGATTCCTAAATCATCAAACGTTAAACTTGCTGTTTACGATTTAACGGGTCGTGAAGTTGAAGTGCTCGTGAACGATATGAAAGCGGCGGGAAATTATACCGCAACTTTTGACGGGACGACGTTATCAAGCGGAGCGTATTTCTACAAAATCACCGCGGACGGATTTACGGATGTGAAGAAGATGATGATACTTAAATAA
>CALGII010000065.1 GCA_937915485.1 uncultured Ignavibacteriota bacterium | reverse complement strand
AAAAAACAGGTCATACGTTCGGCGCGGTTCATCCGTTCGCGGGAACGACGGGAGCGCTGGAGAACGTGATTGAGGAAATAATACATTTTGCGAAGTTAGAATAAAAGCCGGAATTACGATTTCTGTGCGCATTATTTCTCTTACGGTTAAAAATAGAATTCTTTGATTAATAATATCTGTTTCTTTAGGTCAAGCCCACGACTTTAGTCGTGGGTCAGCAAAAGCAAGATAAAAACCGTTTTAACGGTTTTAAAATATACCACTAATGTCAATCTTTTATACTGTAAATCTTCATTAGTTTTTCATATTCATCCTTGAAAGAAATTTTTCCATGGTGTTCTTTTTGTCTGCTAATATATGTTTTCACAGCATGAACTTTATCAATACTTATAGAGAATGCACAGTAACCTACTTGCCACGAAAATTTTTCTTCAGGTCTGTTTGTTAAATTAATCCAATGTGTTGATTCGCCTTTAATGTTTTTCACGATGTTTTCAAGGGAATGCTTTTCGCTCATATTGAATAATATGTGGATGTGATCGTTGCTTCCGTTAATTTCTTCCACAAAGCAATCGAATTCATTGGTTAATTTTCTTCTGATATGGCTGTGCAAATTTTTCTCAATTGATTCCGTTATGAGAGGCATTCTGTCTTTAGTGCTAAAAACAAGGTGAATCCATATTTTTGCATTTGAATGCGGCATATTTTTGAATTTAATTTAAACCGTTAAAACGGTTTTGCTTATACTTTCAATTATCCCACGGCTGAAGCCGTGGGCTTGACCTAAAAATAAATATTAGCAAACTCCTGATTTTGCTCTTTTATACGATTTAGTCATCTCACTTTTCTAATAAATCGGCAAGAACTTAAGCAATCGTATGTTGGATTTAACGATTAAATTAAGGAAATTGAAAATACTGTTGTTTATTCATCGTGTAGTGATATACAGGCTTGACAATATTCTACATGAATATTTTAATAGATTTTTTTCAGGAGCGAGATATATTCCTCGCTCATTTCGATGCCGCGTCTTTTCATCACGATTCTGGCTGTTTCGACGGCTTCATTAAACTTGTACTTAACGGGTTCGCTTCCGAGAATATACCACGAGAAAGATTCAATGTTCTTTTCGGGGAAACCTCCGCCCGCAACGTTCGCGAACACGCCGCAAATTGTGCCTGTATTAAGCATAGTGTTGATGCCGAATTTGGAATGGTCGCCCACGAGACTTCCGAGGAACTGCATTCCGGTATTAATCGATTCGCCTTTATAATTCACCCTGACCTTCGAGTAGTTGTTCTTGAGATTGCTCGTAACCGTGTCCGCGCCGAAGTTCACAAACGGACAGGCGTACGTATTACCGATAAACCCATCGTGCTGCTTATTGACGCAGGAATGAAACAGCGAGCCGGAAATTTCGCCCGATACTTTCGAGCCCCATCCGATAGAGCAGGGTCCGTAAATTCTTGAACCCGATTTTACAAGCGCATTTTTTCCAATGTATGCGGGACCTTTAATATAGGATAAGGGTTCGACAAGAGCATTATCGTCTATATATATTTCACCGCTGCCCGTATCAAGAATGACTCCCGGATAAACTTTTGCCGAGGGACTTACGAAATTATTTTCGTTCTCCTGTGAGACCTCGGGATTCTTTTCCGCGCCCCGCGCTTTTTCAAGCAGATAACTGAGGTCGAAAGCGAGATTGAAATCAAACAGTCTTATAATATCCCAGGGATAATTAATTATATCGAAGATGTTTTCGAAATTGAAATTCAGATTGTTTATATTGCGGAGCCCTTCGAAGAAAATATTATTTACGGGGAAAGAAATACTTTCTGAACGTTTTTTAATTTCGCCCGCGGATATTTTCGCAGCGACTACTGTGCCGTCATATTCCACCTTGCTGTCGGCGGGCAGGTCAGATACAATCCAGTTTATGAATCTTTGAGAGAACACGGTTCTTCCGTTAAGAAAAACAGTATCAGATACGGGGATTTCGTTTACGGAACATTTATTGAAGGCTTTCGTCAGTTCATACATTTCATTTCTTACGAACAGATTTACCGCCGACCCGAGAGGCAGATAATTTATTATTCTATCCTTTAAAGAAAATACTCCTGCTTTTAAATCCATTGAATTTCTCAGGACGTTGAGCGGGTGGAGATTCTCAAACCTTGTATCTTCAAAAATAATAAAATCCATGGCCTTCGTTTAATTTTTGTAAAATAAAAAAGCCAGCCTCATTATTCAATTTAATTTGGCCGGCTTAAAAAATTATAGAACGAATTATGCTTCCGTGCTTTTCTTAGTTTTTCCGTATTTCTTGAGATATTTCTCAACGCGTCCGGCTGTATCGACAATCTTCTGCGTGCCCGTGAAGAACGGATGGCACAACGAGCAGATTTCAACCTTTATTTCAGGAACGGTAGAGCGGGTTGTAAAGAGCACACCGCGGTTTTCTCCGCAATTGCAGATTACGTTGCATTTGTAGTATTTCGGATGAACATTCTTTTTCATATAAAGAGTAACCTTTAACTTTCAAAACAATAAAATTAATAAATTTGATATATTTATTCAAGGTTATTACTTGAAACAAAGCACTTTAATAATTCTCCGGAAACGTGATTAAGGCACTATTTTCTCACTAAATTACGGTTAAATACACCCATTCCGGAAAATTTTCGTCAAGCAGGCCGCTTTTATAAGCGGCAAATTACCGGTTTTATCTGACGAATTTATCTTTCGGTAGATGCACGGTAAAAGTCGAGCCCGAATTAATTTTACTTGTAAAAGAAATGTCGCCGCCCTGACTCAACAGAGACTCTTTAATAATGTTCAGTCCAAGACCATTCCCCTGAATCAGTTTGGCGTTAGACGCCCTGTAAAAGGCAGAGAAAATATATTTCTTGTCGTTTTCGGGAATACCTATTCCGTTATCGCTCACAGAAATATTAACCTCATCACCGGTTGTGAAAAGCTTTACTTTGATAACCGGATCTTTTGGTGAATACTTCAGGGCATTGGAAATAAGATTGGAAAGTATCTGGTTAATAAGCCGCCTGTCAATGAATACAGGCAAAGAATCATAACCGCATTCGAATACAATCTCGCGCTTTTCCGCTTCATCCGTGGAAAAACTCTCGATTGATTTTCTGCATATTTCAGTCAACTCGATTTCTTCAGGATCGTATTCAACTCTCCCGCTTTGAATCTTTGACAAATGGAGGACGTCGTTTACAATTTCCGTAAGATGGAGCACGCGCTCTTTTATATTATTAAGTTTCGAATTTATCTGCATAGAATCGAAGTCATTCCAGTACGTCGAGAGAGCGTCGCTAATAAGAAGAATTGAAGCGAGCGGTGTGCGGAACTCGTGCGACGCGGTTGAAATGAATCTTGATTTCAATTCGTTCAGTTCTTTTTCCTTTTCCAGATTGCTGCGAAGTTGCTCTTCAAATTCTTTCCTCCGGGAAATATCTGTCAAAGTGCCTATTACTCTTGACAGAGCGCCGTCCTCATTTCGCTTAACAACTTTTCCGCGAACCATTACCCACTTGTACGATCCGTCTTTGCAAAGCAGTCTTTGCTCGGAAGCGAATACATCAATATTTCCTTCTAACAATTTTTTCAATCCTTCAATATTTTCGGTCATTCTTTCAGGATGCGAGAGACGCAGTAAATTTTCGTATGATAAAGTAAGTTCATTATCCTCGTAGCCCAGAATTCGCTTGAATTGAGACGATATGAACACCGTCTTTGCAATCAGGTTCAAATCCCATACCCCGTCCCCCGAGCCTTCGAGAGCGAACTGCCATCTTTCATCGCTCTCTTTAAGGTCGCTTTCCATTTTTCTTCGTTCTGTAATATCGGTTTTAATCGCGATGAAGTTTACAATCTTTCCTTCATAATCAAATACGGGTGTTATTGTATCGTTTTCGTAATACAGGGTACCGTCTTTCCTCCGATTTATCAATTCTCCGAACCATACATGACCGGAAAGGACAGTGTCCCACATATCCTTATAAAATTCTTTCGAATGTTTTCCTGATTTCAGGATACTTGTTTTTTTACCGACTGCTTCATATTTGGAATAACCTGTCATGCCCGTGAATGCGGGGTTGACCCACTGAATTACTGCGTCAGCGTCTGTAATTACCACGGGATAAATGAAAGACTCGAATGCGGCGCTTTGCAGAAGCAGGGCTTCTTCCGCCTTTTTTCTCATAGTGATATCTCTGACGATTGCCCAGGAACCTTCCTTATCTCCGGAATCATTTTTCAATACGAAAGCGTGAATTTCCACGTTGCATAGCGAACCGTTCTTTCTTCTGTATTCTTTTTCGTAAACATCCGAATAGCCGCGTTTCAAGACCTGTTCTTCGATCAGTCTCCTCTCATCGTCATGCCATTTGCGGGGAGTAATATCCCAGATAGACATAGTATTGAGTTCTTTTTCCGAATAACCAGTAAGTCTCTGATACGATTCATTGCTTTCGAGTATATTTCCGTTCAGGTCAATCCGGACATAACCGTCTATCATGCTTTCGTGAAGTCTGCGGTACTTTTTTTCCGATTCCATCAGGGCGTTTTCCGTTTTTTTTCTGTCGGTAATATCTCTTATGATAGAAAGAACTTCGCTGTCCGATATTGCCGTAATTCGGTTCTCGAAATACCTGACGACATTATTCACCGGAAGTTCGTATTCAAAGGAAATTGCCCTGGATGATTTAAGAGATTTTCGCATCACATCCATGGCGGTGTCAGAAAGACTTGAAGGCAATACATCGTGTATCTTTTTGCCGAGAAACATTGACGGAGGCACATATAAAGCGCTATTATCATCAGAGTAATAGTCGAGAATCGTACCGTCCTTATTCATCCTGAATAAAAAATCCGGTACGGATTTTACTATCGCCCGGTTTTCGGCCTCGCTTTTTTTAAGCGCTTCTTCCATTTGTTTCCGTTTTGAAATATCGACTGCAACGCCCACGTAACCGAAATTCTCACCGCATACGCCTTTAAGTTGTTTAAGAGACAGCACGACGGGAAAGAGAGTTCCGTCTTTTCTCTTCAGATTCCACTCGAATGCTCCCTGAATTTTTTCAAAAACAATCCGCATCAGATAATTGAATGTTATCTTTTCTTTTTTCTTAAGGTTCACATATCTGGAAAGCCCTGCCCTAATTTCGTTCTCATCGAGAAGTTTCATTATTGAGAGTTTGCTGATTATTTCATCCGGCTTGTAACCAAGCATCGCCTCCGCGGCGGGATTATACGTCATGATCGTGCCGTCGATTGCTGCAGAAATTATTCCGATACCCGCGTTATCTATAATAGCGTCGTTGAAACTGTAAAGGGTTTCAATTTCTTTCGTGCGGGCTTTAACCTCCTCTTCCAGTTTTATTGCGTAATTTTTCGTACGTTCATTGAGTTTTTGCTGAAGTCTTTTGTTTTCAATTTCGGCAGAAATGTCCTGAAATGTAATAAAAACCTGAAATGGTTTGATATCCCCGGTTCCAGAATGCGGAACAACGGCGGCGTAAACCCAAATTGTTTTATTAGTATTCGTATTTTGCAATCCCAAGACAGACTTCGACTTCTTACCGGTTTCTATGGCTGTAACGATGGGATTATTCCTGTATTTTATTTCCGTTCCGTCTTCCTTTAAAAATTTGATTTTAAGTTCTTTCAAAGGTTTCCCTATTATTCCTTTGATTGGAATTCCCAGAATTTTTTCCGCGGAGGGGTTTGCCGCAATTATTTTCCCTTTGCTGTCAAAATAGACAAGCCCCTGAGTCATAGTTTCAAATAATTTTCTGTACTTTTCCTCGGAATCCCTTAACGCCATCTCGGAATTCTTTCTGATTGTAATGTCTTCGAAGGAAGCCATCAAGCAAATAGGTTTGCCGTTCTGAGATTTAACAAAATTGACTCTAACAGTAATACAGGCACTCCTGCCGCCTTCACGCTGTACGCATCTTTCTCCGCTGAAACATCCTTTACGTTTCAAATCAGACATGATTTTTTTATAATCATTCTGACCTGCGATTTTCGAGAAATGTATTCCGATCAGATTTTTTCTGCTTTGAAATCCGATTATTTTAATGAGCGCATCGTTTGCGTATGTTATGAATCCTTCCAAATCAGCGAGTCCGACACCTATCAACGATGAGTTTACCGCATAACTCTTGATTATTGACTGTTCCTCCGACATTTTCATTTTCGTTATGTCGCGGCTATATCCGATATATCCTGCGAATCTGCCATTGACGTCATAAACGGGAGTTCCGCTGTTTTCCAGATAAACGATTTTTCCGTTTTTCTTGCGGCAAATGCTTTCAACTTTTAAAAACGGATTCCGGGTTTTGAGCAGACCGGGAAAACTGTTTTTAGACACGCGGTTTTTTTTACACGCAAATATATCAGCGGCTCTTTTACCTAAAACTTCTTTCGTTCCGTACCCCAGAATTTTTCGAATTTCCGGGCTTATTTTTATGTAAAATCCTGTTTTATCTGTAGTCCACGTAAAACCACCGTGTGATTCGGGCTGTGAACGAAAATCAATGCCGTAACTATTTCTGAAGGTGTCTTTTAAAGAAGGGTGTTTAAAAGTCTTTGTGCGTTCAGATGTCATAACGCCTATTTTAGAAGTACTTTTCTTTGTGGGTTTGTCACTACGTGAATTTGTGATTGCGCGTTTCATGATTGAGGTTGAATTTACATCATAATAGCGAAACAGAAAAAAGTATTCTACACATTATTGCGGATATATCTGCCGATGAGAGATGTGTTACAATTATGCCTGTAAAAAGAATCCCCCGCACGAATGCGCGGGGGATTCCGAAAAGAAAAAGTTTTTTTACTTAATAAGCATCATTTTCCTGATCTCGGAATAATTTCCTGAAATCATTTTGTAGAAATAAATTCCTGACGAGAGGTTTTTCGCGTCGAAACTTACGGTATGCGAACCCGCGTTAAGTTGAGAATTAACCAGCACGGCAGCTTCCCTTCCCGTGATATCATAAACTCTTATAGAAACGAACTCATTTTTCGGAAGTGAAAATCTGATAGTCGTTACAGGATTAAACGGATTCGGAAAATTCTGACGGAGTTCGTAATTTTCCGCTATTGTATTTTCGTGTTTAATGTCCGTCGGCGTCAGGTTTGACGCGTCAAACCAGAGATTGCTTGTCGAACCGGCAAACATAACGCCTCCCGCGAATGAACTCGCGCCTGTCCTGAATCCCGCCACATCCGGTTTAATGCCGGAAGCGGAACTATTCGTAACGTTTACGACCTGATGACCCGAGAATCCCGAGCCTAACGAAAACGTGCTCTTATAAACTATTGTATCGTATGAGCCGCCTGAAACGTGATACGCAATTCTGAACGCGCCCTGACCTTCGGAGCAATGCAGCGCGGAAAGATTTTCGTTTACGGATGCGGATGTCAGAGCGACATCTGTGACCCAAGGAGAAATTCCATTGAGAACATAAGCGTAATAAATATTTTCTACCGACGCAGTACTTTTAGTGTAAGAAACGCCCATCTCATTCGTCTGTCTATTAACAGCGAGAATTCCGCAGTATTCCGGATCGCTGGTCGCGCCCGTGTTGAACTGCTTCCAGGAAGTTCCCGTTCCGATTCCGCTAAGACCGACATATCTCAATCTCATATTTTCATTCGCGGCTGTTAGGTTATTAGTAAGGTTGACATAAATGGTGTCCACGCCCGGAAAGTGGCTGTATTCAACGTCGAGTTCGTAATCGTTGTAAGTTCCTCTCGCAGTGTCCACAACCCAGGAATAGCCCCAGTTGGTTGACATATTAAGCAATGCGAGATTTGTAACGCCTGTAGTAGTATCTATTTGCTGATAAGCGACATACCAGTATGTCGTGCTTGCGGCGTACGTGTAACCGTCCGATACTATTGCCGGACCGACATATCCTTTGCCGTCAACTTTTGATTTAATAATTGCCGAGCGTCCGCCCGTACCGTCCGCCTTGAAAGAAATCCAGTATAAATCACCGGCATAACTTGCACTCGACGGCGTAACCGAAGCGGCGCATCCGATTCTGGACGTACTAAGGGAATCAGTGACGAACATATCGAAAGAATGGAATTTAAAACCACCCGTAAGATAGTAAAAGGTAATTCGCGTCCAGTTCGCCCCGTTGTTCGTCGAACGGAAGAAATTCAGTGTATCTCTCGTGCCGTTCATGAATCCCGCGAACAGCACTCCGGTCGAGTCAGTTTGTAGCCTGATTGTTCTGAAATTTGATCTCGGATTTCCGGGCGTTCCCGTGGAAATTGAACCCGCGGATATTTTAATATCCCCTGCTCCCCAGTCAGGACTGTAGTTATTGAAGGGAGGACGGTTATCGGAAGATACTCCCTGCAAAGGAGAATTAAATCCGGCATTTTCCGATTTGAATTTTTCGGGGAACTCGGAATTGATTCTGGCGCTCAGTGAATTGTACAACTCAATGTTACCCGAATTCTTCGCCCGAACAACCTGTTCCCATAGTTTCGCGTAATCGGAATTATCGATATAATAACCGGTCGGATTTGCTTCTTCCCTTATTTGCTCCAAAGTCTGAGAATAAACAAATCCGGCGGTTAAAATTAATAAGACAAACAATAAAATAGTTTTTTTCATATTGACCCCTTTAAAATTAATTTATTGAAATATAATCATAATATAATCAATATTTATCGTTTTGCAAATCAAATTAAGAGATTTATTTTTGTTTGCGATAGTATCTTAAATTATTAATTTATTTACTTTAACGATAAGCGGAACTAAATACTTGCCGCATAAAGTTAAAGTTTTTAAACAGAGATTATATGAGTGAAATATTAAGCATCGGCAAAGCCTCGGATATAAGTGAAAATTACAGGAACACGCCCATAGGAGATTTGCTTGAATATCATAATCTGGGAAGACCATTCGGGAATTATGGTAAGGCGGAAATACTTATAGGAATGTGCATGGACAACAGAAAACACCTTCACATACCCGATAATTTCGCATTCATAATCAGGGCGGGTGGAGCAAATCTGCGTTACAGCGAATTCAAAGTTTCATACGCCATAGCAATAGGCGGTGTCAGACACATAGCGTTGATAGGGCACACGAACTGCGGTATGGTGAATCTTGAATCAAGAAAGAATGAATTTATAGACGGACTTGTGAAGAACGCAGGATGGGATGTCATTAAAGCAAGGGAGCACTTTGAAAACAACGCGCCGAAGTTCGAGATAGGAAGCGAGATAGATTTCATAAAGAGCGAAACGATACGTCTTCGCGAACAATACAGGGGCGTGATGGTCGCCCCGCTTTTGTATCGCGTGGAAGACAACAGGCTTTATCAAATAAAGGAGCATAAATAAATTTATCACACAAAATATGATAAAAAAGATTTTTTCTGTTCAGGAGCAAAGCGCTCAGGTATCAGTTTCCCTGCTTATGATGAGGGTGATAATCGGCGCTGCATTCATGTTTCACGGATGGAGTAAAATTCAAAATCCGGCAGGCTGGCTTCCCGAAGGCGGACCTATGCCAATTTCTCCATTCTTTCAGGCACTCGCCGCGATTTCCGAGTTCTGCGGCGGCGCGGCAATGATATTGGGATTTTTAAATCGCCTCGCGAATTTCGGTATCGGCGTAACAATGTCAACAGCGACGTATTTACACTTGATCGTGAGAAAAGATCCGTTCGTTAGCATGACGGGCGGTCCTTCTTACGAACTCGCACTTGTATTTCTCGGATTCGCCGTAATGCTAATAATGATTGGTCCCGGGAAACTATCAATTGACAGGTTAATATTCGGAATACGGACGAGAAAGAAAAAGGATTGAAAAATAAACGGGTCATGAGCGAAGCGTAAAACTGAAATGAGTGTGCCACTACTAAAGCAAATCAACAGAATACGGTACGGCAAGTATCAATAAAAGACTCTGCCGGATGTTGGCAGAGTCTTTTGAAATAGATAATTACTTAACGAGCATCATTTTCTTTGTTTCGGTTAAACTTCCTGATGTAAGTTTGTAAAAATAAATCCCGCTTGATAAACCGCTGCCTTCGAATCCGGCGTTATACGCACCCGCTTTCAGCAAGCAATTGCATAATGTTCTGACCTCATTGCCAAGCAAATCGTAAACTTTCAATGTTGTAAATTCATCTTTGGGAATCGTGAATTTTATGTTCGTAGTAGGATTAAAAGGATTCGGATAATTTTGAAGCAAATTAAAGCCTTCGGCGACTTCTCCGTTATGTTTTACGCTTGTTACAATTCCGCTCTTCGCGGTTTGAAGCACAAAACATTGAGAATTCAAGACACCGCCCGGAGTTCCGAAGAAAACGAACGTTCCGATTTCAATGTTGTTAGCATTCCAGCCCGCGTCAAGTGTTGTCGTGAAAGTTTTATTTTTCACGGTTCCGCTTGCCCAGGTTCCGGTCGAAAGAGTATCCCCGATAGCGCCTTTGAGAAGGGTTCTAACGACAAACTTATGGACATAATTCTGTACGGGAGACCCGGGGACGCAGGAAGAATAACAGTTCTGATATGAAATCAGGTTGCTCTCCGTTAAAGCGCAGTTTATTATAGTCAGTGTATCAATATTGCGAAGCGCTGTGGCTGTTACATTGACCGTTAATTGCCTTGTTGCGGGAACGTAATTATAGGTAAACGAAAGATTAATCGGAGGAACAAGGTTCACCTGATTATTCACGGCACCCTGCCAATAAGCCCTGTTAAGATTACCCTCCCGTCTGCCGAAACAGGCTCTCGGATATGCAGTATAGCCCAAAAGACTTATGATATTGCTTCCGTTGAAGACAGTCCAGGGGTCAGTTCCGCCTCCGTGATATTCAAGTACAAGCATTGATGGATTAGCGGTTAACAGACCTTCGAGTATGGCATGACCGCACGGGCAATACCCGCACCAAGCGCCTGTACAGCCTTCAAACAATATCCTGTTTGTATTTTGAGAATATGAAACACCGGAGAAAAGGAATACCGCAAAAAGTATTAAAATTAATTTTTTCATAGCAAATGATATTTAATTTTAAAATTTGGGTAGAGGAAAATATCTTTTTAAAAATACTTAATTTAATTATTGTTTGTCAACCTATAATAAGTATACAATTATTCAGGCGATTAAAATACCTGCTTGATATTTCAAACAAATCCGAACTGAATTAATAATGCAATACATCGGGATTAACCACCGAAGAATAAATGTTGATTTTAAGTTAATTAATTGTTAGGTTTTACATATGAATTTTCTTTTCCCGGGAATAAGTTTCGATATACGAAAATAATGTTCGGCATTTAAGTATAAATTAAATGAACATTTCCTTATGGGGGTGAATCACAGTAAGACAGAATCCGCATCCGCGAAAGAAAGTATAAGATTCAAAGGTTTCAGCGAATTTATTATATTTGACAGGATATTCTGCTTTCCGCTGAAACCCGCTTTATTAGTTTTAATTTTCCTGCTCACGCTTCACTCCGCAATAGTACATTCGCAGGAAACGGACACCACACAGTACAAGACTCCATTAATCGAAGTTGACGAGTTCAGAGGATTGGTTAAGGTGATTCCGTTAACTCTCGAGACAGTAAAGCGGGATGTTATCAGGAAGAGATACGTGATGCAGAGTCTTCCCGTATTTTTAAACGGCAGTACGAGCATCAACGCGTATTCGGAGTCCGGTTCGCTAATCGGGTATTCTTATTTTACGATAAGGGGATTTGACCAGAGAAGAATATCCATAATGATAAACGGCATACCGCAAAACGACGCGGAGGAGCATCAGGTTTATTGGAACGAACTATCCGACATAACCTCATCGCTCGAGAACATTCAGGTGCAGAGAGGAATGAGCACGGCGCTATACGGCTCTTCCGAAATCGGCGGCGTAATAAACCTTCAGACAATAGATTATTTCAAAAATAGGTTTCTCAGCCTGAGCGGGGGTTATGGCGCGTATAATTCAAGGAGATACGCGCTGGAGTACTCATCAGGACTCACGAAGAGCGGTTTCGGAGTTTACGGAAAATTGTCGAGAACCACTACTGACGGATACAGGAATCAGTCCTGGGCGGACCAATGGTCGTATTTCTTCAGCGCGGGAAAACTGCTCGGAAAAAATTCGGTCATTAAACTGAACGCTTACGGCTCCCCTGTCAGGAATCACCTGACTTATTACGGGATTTCGAAGTATTATCTTGCGGGAAAAATAACGGGCGATAAGTATTTTGACAGAAGATACAATCCTCTCGCGAATCCCGATGAAACGGATGAATATTTCCAGCCTCATTTCGAATTGATGTTTAATCTTCAGGCATCGAAAAACGTATTCATCTCAAATACATTTAATTATATCAGACGGGACGGAAATTACGTTCAATACTACCTTACAAGCAGAGGATTTGATTTTTCCGATTTCAGACTGAAATATTTTTATTCTCAGGATACCGTGTCATACAAGCCGAATTGCTATTTAAGAGACTGGGCGGGCAGGATAACATACGAAACAGACAAGGGTTACAGGGTCATTCAAAGCGACATTAAAGCCAAGTCAGTAACGGACGGTAACGATTTCGGCTGGTATCCCAGAATTCATTACAAGCATTTTAACGATATCGGAAATCTTGTAATCGGAGGAGAATTCAGGCATCATAATTCCGAACATTCGGGTGAAATCATACAGGCGGACGCGCTTCCTCCGGGAACTCCCGATAATTTCAGATATTATTTTTACAACGGGAAGAAGAATACGTATTCGGTTTACATAAATGAGTTCACGAATATTGAGAAAAAACTTTCGGGAATGGTCGGGATTCAACTGACGAAGCACAGATATTCGATAGA
>CALGII010000064.1 GCA_937915485.1 uncultured Ignavibacteriota bacterium | reverse complement strand
AAGAACTTAACAGGATTTTAAACTAATTCCTGTTGTATACGTATAATAAATCGTCGAACTCGTAAATAAATATAATATTAGCATATGCCAGTCTCTGTCAAAACAAAAAAAATCGGCGGTTACGTGTTGACAGTAATAGGTTCCTTATTGGTACTGTTAAATGCGGTTAATTATATTCTCGGACTAAAACTCGATGTCCCTTCGGCTGCAATCGGAATAGTGCTGCTCGCTGTCGGAATGGGTATCGTAAAAAAATCGAAACTTCCGGAAGAATAATACAAATTGCCATAAGAATACAAATTGAAACGTCTCTATCCCAGTTTATCTATAGCCCTGTGAATTCTGGATATCGTCCTGTCTTTTCCCAATATGTAGCAGATGTCGAATATTCCCGGTCCCCCGCTCACACCCGAAACTGCCAGCCTTAACGGATGAATGACGGCACCGTTCCCCACAGACATTTCCGCCGCCGTGCTCTTCAATACGGATTCATAATCTTCTTTCAACGGGTTTTCAAAAGCGGAAATTTTATCGGCGAATTTCTTTAGAATATCCGGCGACTGCGGCTTCCATCCCTTCTTTACGGATGCCTCTTCGTATTCTTCCGGGTCCTCATAAAAGTAAACGCAGTTTGTTATGAACTCCTTGATGAATGAAACTCTCGGCTTCATTGCTTCAATTATTTTCAGTAGATAATCGTCGGCAGGAATATTACCTGAATATTTCGATTCTTTCAGTTCATCTTTTAGCATCATCAGTATTTCATTGTCAGGCTTAGCCCTTAAATGCTCCGCGTTCAGCCAGTTAAGTTTTTCAATATCGAATACCGCGCCCGACTTGTTGATTCTCTCAAGTGAGAAACTCCTAATAAGTTCGTCAAGATAATAGAATTCCCTGTCGTCTCCCGCCGTCCAGCCAAGCAGCGCTATGAAATTTATCAGCGCCTCTTTCAGGTAACCTTTCTTTCTGTAATCCTCAACCGCCACGTCCCCCTGACGTTTGCTGAGTTTTGACCTGTCGGGATTAAGAAGCAAAGGCAGGTGAGCGAATACGGGCTTTTCCCATCCGAACGCATCATAAAGCAGAACATGCTTCGGCGTCGAAGGAAGCCATTCCTCGCCTCTTATTACGTGGCTCACTCCCATCAGATGGTCGTCGACAACGTTTGCAAGATGATACGTCGGAAACCCGTCCGACTTTACCAGTATCTGGTCGTCAATCATATCGCTCTGAAATTCCACGTCCTCCCTAACGTAATCCCTGAACTTTATAGTCTGACCGGGCTCTACGTTTAATCGTATTACATAATGCATACCCGCTTCAATATTCCTCTTAACTTCTTCATCGGTAAGATGCAGGCAATGCTTGTCGTATTTTGTTTGTGGAAGTTTCTGTTTCTGCTGTTCCTCGCGCAGCGCCGATAATCTTTCCGGCGTGCAGAAACAATAATAAGCCCTCTTCTTTTCAAGAAGCGTTTTCACGTGCTCATTATATATTTCAAGTCTCTGCGACTGATAATAAGGTCCGCAGCCGCCTGCCTTCGACGGTCCTTCGTCATAATCAAGACCCGCCCATTTCAATACGCTGATTATATTCTCAACCGCGCCTTCGACTTTTCTCGTCTGGTCTGTGTCCTCTATCCTTAAAATAAACTTCCCGCCGGCGCTCTTCGCGAAAAGATAATTGTAGAGCGCGGTTCTCAGATTACCTATGTGAACGTATCCTGTCGGCGACGGCGCGTATCTTACTCTTATTTCCTTCATCACAAAAATTATATATTATTTATTACTAAAGTAAATTCCCCTTTTTCTTTTATTGCGGATACATTTCCCGCTATTTCATTCATTGTCCCCCTGTATGTCGTTTCGTGCATCTTCGATAGTTCCCGCGATACCGATACTTCCTTGTTTCCGAAATATTTTGCCATTTCGGTTAATGTCTTTCGTATCCTGAACTTTGACTCGTAAAAAACTATCGGCATTTTTATGGTTTTCAACCTTATAAAAAGATTCTCCCTTCCCTTTTGCGGAAGAAATCCCTGAAAGAAAAATTTCTTGCTCTCGAATCCGGAAACGACAATCGAGTGAATTAATGCCGTCGCGCCGGGTATTGATATTACCTGGATGCCTTCCCTCACGCACTCGGCGATTATTCCCGCGCCCGGGTCCGATATTCCGGGAGTGCCCGCGTCTGATACCAACGCTACCGTCCTGCCTTCCTTCAGTTCGCCCGTGAGAAAATCCATTTTTGAATTCTCCACCTTCGAGTAATAACTTACAAGCCTCGATTTTATGCCGTACCTGTTAAGCAGCACCGAGGTAACGCGCGTGTCCTCGCATGCGATGACATCCGCGTTTTTCAAAATGTGCAGGGCGCGGAACGATATGTCTTCGAGATTTCCAATCGGAGTCGCGACGATATACAGCGCGCCTTTCTCAAACCTTGCCGCAGGAAAATGATTTTCGAATTCATCTATGTACTTCTCATAAACCATTACTTAAATTATGAATCCGCCCTGTTATATGAAATGCAAAACAATCAATACCTGACACCGGAAGGATTAAAGGAGACTAATTAGTTCTTTTATTATTTGCTTATTTTTATATATATTTAAACAGACTCTTTTATCTGATTATGCTATGAAAAGACTAATTCATAAACTGATTCCGCCCGATAGGTGGAAAGTTCCCGTTATTATCGCGCTGGGCATTCTTACCGGCTTTGCCGTGCTCGTTTTTCATATAAGCAATGCCTCGTCTTATATGTCCGACAATCCGGATGTTTGCGTCAACTGCCACGTCATGTTTCCTCAGTACGCTTCCTGGCAGCATAGTTCTCACGCCCGCGTTGCGACCTGTAACGATTGTCACGTACCGCACGATAACGTTTTCAACAAATATTTCTTTAAGGCGAAAGACGGACTCCGGCATACGACAATGTTCACTTTCAGACTCGAGCCGCAGGTCATTCTTATAAAAGACGCCGGTAAAGAAGTAGTCGAAGAAAACTGCGAAAGGTGCCACGATGTCCGTATGGGATATTATCACAGCATCGGGAGCGGCAAGGAAGACGAAGAAAATGAATCCGAAGAAACAATAAGATGCTGGTCCTGCCACAGGGAAATCCCTCACGGCAGAGTCAGCAGCCTATCTTCGTTTCCGTACGCAAGCGTTCCGAAATTATCGCCCGTGCTCCCCGACTGGCTCGATAAGGCTTTGAATAAAAAATAAACCAAAATTTTAATCATAAAACTATGAGTATATCCGACAAAATTAAAGCGAAACCCTGGCTTGGCTGGGTTCTTTACGGCGCGACTGTCGTTGTCGTTTTTATTATTGGGCTTTTTGCAAGCACGATTATTGAACGCAGAAGCGAATCGAATCTGATTATTCAAAACGTGAAACCGATTTCCGACTGGGAACCGAAAAATGAAGTCTGGGGCGAAAATTATCCGAGGGAGTACCAGACGTACCTTCAGACAAAAGACACTTCCTTCGCAAGCAAGCACGGCGGCTCCGCGACAATTGATATGCTGGAAAGATATCCCGACCTCGTGATTCTGTGGGCGGGTTATGCTTTCTCAAGAGAATACAGTCAGAGCCGCGGACATTATTGGGCGATTAATGACATCAGACGTACTTTGAGAACTGATGTTCCCCAGCCCGCTACCTGCTGGACCTGCAAGAGCCCCGACGTTCCCCGTATGATGAACCAACTCGGCATCGGAGAGTTCTATAAGAAACAATGGAAAGACCTCGGCGCCGAAATAGTAAATCCGATAGGCTGCCAGGACTGCCACGATAACAAAACTATGAGCCTCAGAATCTCCCGCCCCGCTCTCGTAGAAGCGTTCCAGAGACAGGGCAAGGATATAAAGAACGCAACTCATAATGAAATGAGAAATCTTGTCTGCGCTCAATGCCACGTCGAATACTACTTCAAAGGCAAGGAAGAAAAGTACCTTACATTCCCGTGGGACAAAGGCTTTAACGTCGAAGACATCGAAAAATATTACGACGAATACGAATTCACGGACTGGACTCACAAACTTAGCCGCACTCCGATGCTGAAAGCCCAGCATCCCGATTTCGAACTGTTCCAGATGGGTATTCACGGACAGCGCGGAGTTACCTGCGCCGACTGCCACATGCCGTACAGGAGCGAAGGCGGTATTAAGTTCACCGACCATCACGTCCAGAGCCCGCTTAACAACGTCGCAAATTCCTGCCAGGTATGTCACAGGGAAAGCGAAAACATTCTCGTAAATAACGTTCAGGACAGACAGGACAAAGTTTTTGAACTCGGCAAAATAGCCGCGGGCACCCTGTCAAAAGCGCACATTACCGCGAAAACCGCCTGGGATAACGGCGCGACCGAAGAACAGATGAAACCCGTTCTCACTCTCATACGCCACGCTCAATGGAGATGGGATTTCGTCGCGGCTTCACACGGAGGCTCGTTCCACGCCCCGCTCGAATGCGCCAGAATTCTCGGAACGTCAATACAGAAAAGTCAGGAAGCGCTTAACCTGCTGACCGAAATCCTTATGAAACAAAACGTGAAACTGCCGGTGCAGATGCCCGACATTTCAACGAAACTTAAAGCCCAGCAGTTCATTGGTCTGAATATGGACAGCCTTTATAAAGCGAAATCTGTCTTCATAAATGACGTCATTCCTATGTGGAATAAGACCGCTAACGAAAAAGGAAATAACATTAAAGATTATTAAATCAAAAATTGGGAGTGATAATGAAAAAATTTTTATTCTTGTTCCTTTGTCTCCTGTCGTTCAGTCTCCTGTACGCTCAGGAAAAACCAAAGGGAAAATTCAACGGCGTGCTGTTCGGAGATTATTTCTATAAAATAAACGGCGATTCTTC
>CALGII010000063.1 GCA_937915485.1 uncultured Ignavibacteriota bacterium | reverse complement strand
GAAATTTCGCGAAGTTCTACAAGTACGACCTGAACAGGGGACTGCCCGCGGAACTCGGGACGGAAGAGAAGTTCGACTACGTGCTTTTTCTCGACATTCTCGAACACCTGCTCGATTATGAATCGATACTTGAAGACGCAAAGAAGTTTCTCAAGAAAGACGGCAGCATAATAGTATCGCTTCCGAACGTCGCGAATATTTTCGTGAGGCTGAATCTGCTTATAGGCAGGTTTCCGTATTCGGACAAGGGAATACTTGACAGGACGCATCTTCATTTTTATACTTACGGCTCGATTAAGAAACTCATCGCTAAGCACGGGTTCTCGGTCGCTGGGAAGAAGGTTACGCCGATTCCGGTTATCGAGGTGCTTCCCGGATTTCTTAAAAAGAATGCGGGTTATGTTCTTAATTTTCTTCTGTACATCAAAACAAGAATATTCAAGAGATTGCTGGGATATCAATTCATATTCATAATTAAAAACAGCGCGCGGCAGATTGGCTAAGAAAGTTAAAACGGTCGAAATTAAGAAGGAAGAGAAAAATATTTTCGAAAACGATTATATCGTTCTCGGTATTTTGCTCGTCTTCTGGATAATCTTCTTCAGGGAACTTCTCACGGGAAGCGCTTATCTGTTCGATGATTTCATAGAGCAGTACTATCCCGGGAAGTTCATGGCTGCGAACATGCTGAGCAGGGGAATATTCCCGTTCTGGGACCCTTACCTGTTCAGCGGAATGCCGTTCTTCGCCGACATGCAGATTGCGGTCATGTATCCTTTCAACTTCGCGCTTGCGCTGTTCGTTTCGGGCGGAAAACTTTCCGCGCTCGCGATTCAAAACTCGATAGTGATTCATTACCTGCTTTGCTCTGTGTTTTCTTTTTATCTGGCGAGGCATTTCAAGGTATCGGGACTGCTGTCACTCGTTTTCGCGGTAATGTACACGTATTCGAGTTACATGATGATACACATGATGCACATGCCGCTTATCGAGGCTGCGGTCTGGTTTCCTTTGTTCTTCCTGCTGTGGCTTAAGTTCGTCGAGACGAAGAAGTATTATTATCCCGTGTTATCAGGGCTTGTGATGGCATTGTGCATACTCGCCGGATACCCTCAGGTTCCGTTCTTCGCGTTCTTCTTCGCCGCGGTTTACACGCTGTTTCTTGCGTATGAACATATTAAGGAAAAGAACTACAAGGAGATTGCGAGGCTTGCGTCCGGATTCGGCATAGTGCTCGCGTTTGCTTTCGGTCTGACCGCGTTTCAACTTTTGCCCGCGATGGAATTCATAAGCCTGTCGAACAGGGCGGAATTCGATTATAATTTCGCGAGGCAGGGCTCCTTTCATCCCTACGAACTCATCACGATTATTGTGCCTAAATTCTTCGGAGTGTGGACGGGGAACGAGAAACTCACCGACCTTCAGTACTGGTCGAAGCATTCGGAGGGACCCTGGATGTTCTCGATTTCGAACGCGTTCATTTCCGCGCTCGTTATACTGCTCGTAATTCCGGCGTTCAGGTATTTCTTCAGGGAAAAGAAGAATATGAATTTCGCCGTCTTCTCGGTTTTTATCGCCGCTTTCTCAATACTGTTCGCTTTCGGCGGCTATTTCTTCTTTCATAAACTGCTCTATGATTTCGTGCCTTTCTTCAACAGGTTCAGAAATCCCGCGCACGTTCTGTTCCTGTTCACGTTCGGGGTGTCGCTTGCTTCGGTGATTGGGGTTGACAGGATAATAAAAGAAGATAAAACGGAAGTTTATTTTTCGAAGAGATATTTTATCGGAATCATCGCTTTCTCGCTCGTATTCCTTTTGATATTTCTGTCGGGCACGCTTATACCGGACTATGCGATGAAGACCGGGCAGGTCTCATCGTGGGTTCGCAGCCAGTACTTGATTTTCTTCGTGTTCTTCCTTCTCTTCACGGGTATTTTCTATCTTTATTCAAGGAAGAAGATTGAGACCAGAATATTCAGTTTTCTTGTTGCCGCGGTGCTGCTCGCGGAAGTGTACTTCATCTGGTTCGACCAGAACAACGGCACGAAGAATCCCGAACAGTTGTACGCTAAACAGCCGCAACTGGAAAGCAGGTTCAGGGAGGAAATGAAGAACGAAATTTTCCGCGTGAATATGAGAGACGGGAATTATATGTTGTTCCAGAGAAATCAGGGATTCGTTAGCAACATTGAGTTCATCGAAGGTTACGGAGCGCTTATTATGAAGAATTACATACCGCCGAACAACAGCGATTCGGGAAGCACGCAGACTCACGACCTTATGAACGTTAAGTATAAAATCATTAACGATCCCGTGAAAGGGAAGTATCTTGCCAAATGCGACACGTACATACCGAGAGTGAAGATGTTTTACGATGCAGTTAAATTCGGCACTTCCGCGGAAGTAAAGAATCACATGGAAGCGAAAGGATTCGATTACAGGAGGACTCTCGCGAT
>CALGII010000062.1 GCA_937915485.1 uncultured Ignavibacteriota bacterium | reverse complement strand
CTGGTCACTTCTTTATATTTTGATTTATTCGGACAAATGGCATATTTTTAAATAACATACTTGTATAATCCTATCCTTTCTTGAATGAGCAAAGAGATGAAAAGCCAGAATGCCGAACTCGAAAGATTAAAAAAGAAAATTATTGACCTCGAGATATTGGTAAAAAATAAAGGATACGACAAATCAGCGTATTCGAAAAGCCTTCCTGCTGACAAAATCAAAAAGTTGAACGAGTGTTTCCTGAACAACACGAAAGACCCCAGAGATAATATAAACAGGCTTGTCGCTCTTTGCGGAGAGGTCCTTGATGCAAGCGCGGTGTTTTACAATAAACTGAAAGGCGGAAGCATTGTAATGTCGGCAGTCTGGAATCTACCGAAAGGATTCATGCCGAAAACAGACGGCAAGGGCTGTTTTTGTTCGGACATAATAAAGGGAAAATTCGAAACAACGCCAATCGTAATCAAGAGTTTTAAAGATACGGATTATAACGAAACAAGTGCGCTTTTATCCGGATTCGGATTCAATTCGATAATCGGAACTCCCATAAAGTGGAGAAATAAAACAATAGGCTCGCTGTGCATTTTATTCAAAAACAAAATGCGTGAGGAACAAAGAGACCTTGAATTCGTAAATTTCATCGCCTCGGCGATAAGCATTGAGGAGGACAGGAACAGGGCAATTGAAACATCCGCAAGAAGAGAATCAAGATACAGAAAACTTTTTGATTTTTCTCCCGGCGGCATTATGCTTGAAGATCTCGAGGGAAATATTCTTGATGCGAACGACAAAATATTAAACACGCTCGGTTATACACACGACGAATTTACTTCCATGACGGTTTTCGACCTCGTTCCGCAGAAAGTCAGATACGAAGTCTCCGAACACATCGCCGCGATTGCCGAAGGCAAAAATCTCGAACACGAAGTCGTTAACGTTAGAAAGGACGGCACTCTCTGTTATCTTGAACTTCGTGAAACAAAAATTGCTCTCGACGAAAGCGGAAAAGAGGCAATACTCGTCACGTGCAACGACATCACGGCGAGAAAGGAAGCGGAATTAGCCCTCAAGGAAAACGAAGAAAATCTCCGGACGCTTATAAATTCAACGCCTGATATGATTGTGTTTAAAGACAAAAAAGGAAAATGGATAGAGGCAAACAGTTCTGCAATTGAACTTTTCGAACTTACAGGCGCGGATTATAAGGGCAAAACCGATATTCAACTCGCGGCGGATAACCCGTTTATCAAAACTCCCCTGACGGGATGTTCGGCATCCGACGAGAAGGCGTTTGAAAAACAATCGATATTCAGGGTCGAAGAGCATATACCCACACGGGGAGGTACTACAAGAATATTTGACGTGATAAAAGTGCCGCTATTTTATCCTAATGGAAAAAGAAAAGGGCTCATCGTTTACGGCAGGGACATCACGAACTTCAACGCCGTACTAAACGAACTTATAAAATCAAAAGAAGACGCGGAAAATGCGACTCAATCAAAATCGAAATTTCTCGCCACGATAAGCCACGAAATCAGAACGCCGCTTAACGGAGTTATCGGGATGACGAGCCTATTGCTCGACTCGGAAACCGATTCCGAAAAAACGGAGTCGCTTGAAATTATAAGACAAAGCGGTGAAAGCATGCTTAACCTTATTAATGAAGTTCTTGATTTTTCAAAAATGGAATCCGGAAAGGTTATTCTCGAAAGAAAACCGTTCGAAATCAGGATATGCCTTAATGACGTGCTGGATTTATTCCGTGCCTACTGCGAAAGAAAAGGAATAAAGATAAGTTCAAACGTGTCTAACGACGTACCCGCGTATTTGCTCGGCGACGGAGCGAGAGTGATGCAGATATTAACTAATCTCGTAAGCAATTCGATAAAATATACCGATTTCGGCGAGATATTGATTTCCGTCAGAAAAGAAAAAATTCAAAGAAATAAAATCACGCTTCTTTTTTCGGTTTCCGATACCGGCGAGGGAATTCCGCAGGAAGATAATCCCGATATTTTCGCGCCGTTCGTTCAGGTGAAAACACACGGCGGAAAAAAACGCGGGGGAACCGGACTCGGGCTTTCAATCAGCAAACAACTTGCGGAACTGATGAACGGAAAGATATGGTATAAAAGCGAGCCCGGAGCGGGTTCCGTGTTCTTCTTTACGCTTGAACTTGAAAATGCCGCTCAGGTGGAAAAATCAAAAGAAGACGCGGAAAGACAGCCGGAGTATGAAGATATTTCGGAAAAACTGCCGCTCGAGATTCTTCTTGTCGAAGATAATCCGATAAACCAGAAAGTTGCTCAAAGAATATTGAAAAAATTCGGTTACACGATAGACGTCTCTGTTAACGGGGTTGACGCGTTAAGAAAACTCGAAAAGAAAAAATATGATATAGTTTTCATGGACGTGCAAATGCCCGAAATGGACGGTCTCGAAGCAACGAAAAGAATTAAGGAAATATACAGGGAGGATTCTCCGTTCATAATAGCGATGACTGCCGCAGTGATGAAAGGCGACAGGGAAAAATGCATCGAAGCGGGAATGGTTGATTATATACCAAAACCGGTCGTGCCGGAAGTCGTTCTGAACGCGCTGAAAAAATACGGTAACCGCCCCGTCGGGTAAACGGGCGGTTGTGACGTTTGTTATCTTAAATTATTGTCTATTATTTCAATCCCTAAATATTTAATTTTATTTTTATTACCTCATCAAACTGAAACAATATGGATATTACAAAAATTAAACCTTCGGAATTCAAGATAGGACCTCGCAGGGGACGTTATTATGACGCGAACGACATAATCAAGGCGTTTTCACCTCTTCAAAAAGAAGAAATCGAGAAATTCGAAAAACTCGACTTGATTTACAGAACGCTCTGCGGTGTGCTTTACAATTTTGTTCCCACAAGCGGACATCCGGGCGGATCAATTTCGTCGGGAAGGTTCGTTCAATCGGTGATATATAAAACCGCGGACTACGATTTCAGTAATCCTGCGGCTGACGCGAATGACATGGTTGTATATGCGGCGGGTCATAAAGCGATGGGTTTATACGCGATGTATGCTTTAAGAAACGAATTGATGAGAGCGTTTTTAAAGACAGAACTTCCTGACGAAAAAAGCCAGTTGAGGTTCGAAGACCTTCTCGGATTCAGGAGAAACCCTACAAACGATACACCGTTGTTCGTTAAGTTCAAATCAAAAGCGCTTGACGGACATCCTACGCCGGGAACGCCTTTCGTGAAAGTCGCAACAGGCGCGAGCGGAGTAGGTGTGCCCTCTTCGTTCGGACTTGCTCTCGGAGCGCTTGATTATTTCGGAAGCGCGGCGCCGAAAGTTCACGTCGTCGAAGGAGAAGGCGGTATGACCCCGGGACGCGTTGCGGAAGCGTTCGCCGCGGCTTCGGCAATGAGGCTTCACAACATCATTATGCACATCGACTTCAATCAGGCTTCAATCGACAGCAACAGGGTCTGCAGGGACGGCGAACAGAAAGGCGATTACGTGCAGTGGAATCCGCTCGAACTCGCTTACCTTCACGATTTTAACATAATATACGTCGATGACGGAAAAGATTTTGCAAAGGTTGCGGCAGCGCAGTTGTTCGCGAAAGAACTGGACAATAAAATGCCGACCGCTATTATGTACAGAACCGTTAAAGGCTGGAAGTACGGAATAGAGGGCAGGGGCTCGCACGGAGCGGGTCACAAATTCTGCTCGCCCGAATATTATACTTTCCTTTCCGAATTTGAAAATGCTTTCGGAGTAAAATTCCCGAAGTTCGAGGCGAAATCTTCCGAAGAACTGAAAAACGAATTCGGCGCGATGGTTCCACAATACGAAGGCGACTGGAACAGAATCAACATGGAAAAAAATTACTGGGATACGCTGCTTATAATACGCGATGTAATAGAGAAAAACAAGGACCTGAAATTCTTTGCCGATTCAGTGAAACAGTCAAAAGCAAGACTCGAAGCGCTGAAAAGAAAACCGCGCGAAAATCACGCGGAACTCGATAAATTATACTCCGATAAATCAATATCCGAAGCATTGGCACCGGAAGAACTTAAAATTGTACCAGGAACAGTTACAACTTTAAGAGCCGTTCTCGGCTCGTCACTCGGATATCTGAACAAAAAGACCAACGGCGGATTCATGGGCGTCGCGGCTGACCTTCTCGGCTCCACGAGCGTTAATCTTGTCGGCGAAGGGTTCCAGAACGGATTCTATGACGCCGTGGATAACTTCGATTCAAGGATTCTGTCAATCGGCGGTATTTGCGAAGACGCGATGGGAGCGATGATGGCGGGACTCGGCGCGTATGGAAA
>CALGII010000061.1 GCA_937915485.1 uncultured Ignavibacteriota bacterium | reverse complement strand
TTGATTAATTATAATCAAACGTAAATGAACGTAAACTAAAATTCAATACAAAATCCCGATTCACCCGTAATTCAAGTTAAAAACTTTTATCAGGCAATACAGGTTTAGTACTTTATGAAGTCTCTGAAACCTTCAAATATTATACTTTTTCTAGCATTTATTGCCGCGCTCACCGCGGCGTCCTGCTCCGATAATATACAAAATCCCGAGAGCAGCACACTCGTTTACTCAAAACCCGGTCTCGTCGACTCGCTCGTCGGTACCTGCTCTACTTATCTCGTGCGGAATTTCATAATTGATACACTCGACTTTAGCGGTTATAAAAGCGGTAAACTCGAAATGAATTCTCTTACTGACGGCGACCTGTCCGAGATATCGTTGTTCTTCTTTAACGCTGACACCGCGTCTTACCTCATTAAGTTGAACGGCAAGGGAGAAATTAACAGCGCTTCCGCGCGCACGTTTGATTTGCCATCGGGTAAGAAGAAATTCTTTCTGCGAATGAAATTGTATTCAAGTGTATGCACGGGACAATTTTTCAGCCTGAGAATAAGAGACTTGAATATTTACGGAGTGAAATAAAAGATATTAAAATATCTTACTTCCCGGCCTTCTTCAAAACCAGCAGATAATCAGAATCAAGAAGCGATTTCTTCTTCGACAACGGCGCGAAGAATCTGTCCGCGTAAGGAGCGGTAATGAGTTTGAACAGAAATCCCGATATTTTTTTCTTCGTGAGCAGATGTATGTTTTTTCCGTTCGTGTAAAAATTCAATCCGAACTTCGACGCTAGTACACCAAGCGACTTCTCCGAATAAAGTGAAACGTGCTGCCCGTGGTCGGTAGCGTAATACCACCAGTCCCCGGGCTTCGGATTGCCTGAAGGAATCAGGAATGTGCTGAACATTATACTGTCGGAATATTTAAGCATTTCCTTAATCCCGTCTGAAGGATTCGGCAGATGCTCGAACACTTCGTAAGCCGTCAGTGCTTCATAAACGGTATCTCCGTTCGCCTCAAAACCTTTCGCGTAAACGTTTTCACAGTATTTGTCCGACCAGGAAAATTTGTAACCTGCGTCGCGCATCATCCTCACGAATACTCCGTAACCTGCGCCGAAATCTATAAACTCCGCATCGCTTTTGAAAAAAATCTTAAGGACATTTCTCGTCGGCGTTACCAAATCCGCGTTTCTCTTCAGCAACCCGATATCGCTGTTGTTTATTGCCTCGGTGTATGCCTCCTCAAGCCAATAGGGCTCTTCAGTTTGCACGAAACCGCACGCGGGACATTTGTAATACTTGATTTTGTACTTGAACAATATCTCCGCGTCAGCGAAATGCTCCGAATTATTATCGCATATCCTGCATATCATATCATAAAATACGAATATATTGAATAACGGAAAATAGAAAATGAAGAATGGAAAAAAGAATAGAGAACGGAGTTTGGAGTATGGAATATGAAAGTATATGAATTTAGAATTTGCGGCGAGCATTCAAATTCCGATGTCATCTCTAAGATGGAACATTGAAGATTGTTCAATTAAGCATTGAACATTGAAGATTGTTCAATTAAGCATTGAACATTGAAAATTGAAGATTGAAGATTGTCTATACCGATAGTCCTATTATCGCGTCCCTCATTGTCCCGTTCGACAGTTTGTAAAACGGTATTCCGAGAATTTCATATGAATCGACCTTGATGTCATACCTGAAAGTCTTCATTGTATCGCTCTTCTCCGCTTCGAATGATATCAATAGAAATTCCGCTATCTTCAGCGCGTCTTCCCTGCCGTACGTGAATCCCGTAACCTTTACGTTGAATTTCTGCGGCGACGCCACTGGGTCTTTAATCGTGAATGCCGAAGCCATTTCCCTCATGTTATCAACAGGCAGCCTGAACGCGGGTATGTAAAACTTTATCGCTCCGCCCGCGCCGTCATGCCCTCCAAATAGATTTTTCAGGAAACCGCCGCTCGACGTTCTTTCGAGTATAGTCACGTTGGTCTTAAGTATCCAGAAAGGCTTGTAAACAATCTCTCCTTCCGCGGGCCTTGCAGGCTGCGCGAAATTGACTTCGATTGGCTGAAGTATTCCGTTTACAATTTCGAAACCGCTGCCGCAGTTCGTGCAGTATGTTACGAAGTCGTTTATCTCTACCATTAAACCGCTTCCGCAGTTCTTGCACTTTATTGCTTCTAATTTGAATTCTGACATAGTTTAATCACTGTTAAAAATTGAACCAAGAACCGCTCCGACTACCGCCGACGCGGCGATGTTTTTTGCCATGTGTGCCATCTCGCCCGTAGTGCCGCTGCTCATCGTCTGTGACAATGTCACGCTCTTCTCGTCTTTGCCGATTCCCGTGCCTTCCTCAATTTCGCCGCCGTACCTGAATTTCTTGTACGCCCATCGAATCAGCACGATTCCGACTATGAACGAAATAATAAATACTGCGAAACTGAATTTCGCCGAACTCTTCGCTGCCATGAACGCTCCGAATAATGTGGTCAGGAACATGCCGAATCCCATTCCGATTATTCCGACAACCGCCCTGTAAAGATTGTTTCCGGGCGCCTTGCCGTAACAGATCGTACCATCTTCGCCATCAACGACTACCTGATAAACCCTGTTCTTGTACGAATACCTTATTACCCATAACGGATAATATACAATCGATATGCATTTTCTTATGAGGTCTATGTGCTCGAAGGATATTCTGTCAACCTTTGCAGTCGCTCTTGATTCCGCCTTGAAACTCTCGAGCGCGTTTTCGAACGCTTCCTTTTCGGAGGAAATTACATTGAAAAGCATTCCGTCGCTCTGCAATGTGTCAGTATTCACGGGCAGTATCTCGTCGCCCGTAAGATTTACGTGCTTCACCCCGAGTTCGGAAACTTCACATGCGGCGTATGTCCTGTCGAACGAAGTCATTATCCTTCTTTCCACGTCCTCGTAATATGTCTGAGTGCTGTTACCGGACGTCCGCGTCTTTTTCTCCTGACCGAATATCCATCCCACGGCGTCCGCCGAAACGCGCCAGTAAGGTATGTAAGCGAGATACGCCTCGGTTACTTTCGAGTTCGCCCTCAATCCCTTGGCTTTCGAAAGACCGCTCCCGAGCCAGTTGTACGCCTTGTTTATCGCTTCGTCCCTCTTTAACTTCCTCGGCACGTAAAACCTCATCGAACCTGATGTGTCTTTCGTGACGAGCAGTGTTCCGCAAAACTTGCAGTTGAGAGTTCTCACACCCTCCGCTAAATCAAGTTCCCCGTTGCAGGAAGGACAGGATATGCCTTTTATTACTTTTTCTTTTTTCAGGCGTATCGCCTGTTGGGTTATTGTTTCTTCCATGATTCTAAACTTTTTTTGCTACAAAATATGCCAGTATTATTAGCGGCACCGATGCCGCGCCGTAACCGAACACTTTAATTATTTCGCCCAGAAGCAGAGGATTGTATTCCCTTCCGCCGATCGCGAAACCTATCACGAATGATAATATGCTCACAGCTAGAAATGTTACTATGCTCAGACCGAACAGCATCCTGAAAGGAACTTCGCTTTTCGCGGGCCAGATGTTCGCGTAAACCATTCCCGACGAAGCCTCGACCATTGCAGTGTACTGCTTCCCGCCGAAAGTATAGTAAAACTGATAAAAAGGAACGTGCACAAGGCTCGATTCCGCTATGCTTTCCTTTGACACGCCTGTCTGTTCAAGCCAGTTTCTCGCTGAATCGTACAGCACGTCGGGATTAACAAACTGATTCGCGTCAAACTCCTTCTTGTTGTAAGGCTTCATGCTTCCCGCGGGAATCTG
>CALGII010000060.1 GCA_937915485.1 uncultured Ignavibacteriota bacterium | reverse complement strand
TCGCCGCCCTGCCGTTTGTATAAGAAGAAGGCGTCGTAATCCGCTTTAGGCGAGCCGTAAGAAAAAATTACTCTTGCTTCCAAATCACCGAACTTTTCGACGTGAATTACGATATCCGAGACTCTCCTGTCATCATAATAATTATAAGTGAAATCGCCAAGTCCTTCTATTACAGTTTTCTGTTTAAGCCCGTCCTTTCCGACGTCAATAATAATCTTCAGCGAATCATACGAAATGCTGACTGTCTTTACTCCCGCGTCTCTGAATGCATCCTCAGCGAAATTATAATTATAAGGCGACATAAACAGCATATCGAGAATCGCGATCTCACCGATTGCGTTTTCCTGAGCGCGGCAATCAGCGCAAGCGAGCGCGATGAGAAGCGGAACTAATAATAATGTTTTTTTAACAGGCATAATCGAATTATCAAAAAACTTAAACATATAAAGTCATTTGCAAAAGAATAATATTATCAAAAACGGAGACTGAAAAAAGGCGAATCGGGATTTAACTGGCATTGAAGAATCGCGGGCAGAACTTTTAAAAAAGCATGAGCGTTAAATTTTATAAGGAATAAAAGCCACTCATTCCCGGAGTACTCTGTAGATTCCTGCAAAGATAAATTCTTACTTCGGGAATGAGACCATTAAACATCCGCGGAAAAACAGACAGGATCTATTCATTTTATTACGAATTAAATACAAATTCCGCATTGATACATTCGGCATTAAACGACGAGAAAGACGATTATCGAGATAATAATCATCAGCGGTAAGAATAAAAGCGTCAACAAGCCGAATACGCGTCCTGATTCGAACCTCGACGACCCATTTTCGTCAATATACGTAAATACTTTTCCTTTTCTATAGTAACCTGCGCCCGTAATATAATCGGTCACGTCCACCGAGAGGGAGCCTTTCCTATAAATTCCAACAAATTCAAGTATTCTAACAGTGAGAGCGGGCAAAAGCGAAATAAGAACAGTCGGGATGATTATACCAAGAAACGCGCCGAACAAGACATAGATACCTAACATTTTGTTTTATTGTTTTAATTAAGTAATCACTTTTATGCCAGACGATTAAGTCATTCTTCACCAGTCGCCGCTTGCGCCGCCGCCGCCGAAATCGCCGCCGCCGCCGGAGAAACCGCTGTCAGACGAGGAGGACGAAGATGAGTATGAATCCGAAGACGAATACGAGGACGAAGAATAAGACGACGACGAATATCCGCTACCCGAAACATAGCCGCCGCTTCCCGACTTTCTGCCGAAAATAATTCCCAGGAATATACTTATGAATATGACTCCCATAGGAATAGCAACGGCGAGCCAGGTATAATCGGCGGATTTATTTTTATTGTACTCATTGTTATCTCGGGCTGAATATTCGCCTTTCACGGCGGAGATAATCGCATTCACGCCTTTTTCGATACCCGCATAATAATCGCCCGTTTTGAACGAAGGCGAGATTTCATTTTTAATAATTAATTTTGAGAGAGCGTCAGTCAGAGCGCCTTCGAGCCCGTAACCGACCTCAATTCTCAGTTTACGGTCATTCTTAGCGATAAGAAGCAGCACACCGTTGTTGCTGCCTTTTCTTCCGATTTTATTTTTTACGGCGATGTTAAGCGCGAATTCCTCAATCGGTTCGCCGTTAAGAGACGGAATCATATAAACCACAATCTGAGTCGAGGTCGAGTCAAAAAAACTTCTAAGTTTTTTCCTTAGAGAGCCCAACTGAGCGGCAGTCAGAGTTCCCGTATTATCCGTAACGTATTCGGTTAACGCGGAGGGGCTGTCGATAAGAGATTTGCCGTTTTCCTGCGGACAGGATGAAGATATTGCAAACAGCAAAAATACTGTGATGAATATAATTCTTTTCATTTCACGCTTTAAGAATTAACCGTTTAAAGCAAACGGCGTTGTAAAATAATCAGAATATTAAACACGGGAAACAGAAAACAACATATTCATCTTACGAAATGCAAGGGAATATTTGCGTTGATAATCGGATTATTACTTCATAAATTAGGAACAATTCCCCTATTATGAAAACAAATATCACAGCACTAACAGCAATTATAATAATCGCACTTTCGTATTCATCATCTACTTCCGCGCAAACATCAAATTTTGCAATTAAAGGAAGTCACAATTTCGGCGTTTCGGCAGGATTAATCAATAAGACTTCAGTATTTGTTTCCGGTACAGACGTCGAGACAAGGATAGGATTTTCGGGAGGGGTATATTACGGTTACGGACTGAACGATGAATTCGAGATGAATTTTTACGCCGGTTATCTGCAGGGCGAGATCATCACTGACAATTCTTTACATGTCATTGAACCGACATTCAGGCAGACATCAGCATTTGTAATGCCACTTCTCGCCGGAATAAAATATTATCCGACAAAACTCGCATTTAACGAGAATGTAAGGCCATACGCTTCAGTCAGCGCGGGCATCGTGACCGGATTTTCCACAAGAACGTCATTAAACTTTTATTACCAGAACGTGACTGAGCACAAGTCGCAGTCCGTTGCCGCGTTCAGGTTAGGAGCGGGAATAGAGACGGCGCCTGCGCGCAATTTCAGAATCGGTTTATCCGCGGGATACATTCTAACGGGCGAGTTCGACGAGCCGGTAGGCACGCTAACAAGGTACAACGGAGCGGAGTTCAACGTAACCGCGGGGTTTTCACTTTAAGAAATGGATCAGCAAATGTTCAAGTTCGAAATATAACTCATTAAACGGGACTATTTACTAATCATATCCTTCTATGCCTGCTACTGCATCGCAGGAATCTATCATTTTCTTAAATTCCTCTCTGGTTCTTCCCACGGTATAAGCGTATTTATTATATTTCGACATAATTTTTCCCAGCATGCAATCGCAGTACACTTTAATTTTTTCCTTCGGGATGTCCGGGTGAGAACCGTCATTACAGTCTTTAAGGAACGTTTTCTTTTCTGATTCGGTCCAGCCGGAAGAGGAACCGTTATTAAGCGAGACAGATTTATCGCTTTTAGCGCAGGCTATCATAAGAATAACCACAACGAGCGCGGAGATGAAAAACCGGAAATAAATTTTCATAATGCCGCATATAAAAAGTTTAAGAATGTATTACTGATCCTTGAGCCAATCAATTGCTTCCTCGCGGGAATAAAAAGCGCGCACTGTATATCCTTTATTACCAAGGGCAAGTTCCCAGAATTCGATTTTATCCTGCTGCA
>CALGII010000059.1 GCA_937915485.1 uncultured Ignavibacteriota bacterium | reverse complement strand
ATAAGATTAACCGCGAATACAGCGAGAAGTATCGCGAGCGACGGGAATAAGACCATCCCGAAATTTGTTCCCGTGATTAAAAATTTGTAACCGTCAAAAACCATCTGCCCCCAACTCGCCGTCGGGGGCTGGACTCCGAGTCCGAGAAAACTCAGGCTCGATTCGAATATAATCGCGTTCGCAAGCCCGACCGTTGAAGTTACTATAACCGGAGAAAAAGAATTAGGCAAAACGTGCCTTAAAATTATACGGGCGCTGCCGAATCCCGCCGCGCGCGCCGCCTCGACGTACTCGCTTTCGCGAATCGAGATAATCTGTCCGCGGATAACACGCGCGATGTCAACCCAGCCCGTTAACCCTATCGCCACAAACGCCTGCCAGTATCCCTTGCCGAGAACTATAGATATAGCGATAACGAGAAGTATCGACGGGAAAGCCCACACGACATTGACAAGCCACATTATCACCCTGTCGGGCGCGCCCCTGAAATAACCCGCGATTGAACCGAGAAAGACGCCAAGCAGAAGAGCGATGCCCTGTGAAATCAAGCCGACGGATAAACTTATTCTCGCTCCGTAAATCAGACGGCTCAAAATGTCCCTGCCGAACCTGTCTGTGCCGAGAAGAAACTTCATCTCATAAACGCAATTACCGTCCTTCTTAACGAGCGCGTCGATGCTTTCGGTAATTTCCTTGTCCGTATAATCGACGTACTTCACCGATTTATCGTCTTCGGAAATCAATTTTTTCACCGGAATGATTTTTTCGGCGCTGTTCTCCTTCTTCAGCAGAACCTTTGAACTGAACATCGGCGGCTTTGATGTGAACTCGAGCAATTGCCTGTCGGGGTCGTAAGGCGAAATCAGCGGGGCGAAAACAGCGGCGATAATAGGTATGCATAAAAAAAAGAATGCCGATACCGCGAGTTTATGACGTTTGAATCTCCTGTACGAGTAATACCAGAGGCTTCTGCCCCTGTCGATATTTGTTTCCCGCTTATCCAAGTTTCACCTTCGGGTCGAGATACGCGTACGCTATATCCACGAGAAAATTTATAATGACGAATATAACCGCGCTGAAAAGTATGCTTCCCTGTATCATCGGAAAATCGAGTTTCATTATCGAATCCATCGCAAGCGAGCCGATACCCGGCCAGTTGAATATATACTCTATGAAGAATACTCCTCCTAGCGTAGCGGCGAACGAAGAACTCAACGCGGTCACGGTCGGATTCAGAGCGTTTCTCAGCGCGTGTTTCATAACTACCCTGAATTCTGAAAGCCCTTTCGCGCGGGCGGTCTTTATGTAATCCTTTCCCAGCACTTCGAGCATCGACGTGCGCGTTATCCTCGCCGTGATTGCCATCGGCCTCAGAGCAAGAGCGAACGCGGGAAGTACGAGATACTGCCATCCTCCGTCTATGTAACCCGATATGGGAAACCATTTCAACTCCGCTCCGAATATGTAAACCATCAGAAGCGCGAGAACGAACTGAGGTATTGAAATCCCGAACAAAGAAATGACCGTGGATATATAATCGTAAAACGTGTAGGGTTTGACTGACGATATTACTCCCGCGAGAATCCCCGTGAAAGCGGCGAATACCATCGCGGCAACGGAGAGAATGATCGTCGCGGGAAATTTTTCAAGAATCGTCGAAGCTACGTCTCTGTTCGTAATGTATGATTTTCCGAGGTCGAATTTCGCGGCTCTTACTATAAAAGAAGTGTACTGTTCATATAAGGGTCTGTCGAGTCCGAGTTCTTTTCTGACGGATTGCACGGACTCTTCGTCAGCGCGCTGTCCAAGCATCATCTTCGCGGGATCGCCCGGCAGAAGGAACGTCAGAATGAAGGAAACGGTGAGCACGCCGAAAATAATCAGCAGAGAATTGGCAAGATTTTTTATTATGAAATTTCTCATATAAAATAAAAAAGTCTCAAATCCTTCAATGGAAATGAGACTCTTTTAATGAACTCCTTAAAGATTACTCCTGAATGACTCTCTTTGCTTTCAGGAACACACCCGAATAAAAGTCGGAATCGAGTGAAGCGACTGCTACACCGGTCCTTGAACCGGAATGGACGAAATATCCATCGCTTAAATAGATGCCGACGTGTGTAACTCTGCCTCTGTGCATCGTATCGAAGAAAAGCAAATCTCCGAATTTCAATTCGCTTCTCGTTACATCAGTACCGACGTTCGACTGCTCGTACGAAGTTCTCGGCAGCATTACACCGAGCGACTGGTACATTACAGCCTGAACGAAACCTGAACAATCTATTCCTCTTTTTGAAGTTCCACCCCATAAGTACGGAGTGTTTAGGTATTCAATTACTTTGTACATCACTTCATCACTAATCATTTCAGATGAATTGTCGGATGAAGGAACGTAACCAATCAGAGAACTTGATAATGATTCGAGACTACTCTTCGAGATTGAAGATTTTTTAACTAAGGTACTGGTGGCTACTAATTCTTTGGAATTCTTGTAAACATTGGCACCCTTAATCTTCGAAGATAATTCCGAGCCGTTATCAGAGAGATCTCTCGTAGCGGAACATCCGGTTATCATCGCAACAGTAAGAACAATTACGGATAATAACAGTAACTTTCCGTTCTTGAGCATTTCTACTCCCTTTTTACTTTATTTTAAAAGAACAATTAGACCAAGTTAAATAATATGAATCATTATTTCAATACTAAATTGTAAATTTTCTTCAATCATATTGCCGATTCCGAACAAATTTCCGCTATTTCAATTTTTAACCATTTCTTATAACACGCAAAATCACTTTTTATGAAAAAATAAAAATGCAGGAATGTCCTTTACCTGACATCCCTGCTTTGCAAATAAACTTCTGAGAAAAACAGTGCAGCCATTTTTACTTTATCAAAACCATCTTCTTCGTCCGGACAAAATCGCCCGCGGTTATCCTGTAGAAATAAATTCCCGATGACAAATGCGAAGCGTTGAACTGAATCGTGTAATACCCAGCCCGCTTAACTTCGTTCACGAGCGTTTCAATTTCACGTCCGTTTATATCGTATATTTTAATTGTTACAAGACCCGGCTTTGATATTTGATACTCAATTCTCGTGGTAAAATTAAATGGATTTGGAAAGTTTTGATATAATGTGAAAGATTTAGGAAGGAATATATTTGGATTGTTTATATACACGGTATTGAGGCTATCTCTGTACCAAAGCCTTCCGTTTTTAGCACCAGTCCAAACACGGCAATTTAGATTCTTCTCAATACAGTAGTACTCATCTCCTAAATTATTAGTCAGGTCTATGCTCCAGTTCGTACCCGCATTTGTAGTTTTTATTATTGACAAAGCCGAGGCAACGGCCCATCCCGTATTTTCGTTTATGAATTTAATTCCATTAATTTGTTTTGTATAGCCTTCAAGTTGTATTGGATTTGCCTGGTAAATCCAGTTGTACCCCCCGTTTGTTGTCTTAAAAAGATTTTTCTGATCAATGTTTAAACCGCAAACCCATCCTGTATGTTCATTGATAAAGAACACATCAAGAAATCCATTTGATCCATTTGATGAAGGGGGAAAATATCCATAGTAATTTTGGAAAGTATTTCCGCAATCAGTTGTTTTCAAAAGAATATCGTAACCTGCAAACCATCCTGTGTCATGATTAATCCAATGCTGACATTTGACTTCGGTGTATGGGATTGAAGAAGAATAGACGATGCTCCAGTTTTCTCCTCCGTTACTTGTTTTTATTATTGACGCCCTTGTGGAATATCCACCAACTAAACCTATTAATGAGTCAGAAAAGTGGACTGTTAAATTATATTCTTGTGAAATATTGTCTTGAATAATCCAGTTGTTTCCTCCGTCGATGGTTTTCCTTATAACGTTATAGGTACCGGTCATCCAACCCGTTTTATCATTAATAAAATAAATTGAATTCAAATTTAAAATAGAACTACTTAGGCTGGATATGCGCCAATCCTGTCCACCATTTGTGGTTGTACCGACATCAGGATTCATGCCTGTGGTAACGTACCACCCACGCAAAGAGTCGTAAAAGTAGATTCCGGTAACAGCATTAATTGGATTAACTTGAATAAATCTCCAGAATTGCGGTTGCGGATATGATTCTGAATATTTTAAAATAATGATAATAAGTAAAGTAAAAAACAATCTCAATTTATTCATAGCGCCAATCAGTTGATTTGCATGTACCGATTATTATCTGTGCTATTACCGAGGTAATTAAAACTATTATTATTTTTTTCATGACTTTAGTTTTCTTTTCGGTATATAAACTAATTTCTTTGTCTCAAAAAGTCGATTGCTAAAAAACTTATTTCTATTCTTCGTTCAAGCATAATGAATATAATAAACTAAATGAATAATTCGTGCAGGGTGATTCCGTAAAAAAAATTACTTTATCAAAACCATCTTCTTCGTCCGGACAAAATCACCGGCGGTTATACGATAGAAGTAAACTCCGCTCGACAGGAATGAGCCGTCAAACACGGTTTCGTATTTCCCGGGATTAAGTTTTTCGTTAACCAATGTTGAGACCTCTTTTCCGAGCACATCGTAAACAACTATGCTTACACGGCACGACTTCGCAATTTCAAATTTTATCCTTGAACTGCCGTTGAACGGATTAGGATAATTATCGTAAAGACGGAAGCCCCCGGCAGGCGTTTCATTTCCCTGCGCGTATATCATTCCGCCGTTTACAATCTTTATTATTGCGGAATTGTCACCGCACACCCAGCCGTTGTTGTCGTCGATTATGTCCATTCCGAAAATTCTTATGTTCTCCGATACGGGATAAGCAGAAGACTTCCAGGTGAATCCCGAATTGGTAGTCCTGTAGAGTTTCCTCCGCCCCGCGAGGTAACCCGTCGAAGAATTCAGGAATTTAACATTCGACGTGCTTTCGTTTACGTGCGACGCGCCGCTCCAGTTCAAGCCGCCGTCTGTCGTCCCGAACACATAAGTTACCGTGTCGAATGAAGCCGTGTTCCATCCCGTATTTTCGTCTATGAAAAAATATTCCGTGATGAGTTCGCTGCCTTTCTGAGTCCAGGAATTCCCGCCGTCGGAAGTCCTGTACAGAATGTTGTCACCGAGCGCGTAACCCGTCAGTGCGTTGAAGAATAGCGGCTTGTATAGGGATAACTGCGTAACCGTCTTTGTCCAGTTAATCCCGCCGTTTGTGGTTTTCAGAAGGAAGCCGCCGCCGAATACCCAGCCCGTGTTTTGATTCGCGAAACAGAGAGATGTCAGTTCAGCCAGAGTATCATGCACCATAAACCAGTTCGAGCCGAAGTTCGTCGTTTTCTTTACGTGTCCCCTGCCCGATATTCCGTAACCCGTAATCGCGTCCGTGAAAACCATTTTGCTGAATTCCTGACTCTCAGTAACTTCATCCGCGAGCCAGTTCTGCCCTCCGTCCGATGTCTTTCGAACGGCGTAATCATAACCAGTCGCCACGACAATTCCCTGCGGCAGCGCCTGCACGCCCGTAAGAACCTCGTTTGTTTTTCCATGCACGGTATCCGCGCGATTCGTAAAGACGTTTATCCTGAAAATCCTGCCGAAAGAATCCGATACGAAAAGCAGCGAATCGTCTTTAAGAAATGAAGACGTCAGTCCGTTGCCGGTCCTGTACGCCGTCCATTCGTTTCCGTTATCGGTTGTCCTGTAAATTCTGTTTACGGTCGTAACGAATCCGCCCGTAACAGCCGAATAATTCAGTCCGACGGGCACGCCGTACTCGAAAGGAATAATGCTCTCGTTCCAGTTCACTCCTCCGTCCGAAGTTTTCATTATAAAAATTTTTTCAAACCTGCTTCCCGCGAACCAACCCGTTGATTGGTTCAGGAAGAAAAGATTTGCCGCCTCGAACTCGTCAATGTACGTATTGAAGACCGACCAGTTGTTCCCGCCATCGGACGTGGAAAGCAGACAGGCATACGTGGTCACAGGTTCTTTCGCGCTTACAAATCCAGTCAGCGAATTCAGGAAATAAACACCGTATAAATTGTAATCCCCGTTTGAAACGGGATATGTGAAACTCCAGTTCAGTCCTCCGTTTACCGTCCTGCCGAACCTGTTTCCCGTTACCGCGAATCCTGCGCTCGCGTCTTTAAAAATCACATCCTGAAGCCTGCCGCTGAAATCATATATCTGAAGCCAGTTCGAGCCGCCGTCCGAAGTTCTGTAAAGTCTGTTCGAATCCGCGATGAGAAAACCCGTGTTCTGGTTTATGAAAAATATTTTCCTGAAAGAAGAATGCGTGAACGCGGGCGAGCCCGTCCAGTTTAAGCCGTTCAGTGTGTTCAGCATTATTCCGTAATTCCCAGCGCACCTTCCGGTATTTCCGTAGAAATCAATGCTGTTAACGCTTTCGGGAGAGTAATAAGGATTCTGGAGAATGAAAATTTCCTGCGGTTCGCATACAGCGGCGAAGAGCGTAATCATAGAAAAAGCGGTTATAAATATTTTAATACGGAAACCAATCACGGGAATTTCCTTCGAAATAATTCATATAAATCAAAAACACGGCATTCTATGTTTAAATTACACGATATACGCCAACATATCAATTTAAATAAGCGGTCAGGCGCCGCGGCGCGCATAATCCGACCTGAGACCATTCTTCAGAGACGTGCGGGAAATTGGACAATAATGAATATTATTCCTATGTCTTCAATGACAGCGGATATTCACGAAAAATTATATTGTTTCGAGATTATATTCTATATAATTTTGTAACATTAATAAAAGGTACTGTTTTATTTTTTATGTT
>CALGII010000058.1 GCA_937915485.1 uncultured Ignavibacteriota bacterium | reverse complement strand
CTGCTGTTTTTGCCCAGATTAAAAGCGACGGGATTACTCCAAAACCTCTTACCGCCACGATTAGCGCAAAAGGAACGGTGTTGGCACCCATATCAATTGTATCTACTCACGATCTCGATTTCGGCAGCGATATACTACCGGGTGTGAACAGAACTATCGACAAGAACTCGAATTCGGCCGGAAAATTTTCCATAATGGGCGAATCCGGAAAAGAAGTTACGATTGAAATATCTCTTCCGCCCGAACTAATAAGCGGTGAGGAGCACCTCATGCTGAGTTTTTCTCCGACTGACGGCGGGTACAAACTTCCCGGAGGTAACGTCGTGGAATTCGACCCTGTGAATTCTGTTAACGCAGTGTTCGGAACCGACGGAGCGATGGATATTCTTCTCGGAGGCACCGTTCAGCCGACATATACCCAGCCGGCCGGTCTCTACGAAGGAACAGTTACTGTTACTCTGTACTACACCGGAAATTAAAAGCCAGGACAACAGAATAATAAGAAGGGGTTTTCCGTCAGGAAGCCCCTTTTATTTTTGTAAAAAATTTTTAATGTTATATATTACAATATCAATCTAGGTATCATTAAAAGGGAATGATGAGAAAAGCGGTTATACTATTTTGCATTTTTTTGTTTTCGTCTCAATGCCTGCCGCAGTCCGACGGTCTGCAAATCACCTATATGCGTAATCTTGATTTCGGCAGCATCATTCCGGGCGTGAAGAAAATAGTTTCCGAGAACGACCCCGACGCGGGAAAGTTCATACTGAAATCTAACGGAAGCCGTTTTGTTGTAAATGTTTCTTTTAATCTCGCGGGCGGCATCAACGGAAGCGCGGGCGTTATGCCCGTCTCTTTTACGGCATCCTGCAGCATTAATCCGAATGACGACCAGCCCGGAATACCTTTTAATCCGTACACGGGCACAACGCTCCAGTTTGATGACAAGACAAGAGAATATTTTATCAGGATTGGAGGCACCGTAAATCCGCCCGCCGTTCAGAAAGCGGGTGAATATAACTCGCAGATTATAATCGTTCTGACAACCGTATCAAATTAGAATTATGAAAAAATTATTGCTGATATCCCTGCTATTAATGTTCTGCCTTG
>CALGII010000057.1 GCA_937915485.1 uncultured Ignavibacteriota bacterium | reverse complement strand
TCGGAATAAAAGTAAATAAAATCCGAATACCCTATTCTGAGGTCGAATTTCTTTTTAAGTTTTCTGAAAAATTCCCTGTGGTTCATTCTGCCCGACACGAGTTTAATGTCGAGTTTATTTTTGACTATGTATCTTTTGAATTTGGCCGCGCTTAACTTTTTTTCCCTTTCGGCAAGTCCGTTAAAAAAATACGAATGGTCAAAGAAGACAAGCGTGTTGCCGAGGTCGAATACAATATATGTGACCCTGTACTTTTTCAAATCAGAGGTATTTCGTTTCGACTATCTTCAGGTCGCCCGTAAGTTCGTAAACTTTCGGAACTCCCGTAGGTATTTCCGTCTGCAAAATTTCGTCTTTCGACAGGTTCTCGAGATGCATTACGAGAGCCCTGAGGCTGTTTCCGTGAGCCGCGATAAGAATCGATCTGCCGTTTGTAAGTTCGGGAACAATTTTTTCATTCCAGTAAGGCATCACTCTGGCGGCAGTATCCTTAAGGCTTTCGCCGTTCGGCGGCGCCACGTCGTAACTTCTTCTCCATATGTGCACCTGCTCCGCGCCGAATTTCTGTCTCGTCTCGTCCTTGTTCAGCCCCTGCAAATCGCCGTACATTCTTTCGTTCAGCGCTTTGTCTTTCTCGACCGGAATGCCTTTCTGGTCGATTTCCTCGAGAATTATGTCCAGTGTTCTTTGAGCCCTCGTAAGCGCGGATGTGAACGCCTTGTCGAATTTATAACCAACGAGTTTTTTACCCGCGCTCTTTGCTTCCTCAACGCCTTTCTGAGAAAGGTCAATGTCAATCCATCCCGTGAACCTGTTTTCAAGATTCCACTGTGATTGCCCGTGTCTGACTATTACTAATTTTGGCATATTTATATTATTGGTTTTTCCATTTTATGGAGCAGCCCATCGAAGGAATCTGCTCGAAATTAATTTCATTTCCCGCAAGCAGAGCGTCGACAGCCGCCTTGAGGTCGCGGGATTTTACACTTGCTTCGTCCTGCCAGTTATCATCAAGTCTGCCTCTGTACTTCAGCAGCCTGCTTTCGTCATAGACATAAATATCAGGAGTGCAGACCGCGTCGTATTCTTTCGCCGTCCGCTGAGATTCATCGTAAAGATAGGGAAAATTCATACCGCGCTCGCGGCTGAACTTTATCATATTGTCGAACGAGTCCTCAGGATAGGCTTCGGCGTCATTCGGACTGATGCCGATGACCTGCACGCCTTTATCCGAATACACTCTCTGAAACTCAATGAATCTGCCGATGACGCCCTTAACGTAAGGGCAATGGTTGCACATGAAGATAATGACGAGAATTTTCTTCTCCTCAAACGCGGAAAGAGTATAAATCTTACTATCGACTCCTTTAAGGCTGAAGTCCGCAGCCGGCGAGCCTAACCCGCCTTTCTTGCTGTTAAGAAGTACCATATGAAATTATTATTCAATAAAGCCGTCGTCTTCATCATCTTCCGCAAGTTTCTCGGGATGAAAATCTTCGTAAATAAAATTTATGTGATTTTTTTTACCAAGATCCTCCACTCCCTCGTTGAATATTTCTTCGGTGATGAATCTGAATTTTTCTTCGATTGAATAATCGAGTTTGAAATGAACCATTATGCCTTTCTCTTCGAGCGAGGCGAGAAGTTCATTGTACAACTGTTTGGAGACTTTGCCGTTCGATTTTACCGAAATGAATCTCGCGGGACCGCCAAGCACCTGAAACACCGTCTTCAGTTTAACTTTCTTGCGTCCCGTATTCAGTTCCGAAACGTGGTTGATGAATTCATCTTCATCGAATTCCTCTTCAACGTCTTCCGTCCTGTCTTCGACTGTATCGGAATCGTCGGGCAACAGGATTTCATCATCCTTCTGTTTTTTCTTTTTACTATTTCTTTTTTTATCACTCATTATGATGTATCCGTGTAATAACTACAAAAATAAAAATTCCGATTAACAATTCAAGTTAATTTATAAATATCTTGAAAAAATAAAAATAAACATGTACAGCGGGAAGACAGAATATCAGACTGTCGAACCTGTCGAGAACTCCGCCGTGTCCCGGTATGATGTTGGACGAATCTTTGACACCGGAGTATCTTTTAAGAAACGACTCTAATAAATCCCCCACCTGCGCTAATATCCCGACCAGAGCGCCTATTATGAGGCTGTCGGGCAGCGTAATTTCGTCAGGGAATATGAGATGAAATATAATTGATACAATTACCGTAAATGCAAATCCCGAAGCGGAACCCTCAACAGTCTTTTTTGGGCTTATGCTCGTAAGTTTATGCTTTCCGAACAACTTTCCGCCGAAGAAAGCGAAACTGTCGCACGCCCAGATAAGCGCGAGCAGATAAAAGACAAGGATGTAATTCTTGCCGAGTTCGAACAATAATCCGAATGGAAGCGTAATGTAAACGAAGCCGAATATCACAATCAGAGGATTGAAGATATTCCTCTTTTCGCCCCTAAAATGTTCGACGGCAAATAGTATAAGAATAAGTATCGGGATACCGTAAATGATTAAATCCTTTCTGAACAAGAACAACACGAATAATGACGCGGAAAGAAAGACGTTAAGATAAATCAGAGTCTCATATCCCTTCTTCGCGGACATACTTAGCAGTTCATAAAAACACAACGCCTCAAGAAGAATGCAAAAAACGAAGAACGGATATCCGCCGTATCGCACTATTAATAGTATTAACGGTATGGCTATAACGCCCACCAATATTCTCGTTGCAGTATTAGACATTCACAATTATTTTATTTTTCTTTTCATCTGAAGAGTTTTTGATAGCGTATAGCAAGCCGATGAATATAAAAAGAGAAACAATTCCCGCGATAATCAGTCCGAGATTCGCCGATAAAGGCTCGTCGGGCTTGTCAAAACCTTCCCGCCCGTACCTGAACACAAGGTAAGCCGAAAGAAAATTATTTACAAAGTGCAGAAGCACTCCTGTAAGTATGCTGCCTGAATAATAAACAGTATAAGTAAGAAAAAATCCGAGAAGAATCAGCGGTATCAGGTTGAACGGATGAAAATGGAAAATAGCGAATATGAAACCCGTAAGGAATATCGATTTTCCCGCGGGCATTGCTCTTTCAAAATTCCTGAATATGAGTCCGCGGAAAAGAAATTCCTCGCATATCGCGGGTGTAACCGCGATTACGATTACTACAACCGCAAATTCAATTACGCTCTGAGCAGTAACCAGATTCAGCGTCGCGGATTCCAGCGCGTCCATAAAATCCTTTACAGCCTTCAGAGACTCCGTTCCGAAAGGAAGCGAGAAAAGAATTTTATTCTGAATGTACATATAAGATTGAATGAGCGGTTGAATGACGATTATGCCCAGCATTCCGAGCCAGAAAGGTTTTGACCTGGGCGCCTTGAGGCGGAACGCGTCCTTGACCTCATTACCCTGCATCAGACTCAGGATAAGAACCGGCACGAGTATGAACATGAACTGA
>CALGII010000056.1 GCA_937915485.1 uncultured Ignavibacteriota bacterium | reverse complement strand
CAGCCGCGGTCTTCCCTTCCGGCGGCTCTTTCATCAGGTGGTCGAAGATTGTAATGTCGTCGAATGAAATTTCAGGAGTCTCGTATCTTGTTTTAATCTTCGACAATGCAAGTTCTGCAATATCAGGATACTTATGAAGCACCGCGATTAAATCGGGCTCTTTTATTATTGTAACACCATCAATCATTTCCGCTTCCGAGAAATCAACATCCGTCAGTTTCGAATTATGCGCGGGCGGACGAAGTATCTTCGCGTAAACCATATCAGGCATTTGCACGTCGCCCGTGTACTTTGCCTTACCTGTTACTTTCTCCAACGAATCCCTCCTCAGGAAACTCCTGTTGATGACCTTGAATTCCGGCGGCTTCTTGATTTCCGCCTCTTCCTGCAGCTGCCCCTCGAGCCTGTTCCCCTTTGCGAGTTCGCCGTAAGTAACTTTTCTGCTTTTATCGTTCTTGCTGTAAATCACACCGTCATCGACGTAAAGATTCGCAGCAGGGACTTTAAGTAAATCTGCGCCCATATCAATCAGCACTTTTTTCGCTTTCGCTCCCGCCTTTCTTAATTCGGCGCCGAAATACGGAGTTGACATCGAGCCGAACGTTCCCATATCCCACGGCGTCAGGTCAGTGTTGCCCATTACCATATCTATTTTTTCAAGCGCGACGTCCATTTCATCCGCAAGCATCTGTCCCAGAGAAGTTATTACTCCCTGCCCCATTTCAATTTTTCCCGTGAAACAGGTTACACTTCCGTCTGTCCCTATTCTCAAGTAAGCGTTGAAGTCAGACGGCATCTCTCTCCTGTCCGCCTGCGCGTATGTATCAAGATTCGTAAGAGTAAAATACAGGAGAATCCCTCCGCCGGTCAATTTAATGAAAGACCTGCGGGAGATTTTATGTCCGTTGATGATTTCGGTGTATTCGTCAAGCAAAGTCAGGTCCTTATCCATCACTTTTCTCCTTTCAGGTATTGCGCCGCCGTTTGAACAGCGCTTATAATTCTCTTGTGCGCACCGCAGCGGCAGAAATTATCTTCAAGCCCCGCTTTAATTTCCTGTTCGGTCGGATTGGGATTTTTCTTTAATAGCGAGTAAGCGCTCATTATCATTCCCGGAGTGCAGTATCCGCACTGAAGCGCGTCGTGCTCTATGAATGCCTTTTGCAGGGGATGCGGATTCTCTACCCCCAGAAGACCTTCGATAGTCAGAACATCCTTTCCCTGAACGTCATTCATAGTCAACTGGCAGGAACGTTCCGAAGAATTATTCACGATAACCGTGCACGAGCCGCAGTAACTCTCGCCGCAGCCATATTTTGTGCCCGTCAGCCCCAGGTCGACTCTCAGCACCCAAAGCAGTTTACGCGACGGATCGGTCTCCACGGTGATTTCCTTTCCGTTTAATCTGAAACTTATACTTTTGTCCATAGCGGTTTCTCTAATTGAGGTAATAACCTATCATAAAAAAAATTACGGGATTTTGAAATGCAAATATGCTTACGATGCTCACCCGTTTCTCGCCTGCAACTCGCAGGACAATTTAAATGCGCGGATAATTTTTTTAAACAAACGTTTAATACACTTGATTTAAACAATAAAGGTTTTTATATTTGTACTGTAAGGATTTACGAATTGAAAGAAACAGAATTAAATACTGAAGAAAAAATTAAAGCGGCGGCTCGCAAGGTGTTCATGCAGAAAGGATACAAAGAAGCGACTTCAAGAGACATCGCGAAGGAAGCCGGGCTTAACGTCGCTTTGACGAATTATTATTTCAGGAAAAAGGAAAAACTTTTCAAGATAATTTTCATGGACGTGGTGCACGAGTTCCTCGATGATACGATTGATATCCTGAGCAAACCGATTGACCTTAAGTCGAAAATAAGGCTGATACTTGAACGTGTACTGGAAACAACCAGAAAGAATCCCGAATTCTTCATGTTTTTCTACAGCGAAGTGAAAAACAGCAGCGAAGAATTTCTTAAGGAAATTGGTAATGTAAAAGACAGGATGCGCGAAAAATGGAGCGAGCAGATTCAAAAAGGCATAAAAGAAAAAGTTATCCGCAAAATAGACCCTCTGGCAGCGCTTACTATCGTCATGGGTCAATTGCAGTTCCCCATCATTGCGTCAAGAATGCTGAAAGAACTCGGCGAGTTCACGGAAAAAGGATATACGGACTTTCTCGAGGACCAGAAGGAGCACGCCGTGGAAATGATTAATAATTATTTGTTCCTGAAAGGGAAATGATTTTTTTTGCCCTTTATTTAAACATTTGTATAAATTTTATATTTAAGTTTATTGTTTAATTATTTTGTTTCAATGAAAAAAACGTTATGACAAAAATACCAAAGATGAAATATTTTCTGATTATTCTGCCGGCAATTCTTTTCTTTTTTATAAATGCCGCATTTTCTCAGAACGAATTGGGTCTGAATGACCTGATTGACAAGTCTCTGCAAAATAGCCGGACGGTAAAAGCTTCCTTTATCGATTACACGATAGCCGGAGAACGCGTCAGCGAGGTGAAAACGAGCATGATACCGCGCCTGAACGTAAGCGGAGATTACAAGTATTATCCTCAGGTTCCCAAGCAACTTATGGACGCTTCGGGTCTCGGCGGAAGACCGGGTTCGTACATGGCTTTCGGCACGGGTATTCCGTGGGCGCTCGGCACGACAATTTCTCTCGGTCAATTAATATACAGCCAGGAATACATAACAGGCGTGAAACTCGCGCATACCGGCGAAGAACTGAGCGGACTCCTGCTGAAAAAATCAAAGGAAGATATCGCCTATAATGTAAGTTCCGCTTTTTATAATGCGCAAATACTCAAGTCGCATCTAAGTTTTATTGAGAACAACATTGGCAACATGGAAAAACTAATCGCCGCAGGCGAACTTCTTTATCAAAATCAGATGATAAAAAACTCCGACGTCGATAAACTTAAACTCAGCAAGACAATGCTCGAGACTCAGAAAGAAACCGTCACCGAATCTTACGATGAAGTCATAAACGCTTTGAAATTATTAGCGGGGATACCGCAAAAGGATGAACTCAGAATCGACAATAAAATTTCAACGAACAATCTCCTTCCGTCGGAACGGGTTACTCCGGACAGAATTGAGTTCAGGTTGATTGAAAAAAAGAAAGAGTTGACATTACTTGAGCGGGATAACATAAGTGCTTCGTTAATTCCTACGGTATCCGCATACGGCGTTTTTAATTATTCATTCTACGGCAAAGGTGGTGAAAACAGCACCTTCAAGGGATATCCCGGAAGTTGGTTCGGAATTCAGTTTAACTGGAAGTTATTCGACGGACTCGAAAGCCGGTCAAAAAAACAAATTAAGGACCTCGAACTGAAAAAACTTGACCTCCAGACCGAACAACTGAAGGAGAATGTCAGCATGGAATTGAAGAATGCCCTTCTGCAGATTAAACTTCAGAATACGAATATTGAAAGCAGAAAAGAACAACTCTCGCTTGCTGAAAAAATATATGAGCAAACGCGTCTCCAGTTCAGAGAGGGGTTGGCAAACATCACCGACGTTATCCAATCGGACAACTCACTCAGGGAGGCGCAGAATAACTACCTGGTTTCAACAATCAACCTGCTCAACGCCCAACTATCGTGGAAAAAAGCCGCGGGCAAATTATTAAGTTTTTAAATTACAAAATCATGAAAAAAATTATAATCATAGCAGTTAGCGTCGTTATTGCAGCCCTCATAACGATTAAACTGCTTTCCAATAAATCGGAAGCCGACGCGAAAACATACAAGCGCGACCCGAACGCTAAAATTCTCGTCACTACTTCAAAAGTATCATTTCAAAATCTGTACGAGGAAAAAAAATATGTCGGAACGATATCCGCAAACAGGGACAACAAGATTGCTTCCGAAACATCAGGCAAGGTTATTCATATCGGAATAAAGGAAGGTGACTTTATCGGCAAAGGCAGCGTGATTGCAAAAGTTGACGACACGATGCTAAAACTTCAACTTGAAGCCGCGGAAGTGCAACTTGAAGGCATAATGCTCGACGTGCAGAGATACGAGAATCTATCAAAAGGCGACGCTATCCCCGCCGTCCAACTCGAGAAGGTCAACATTTCGAGAAGGTCAACCGAAATTCAGATAAAAACACTTAAAGAGCAAATCTCAAGAACAACGATACGTTCGCCCTTCGCGGGAGTAGTAACTGCGAAGTTCTTTGACCTTGGTTCGGTAATCGCTCCGGGAGTGCCTTTATTGCAGTTGACGGACGTCGAAGTATTGAAATTGAATTTAAATATTCCGGAGAATGAAATCTCGAGGTTCAGAGAAGGAACGAAGACACAGATTACCTGCGACGTATATAAGGGAGTCCTTTATAACGGCACAATTACTATGGTCGGCTCAAAAGGCGATGATTCGCATAACTTTCCCGTACAGATAACCGTGAATAATATGAAATCAAACGCACTGAAACCCGGAATGTTCGGCTCGGTCAGTATCGGCAACAGTCTCAGCACTTCAAGCACGGCAATTCCGGTAGGCGCGCTTGTAGGAACAATTAAAGAACCGAGGGTTTATAAAATCGAAGACGGTAAAGCCGTATTGAAAAATATTACAATCGGACTCTCAACAGGCAGTTTTCTGGAAGTAACCAACGGACTCTCTGCCGGTGACGAAGTGGTTATTATCGGACAGGTGAACCTGTACGACGGCGCTCCAGTAAACATAATTTCAAATCAGCAAAACTAATAAGATGAATCTAACGCAATTATCAATAAAACGTCCGTCGGCTATAATCGTTATATTCAGTCTAATAGCAATATTCGGAATTCTGACATTAAATAAACTCGGCACAGAATTATTGCCGGACATGTCAACGCCTATTGTCGTAGTTACGACAGAATATCCGGGCGCGGCGCCGAGCGAGGTTGAGAATCAGATAACTAAAAAAATCGAAGACGGGCTCTCAAGCCTTAATAACATTGACTACATGTCATCGAAATCATTGAGCGGAGCATCAATCGTGATGGCTAATTTCAAAATCGGTACAAATGTTGACGTCACGATGCAGGAAGCCCAGAGGAACATAGATAAGATTCGCAGGGATTTGCCCGCAGATTCCAAAAACCCGACACTCGTCAAGAATTCTCCGGGGGATTTACCGATTATGATGATTACGGTCAATTCGAATCTTCCAAAATCCGAACTTTACCAGAAAGTAAAAGATGATTATCTGCCGGTGATTCAACAGGTGAAAGGTGTATCTGAAGTGAATCTCCTCGGGGGCGAGAAACGGG
>CALGII010000055.1 GCA_937915485.1 uncultured Ignavibacteriota bacterium | reverse complement strand
TACGTTCCTGCCGAGAAGTCGTTATTATATTTTATCTGCTCTTTCGTCAATTTATCAATTTTAATATTCATTGTCGATAACTTTACTCCTGCTATTGTCTGGTCCATAGCCTCGGGCAGAACGTGAACGCCGATATCCATCCGTTTTCCCGCTTTATAAGCGTTAACGAGAGCAAGTTGCGCATTGAACTGGTTCGCGAAACTCATATCCATAACCTCTGACGGATGACCTTCGGCCGCCGAGAGGTTCACCAGTCTTCCTTTTGCAAGCACATAAATCTTTCTTCCGTTCTTAAGAGTGTATTCTTCGCAGTTCGGTCTTATTGTTTTTACCGACTTTGTCAGTTTCTGCAGGTCAACGAGGTTTATTTCGCAGTCGTAATGACCAGTATTGCAGACTATCGCGCCGTCTTTCATCGATGCGAAGTGCCTGCCGACGAGAACGTCTTTCACGCCTGTCGCCGTAACGAAAATGTCACCGATTTTCGCGGCGTCGTCCATCTTCATGACATTGTGACCTTCGAGAGTCGCTTTGAGAGCGGCAGTAGGTTTCACTTCGGTTGCTATGGTATCTGCGCCCATTCCTTTTGCCCTGTTCGCAACACCGCTCCCGCAGTGTCCGTAGCCCGCGACAACAAATTTCTTGCCCGCTATCAAAACGGATGTGGCTCTTAAAATACCGTCGAGAGTCGACTGACCCGTGCCATAAACGTTATCGAAATCCCATTTGGTTATTGAATCGTTAACCGCGTAAACGGGATACATAAGAGCGCCTTTTTCGGCCATCTTTCTGAGCCTGTGAACGCCTGTAGTTGTTTCTTCCGTGCCGCCGATAATGCCCTTAGCGAGGTTTCTGTATCTGTTATGAACCGTAAAAATCAGGTCCGCGCCGTCGTCGAGAGTCAGATGGGGCTTGAAATCCAAAGTTCTGTCGATGCACCAGTAAAATTCCTTCGTATTCATTCCGTGCCAGGCATAAATCGAAACGCCTTCAGCGGCAAGCGCCGCTGCTACGTCGTCCTGCGTTGATAAGGGATTGCATCCGCTCCATGACAATTCAGCTCCCGCATCGATGAACGTACGTATCAACACGGCTGTTTCCTTCGTTACGTGAAGGCAGCCTGCAATCTTGAATCCCTTGAAGGGTTTAGTTTTTTTATATTTTTCCCTTAACGCGGCGAGGACGGGCATTCTTGATTCCGCCCATTCAATTTTCAATTTGCCTTGTTTCGCTAACTTCAGGTCCTTAACCTTGAATTTCTTATCTGTCAAAAAATAACTCCTTTAGTTTATGATTAATATTCTGTAATAATACAATTTTTATAACTTTAAATAAATTAAATATTTCATCCCTGCTTTAATTGTATCCCGAGTTCGTCCAGTTGAAGTTTTATCACGGGACTCGGGCAATTGTCCATAAGAGACGCGGCGCTGACAGTTTTCGGAAACGCGATTATGTCTCTGATCGACTTCGTGCCGGAGAGCATGGCTATCATTCTGTCGAATCCGAACGCCACACCTCCGTGCGGAGGCGCGCCGTACTTGAACGCTTCGAGAATGAAACCGAATTTCTCGGCGGCTTCTTCGTCCGTAAGCCCGATTATCCTGAATACTTTTTTCTGTGTTTCACTGTCGTGAATCCTGATGCTGCCGCTGCCGAGTTCGTTTCCGTTGTACACGAGGTCATAGCAGTTCGCCCTTATGCTTTCGATTTCTTTCCTGTCTTTGCTGTCAAGCAGATGAATAAACTCGTCCTTCGGTGACGTGAACACGTGATGTTCACCTACAAACCTGTTCTCTTCTTCTTCGTAATGGAAAAGAGGAAAATCCGTTATCCAGACGAATTCGTGTTTCGAATCGTCAAGCAGTTTGAAATCTTCGGCGATTTTAAGGCGGAGTTGACCGAGACCATTCAGCACTTTACTCTTATCACCCGAAAGAATCAGTATGAAATCTCCGGGTTGAGCATCGAAAGCGGCGCTTAATCCTTTGATTGATTCTTCATTCAGGAATTTAAGTATTGACGATTGCAAAGAGCCGTCTTCGTTTACTTTCAATGTTGCGAGACCGCCGAAGCCGAGTTTCTTCGCGAAATCGGTGTAGCCGTCGGATATTTTTCTCGTGATTTCGATTTTGCTTCCGTCCTGCGATTTCCCTGTTTTAATCCCCGCTATTATTCCGCCGGAATTTATCACATCCTTGAAAACCTTGAAGTCGGAGGTTTTCACCGCATCGGTGATTTCGGTTATTATCATCAAATCCTTTATTCTCAAATCGGGCTTGTCAATTCCGTATTTTGTCATAGCATAATCATAAGTCATTCTCGGGAACTGCTCAGGCAGATTAAAGTCAAGAACTTCTTTCCATATATTTTTGAACAACTCTTCGGAAATTTTGAAGACATCATCCTGAGTGACGAAACTCATTTCAACGTCAATCTGTGTGAATTCGGGCTGCCTGTCGGCGCGCAGGTCTTCGTCTCTGAAGCATTTGCAAATCTGCACGTAGCGGTCGAGCCCTGACACCATAAGTATCTGCTTATACGTCTGGGGGGACTGAGGAAGAGCGTAAAATTTTCCTTTGTGAACACGCGAGGGCACCAGATAATCGCGCGCGCCTTCCGGCGTTGATTTCATAAGGATCGGAGTTTCAACCTCGACGAAATCGTGTTTCGCGTAAAACCCGTGCACCATCTGATAGACTTTATTCCTTAAGAGCAATCCGTCCATCATCTTCTTTCTTCTCAGGTCAAGGTACCTGTACTGAAGGCGCAGGTCTTCATTCGCTTTAACATCTTCTTCGACGACAAAAGGCGTCGTAAGGGATTCATTCAACACCTGAAGTTCTTCGACTTCAATTTCAATCTCACCTGTAGGGATGTTTTTATTCGGGCTTTCCCTCTGAATTACTTTTCCTTTCGCTGAAATGACGAATTCATTTCCGAGTGAAGCCGCGAGAGAGGAAATATCCTTCCTGTCGGGGGAAACCTTGATTTGCGTGATGCCGTACCTGTCTCTTACATCGATAAAAATTATGCCGCCAAGGTCGCGTTTTTTGGCGACCCAGCCGTTAAGGACTACCGTCTCGCCTATGTTACGGGTGTTTAATTCCCCGCAAGTATTGGTTCGTTTGTTATATAACATCTTGATAATTTATGAACAATGAAAATAATTATTTTATGCGTGAAAAGTTAGG
>CALGII010000054.1 GCA_937915485.1 uncultured Ignavibacteriota bacterium | reverse complement strand
ATTATAAGTTAAGTCCTCTGATATTTTTTAAGCGGGACACTACTGATTTTAAATTTTAAATGAGAACTCTCAGGCAATATGTATTCGAAGTTTTCATTTATCACACGCGCATATAAACTTCTTTCTCCTTGTCCCTCTGTGTCTCTCTGTGCCTTCTCTGTGTCTCTCTGTATAGCCGTTCGTGCTCTTTAATATCCTGCGGTATCAGTTCTTTCCGAATCATCCCGCGGGCATTAGAAAGAAAAATCTGTGTGTATCTGTTTAATCCGTTTTTTCTGTGTGTAATCATAAAATTAAATTCTTGACCGTTTTTCCGAAAGGAAGCGAATTTTTCTTCATTCCTAATGTTTCAAATATTGAGTATTTTCACGAAAACTAAAACTACTGTATGAAGAGATATTTTGTAATTATATTTCTGATGTTCGCTTTCCGGTTTTCCCTCGCTCAGGAAAGCATAAAGGAAATTAATATTGTTCACTGGAACGATTTTCACGCGAGGAACGTGCCGTATGCGGCGACGAAGAAACAGGACGGAGAAACTATTACGTATTACATCGGCGGCACAGGCCTGATGAAAGGTTATATGAACAAGTACAGAAACCAGAACTCCCTCGTGCTTCACGGCGGAGACGATTTTCAGGGCAGCCCGATTTCGTCTATAACTCGCGGCAGGTCGCAGATTGAACTCCTTAACCTTTACGGCATAGACGCTTTCGTTATAGGAAATCACGAATTCGATTACGGATACAAGGCTCTCGATTCGGCGCTGAGCGAGGCGAACTTCGACGTTCTCAGCGGCAATGTTTACAGGCTCGACGAACAAAGAACATTCGGAAAAAATTATGTAATAAAGGAAAAGAACGGCGTGAAGGTCGGCATAATAGGCGTTTCGCCGATTGACCTTCCGACACTGACGCTTCCGAAGAACGTGGAAGGCCTTGAAGTGCTGAATACCGATTCCGTAATTACGGTCGGTATAAACGCGCTGAAAGCCGAAAAGTGCAACCTGATAGTTCTTCTCTCGCACTGCGGTAACGACGTTGACAAGGAGTTTGCAGAAAAATTCCACGCCGACATCGACGTCATTATAGGCGGTCATTCGCACACGCCGATTTTCAAGCCGCAGGTCGTTGACGGAGTGCTTATCTGCCAGGCGGGCTCATACGGAAAATACCTCGGCAAGATTGATATGAAAGTCGATATATCAAAAGATACGGTCGTCAGTTATTTCGGATTCCTGAAACAGACAACGATGGATTCGACAATATTCGACAAAGAAGCGGGTATGAAGGTTGACAGTATGATAGCAGCCATCGAACCTGAAATGAAAAAAGTAATAGGAACTCTCGAAACTCCCTGGAAGAAAGACAACTGCGGTCAATGGACCGCCGACGCGCTGCGCGCGGCGTTCAAGACCGATATTTCCTTTATGAACGCGGGAAGCATCAGAAAAGACCTGCCGAAAGGCGATATAACCGTCGGCGACATCTGGGAAATCAATCCGTTCGGAAACTCGATAGTGACTTTTAGCGTAAAAGGAAGTGTGCTGAAGAAGATGATGGCGAACAACATAACGAAAGCGATGAAGGACGCATCTCTGAACGAATACGACATGATAATATTTTCGGGGATGAAAATAAAAATCGACGGCTCGATGAAAAACCCGAAAAATCCCGAGGACATTATTGTAAGCATAAAGATAAACGATAAGAATATCGAGCCCGACAAACTCTATACCGTAACCACAAACAGTTACACGGCTTCACAGGCAAAAAAATATTTCGGGGATTTCGGAGAGGAACTTATCGTAACGGACACGAACGTTATTGACCGCGACGCGCTTATGGACGCCGTCAAACTGCAGAAAACAATAAACAGCGTTTACGAAAAGAGAATCGTTGACGAAAAATAAAAAAGGAAAACAAATGACCGAACAAAGAATAGTGCACTGCATAAAACTTAACAAGGACCTGCCGGGTCTGAAAAAACCGCCGCTTCCAGGCGAACTCGGACAGAAGATATTCGACAACGTGTCTCAGGAGGCGTTCAAAATGTTTCTCGATTATTTCAGGATGATAATGAACGAATACCATCTTGATTTGAGTTCACCGAACACGGACAAGATTTTCGAAGACCAGATAAAAGAATATTTCTTCGGCGGCGGCGGACAACTTCCGGATGAATTCGTTCCCGAAAAATAAATTAACGCATGGCGACTCCGTTCGAATTTGACAAATACATCGAGCGTTCCAAGGAAGACGCTTACAGGTTCCATCAGGACGAGAAAAACCTGTCGTCTCTTCGTATGTATCTGCTCATATTTACAATCGTCGAAGGATTCATTACTATAACGACTTTATTCGACGGAATAATAGACTACGATACATACGCCTGTCTCTCGGGGTTTCTTGCGGCGTTATCGCTCAGGATTTTCTTTAATAAAATATTCGACGCGGAAAGCATAAGAAGAAAACTGTTTCTTCTTGTAGCCGCATCCCTTATCGCTTTCCTTCTGTCGGGAATTCTTGGAACGTTTTTCGTATCACAGCCGTCTCCTGAAATGGTGAAGGAAAAAGTGCGGAAGGAGAAACTGGCGGAGGAAAAGGGAGTGAGCGTAAGCGTAAATGACGAAAAGACAAATTCAAATTCCGTCGTGGTGCTTTTTTCACTATCCCTGCTGTTCTTCAGATTTCCGAAAAACGACATAATACAACTGTACGCTCTCGTTCTCGGTCTTCCCGTTCTGACGGATTTGATATTCTTCAGAAACCTCGGGGTGCCGGATAAGATTATTATGACCGTAACGGTTTTCGTTTGCTTTACCGTAGCGTACACAACGGAAAGAAAAAGGCACCGGAGATTTTACAAGCAGTATGACGTGTACTCAAAACGTCATTCGGAAACCGTAAGAATGAAGCGGGAACTGGATTACGCCCGAGAAATGCAGTTGTCGATGCTTCCCGAAAGCAATGTTGCAATAGACGGGCTGAACATCGCGGCGACTTCGATACCCGCGAGCGAAGTGGGCGGGGATTATTATGATTACTTCAAAATATCCAAAGGCGTGACGGGAATTTTTATCTGCGACGTTTCGGGACACGGCGTGGCGAGCGCGCTGCTCCTTTCGGGACTGCGCAGCTGCATGCATCTGATTCTCGAGGATACGTCAAATCCGAAAGAGGTATTCGAAAAACTCAACAGAATGGTAAGACGCACGCAGAACAGGAAAATGTTCGTGACGGCTGTGTTCGCGGTTATAAATACGATAGAGGAAAAATGCACGCTGTTTAACGCGGGTCATCTTCCTCCGTACAGGATTTGCGGCGAGTCGCGCGAACTGTTTAAGATAAAAAGACACGGAATAACACTCGGCGCGATTGACAGGCTCGATACGGACGAAGGAGAAAATCTTGTCTCTTTCGATTTCAAAAAAGGCGATATGCTCCTTCTTTATACGGACGGCATAATAGAAGCAATGAACTCGCGCAGAGACGAATACGGGTTCGAGCGTCTCGAAAGTTTCCTGTACGCCAATTCCGAAAAACCGCCGGCGGCGCTGCTTGACGACTTGATTAAAGACGTGAATGCGTTCATGGACGGAGCGGAACAGATAGACGACATAAGCATAATGGTTTTAACAAGATAAAATTTTATTATATGGCAAAACCCAAAGTAGGTATAATAATGGGCTCCGATTCCGACCTGCCCGTGATGAAGCAAGCCGCTGAAATACTTGACGATTTCGGCGTTCCTTACGAAATCAAAATTACATCCGCGCACAGAACGCCCGCTTTGATGGCTTCTTACAGCGGCAGCGCTTACAAGCGGGGGATAAAAGTAATAATCGCGGGAGCAGGCGGCTCCGCGCATCTGCCGGGTATGAGCGCGGCTTATTCTCCTATTCCCGTAATCGGCGTGCCGGTAGAATCAAAGGCTTTAAAAGGTCTGGACTCGCTTCTTTCAATAGTGCAGATGCCTTATGGCGTTCCCGTAGCGACCGTAGCGATAAACAACGCGAAAAACGCCGCGCTGCTCGCGGTGAAAATTCTCGCGACATCCGACAGGAAACTTCTGAACAAAATGATTAAATTCAAAGAGAAGAT
>CALGII010000053.1 GCA_937915485.1 uncultured Ignavibacteriota bacterium | reverse complement strand
ACCAACGTATCCCCGATAGTAACGATTGTATTTTCATGGATTTTATTAAATGAAGAAATCTCGTATTTTTTCCTAATAGGAGCGGCAATAACAATCCTGGGTGTTTTTCTGTCGCAGTGCAAGCCGAGAGAAAGAACCGGAGGAATAATAAACTAATATGGAAACATCGACTGAAGAAATAAACAGGAAGAAAATCAGCGTTGCAAACATCTCAATGTTTGCCGCGATAGGTATCGTGCTGATAAAATTATTCGCGTCGATAATCAGCGGAAGCATAGGCGTGCTTTCGGAATTATTTCATTCCTCGACAGACCTTATCGCAACGGTTGTCACGATTCTTTCGATTCGGTTTTCAACTAAACCGCCTGACAAGGATCACAATTACGGACACGACAAGATTGAGAGTTTCTCGGCTCTTTTTCAGGTTGCGATTCTCGTATTAATGTGCGCTTACCTGATATACGAGTCAATCGACAGAATAATAAATCCCGTTGAAATACATCTCAATGTTTTTGTGTTCTCGGCAATTCTAATCTGCATATTCATAGATTATCACAGGTCGCGCGCTTTAAGCAAAGTAGCGAAGGAAACGAACTCGCAGGCGCTTGAAGCCGATTCGCTCCACTTCTCGTCGGACATTTACAGTTCGGCGGTAGTACTTGTCGGAATGATTTTCACATCGTTTAAGATTTCTAATCTTGCCGACCCTATAAGCGCGATAATAGTATCCATAATAATTATTTATACAACCCTGAGCCTTTCAAGAAAAGCAATAAGTTCGCTTCTTGACAGGGTGCCGGACGGAGTTGAGGAAGAGATAAGGCGGAGAATCGCTTCGATTAAAGGAATCGAAGGGATAAAAACACTCAGGTTGAGAGGGAGCAGCAATAAGGTATTCGTCGACATGGTAATAAACATCGGCAGGACAAAATCCTTTTCGATGATGCACGAATTGACCGACGCCGCCGAAAAGAGCATTAAGGAAATCGCGGACAACATCGACATAGTAATACACTCGGAACCCGTGGAGACTGACAGCGAGACGCTTAACGAAAAAATCAGAATGGTTGTAAACGACGGTGGATTCAAGTGTCACGACATTTTTTCTCACAGAATAAACGGAGAAATTTTTACGGAACTTCACGTTGAAATCGAGAACACGAACGATTTGATAAAAGCGCACGATGTAATTTCGGAACTTGAGGACAGGATTCTTGACAGAATACCGATAATAAAGAAAGTCAAGATTCATCTTGACGAACCCAGCGAGATACTTTTCGACACGATAGACATCACCGAAATGTCGAATGACCTCGTGGCGCAGATACACAGGCTGCTTCAGGACGAGAAGAAAATCGAGGATTACGGTGACATCAAGGTAGTAAACTCCGCAGGGAAAATACGAGTGTCGCTTAGCTGCACATTCAGGAATGAATATTCATTCGACGAGGTGCACGATGTGGTAACGATTCTGGAAAGCAAGTTGTACCTGCACCTCAAGGAATCTTATCCGAATTTAAGCAACGTGATAATTCACGCTGAACCAACAAACATAGAATCATGAAGAATTTAATCAAAGCGGGAATAATCGGATGCGGTCACCTCGGGAAACTTCATCTGAAGAACATCAAGGAAATCGAGCAAAGGAATCAACTTATAAAACTTGAGGGACTGTACGATACTGACACGGAAATGCTGAAAAACTTATCTCAGGAATCCGGCGTGAAATATTACGAAAGGCTTGATGATATGCTAAACGACGTTAACGCAGTGTTCATCGTCACGCCGACAACCACACATTTTCAAATTGCCGAAAAGACAATATCGGCGGGAATACACACTTTCATTGAGAAGCCGGTTACCGAAACGGTTGAAGAAGCGGCGGGACTCGAAAAAATAAAAAAATCCGGAACGATAGTACAGGTCGGGCATATAGAAAGATTCAATCCGGCGATTCTCTCTGTCGAAAAATACACTCTGGCTCCCCTGTTCATCGAGACACACAGGCTTGCGCAATTCAATCCGCGAGGAACGGACGTATCGGTTATCAAGGACCTGATGATTCACGACATAGATATAATACTAAATCTTGTCAAGTCGGATGTAAAAAATATCGAGGCGAACGGCGTCGGTGTTTTAACGGACACAATAGATATTGCCAACTCGAGAATTAATTTTGAGAACGGATGCGTCGCGAACATAACTGCATCAAGAATATCGCTTAAGAAAATGAGAAAGATGCGGATTTTCCAGAAGAACGCGTACGTGTCAATTGATTTTCTGAACAATACTTCAGAGGTCTTCAGGCTTTCCGAAGAAACCGAGTCAAACATATTTTCTGTTCCTGTAAATTTAAACGGCAGGGATTACAAGATTGCTTACGACAAACCTGTAGTTGACATAACAAACGCGATGAAATACGAGGAAGAATTGTTTTTCAACAGCATCATGCATAATCAGGAACCCGAGGTATCACTCAGGGACGGGAAAATTGCGCTTGAAATCGCCGCAAAAATAATCGAAAAAATTGAGTCAAACATGGGACTTTTAAAATAGTTGAAGAAAAAAACCGAAAATATTGTTTTCAAAAACGAACTGATAATCAAACTAACAGAATACGCGTCACAAACAAACACGGATGCTTATATCGTGGGCGGATTCGTGCGGGACAGCCTGCTTGGTCTCGACCTGAAGGGGCTTGACCTCGATGTGATGGTAATAGGCGACGCCGTGAAATTCGCGGAAGGGTTCGCGAAGGCTTGCAAGAGTAAACTCGCCGCGGTATACAAGAAATTCGGAACAGCGCTTCTTAACATCGACGGGAATA
>CALGII010000052.1 GCA_937915485.1 uncultured Ignavibacteriota bacterium | reverse complement strand
TCACGCCAGGTCAGGAAAAAAAACAATTCCCTGTAAAGCCATATTTCTTTCCAGTAATGCTTTAATCTCTTACCCGGCTCGATTATTAATTCAAAATTATTTTCGTTATCCATCGATTTCAAATATTATTATAATTCAGATACCAGTCACAGAATCGCGACAGCCCTGAATCGATTTTTACAATTGGTATGTAATTGACAACCCCTGACAACCTACTTATATCCGCGTGCGTCTGTATCACGTCGCCTTTCTGCATCGGCAGATATTCGATAATCGCCTTCTTGCCGAGGTATTTTTCGAGCAGGGAAATGAATTCGTTTACTTCGACAGGATTGTCATTGCCTATGTTGAAAATTCTAAACTTGGCGCCCGACTTGCCCGCAGGAGGTATAATCTCTGTTATTCGAGTTAGACTTTCCGTGATGTCGTCTATGTATGTAAAATCCCGCTTGAGTTTTCCTTCCGCGAATACTTTTATCGGTTTGCCGTCCAGAATATTCTTTGCAAAAGAATAATATGCCATGTCGGGGCGCCCCCACGGACCATAAACGGAAAAAAAACGCAGCCCCGTCATAGGTATCCCGTACAGCGACGAGTATGCGTGCGCCATCACTTCGTTTGCCTTTTTCGTTGCCGCGTAAAGCGATACGGGATGATTCGTGTCATCTGCCTCTGAGAAGGGGACTTTATCGTTGTTTCCGTAAACGGAACTCGACGAAGCAAAGACGAAATGTTTCGGGGGATATTCCCTGCACGCCTCGAGCAAATTGAAAAATCCGTTTATGTTGCTATCTATGTAAGATTGAGGGTTTACGAGCGAGTATCGCACTCCCGCCTGTGCGGCAAGATGTATGACGAAATCAAATTTTTGTTCTCTGAATAATACATCCAATCCTTCTTTATCACATAAATCAAGTTTCAGGAACTTATAATTCTCAAATTTTTCGCTTTTTATAAATACGTTCTTCTTGATTCCGCGCTCTTTGCGTCCCGAAATATCGGGGTCGATTCTCTCCGCGCTTATCCCTGCTTCATTCAATCTCGCGTATTTCAGATTAACATCATAGTATTCGTTAATGTTATCAATGCCCGTAACTTCACAACCATCTCTTAAGAGTCTTTTGATGAGATGGAAGCCTATAAACCCCGCTCCGCCTGTGATTAATGTTTTTTTCAAAAGTTGATGTATATAAAGGGATTATTTCCGCTTGAAAGTATCACGTTAAATGATTTAAGAGCCAGAGACAACAGCAACAAAAAAAATAAAATTAAATATCTAATGTAAAGGTTTTCTTTGAAAATTCTTATCATTTGGTTTTAGTTAATTTCTTTGAATGTTTCATACAGGAAATCTCCGAGTTCTTCGTTTCCTTTTTCGTTCAAATGCCCTCTTATATTGAGTTTATTTTCTGCTCTGTTAATCGGGCTGTATCTGAAACTAATATTCCTGCTTCTGCAGAAATTATCAAGGAAAATATTAATTCCGGAATTGTCAATCATCGAAACAACAATAAAACCGGAACCGTAATCCTCTCCGAATTTCTCTAAACATAGCAAAAGTTTTTTCGAAATGTCTTCGCTTCGTGTCTGGTTCGGGTTGTTTACGGTATTCACGATTTTTGAGGAACGGATATTTGTCTTTGACGCAATTTTATAACCGTTACTAAGCAGATTCAGGAATGAAGAATTCCTTCTCAAATATCTTTCAATTCTTTCCGCCATATTCGGAATTATTTCGCTACCGAAATATTCGGATAACACGAAGTTTAAAGTGTCGTGTCTTGAAAGCCAGCGTTCATCAACTCTTTCTATCACAAGAAATATTACTTCCGGTTTGTAGATTCTTTCATAGTATTTCAACTTGAAATATGAATCATATTGATCCAATCCGCCTTCTCCAAGATTCAGCACCTGATATCTCGAGTTTGTTCCGAGTCTGGACTGCAATACTGATGTCGAAACTTTCGATGGTGCAACCTGATTCGCCTGAACGTATGAACTTCCAAGCACATAAATATATTTTGTTGTATCGGAAACTATAACATCTGAGCCGGGCAGTCCCAGATTGTTGGTATATGATATGCTGTATCCACCTTCGGAAGTCCAGAATCTTGTATGCGGACTATAAATATCGGTAATGCCGTTATTTGATTTCCGGAGACCGTATAGTTTTCTTTCAATGTTATATGTCGGATGACCAATTGTAATTCTGACTGTGAATTCAATGATTATTAAGGCAAATATCAGAACCCCGGTTATACTCGAAGTAATTTTCAGATAAACCATATCCAGCCTATGGTAACGAACAGAAAGTTAACAAATATTGCAATTGGTTTTGTGAAAATCTTTTGATTAAATCTTTTGAATTTGCTGTTCTTCCTTTCGAAATACAACAATATCTGGTAAACGCTGATACCAAGACCGTGCCATACGCCCCATAACAAGAATCCCCATTTCGCTCCGTGCCATAGACCGCATATCCCCATCGAAATTACAGGGACGAAAAACAAAAACCAGATTTTGTTCTGTGAAATTCTGCCGAGAGGCATGAATATGTAATCTCTTATCCAGTCGGATAACGATATATGCCACGCTCTCCAGAACTGGCTTATGTTCCTTTTCAGGTACGGATAATCAAAATTTTCCATTATCTTGAGCCCGAAAAGCCTTGAGGAACCGATCGCGATGTCGCTGTATCCGGAAAAATCAAAATAAATTTGGAATGAAAATCCGAGAAGGGATACTGCTTTTATCCACAAAGAATATTCTGCTGTATTTTCCCATACCGGATTAATATAATATGCTATCCAGTCAGCAATAGCGAATTTTTTGAATAGCCCGAATACGATTCTCTGAAATCCTTCGTCAATAAAAATCCATTCAAATTTTAATTCGTTGTTCCTTACCTGAGGTTGAAATCTCTCAAACCTCTCAATTGGACCGGCTGTAAATATCGTGAAAAGTGAACTGTAATTCAGAAATTCCAATAAATTTGAATCCTTGATGATTCCCCATTTAATATCAGTAAGATAACTTATATGCTTCAGAATAATATAGGATAAGCCGAGCGGCAATACGATTGTTGAAATATCGAACCGCGGTAAAATTTTTAATGAATTAGACAATGAATATAAAGCGGATGTAAGAAGACCTGTATATTTAAAAAAAACTAAAATAAGTAAGAGTCCAGTGACGGATAAGAAATGAAATATGTTTTTCTTCCGTGACTTGAGAATCAATAAACCGATTAAATAAGTATATATCGATAATACAACTGTTATTATAAGAGCGTTTTTGTCGTTTAAAAAAATGAAGAAGAAACTTGAAACTATTAGTATTATTTGCCTCAAATTGAACTTTTGAGGCACGAGCCAATATAGAATCAATGCTGAAAATAATATGACAAAGAAATTTATACTTGTTACCAAGAGTGATTAATGATTAAAATACAATGATTCTGTATTTACTCGTTAATTTATTAATATCGTCGCCGAAGACATATTCCTATTATTATTCGCTATGAGAGCATTCAGGAATAACAAAAACATAATCCCCTCCCGCCGTTCACCGTCTCCTCTTTTCCGCGACCATTATAAGGCTGCCTCCGAAAGGAAGCCTGATGCCTGCGCCGATTAAAAAAGTATCTATCGAAAGCGCCGCCGTGAAAATCCTGTTCAATATCGGATTCAGGTTCAGTTCCTGAAATGTTTCTTCGCTGTTGATTGTCCTTTCGGGTTTTTTTCCTTTGATGAGTCTCGATAATAACATTAGAGGAAATAGTGAGAATACGAATGAACTGCTGTACAGCACCTTGAAACCAGCGTTGATTAGTTTTGTACGGAGTTCCTTTGACGAATATCTCCGCTTGTGGCAGGCAACGTCGTCCAGATAACTCCACATGAACCTGTACTGCGGAACGCTTATGAAAAACAAGCCGCCGTCTTTGAGCGAGCCGTGTATACTCTTTATCGCCGCTTCGTCTCTTTCTATGTGTTCGAGAACGTCGAACGCGCCTATGCATTCGAACTCGTTTCTGTACGGCATTTCCGTCGCGTCAAGTTGAACGAACTCTACTTCCGGAAGGCGCTTCTTAGCGTATTTAAGTCCCTCAAGATAAATCTCCGCCCCGTACAATTCCAGCCGTTCGAATTCCTCAAGACCTTTAAGCACGTATCCCGTCCCGCATCCAATCTCAAGAAATTTCCCGTCCCTTTCCTTCCCGAAATATTTACCGACGAGGCGCTTTATGATTTTATTTCTCGTCCTGAACCAGAAGTTTTTCTCCTCGAGCGAATACAGTTTCTCGAATGAGGATGCGTCGAAATCATTGTTGCCTTTCGCCAGCGAGGGCGCGTAGCACCTGACTCCGTCGATTATCTCGTATTTATCAACCGTGGATGAATCCATTTGGTTAAGATGCGGGGGGTTCTATATAAAATTTCTATTGTTTCTTCAGGGACAGTTTAATTAAATCCGTCTTGCCGTAAGTTTTACTGTTTATCCTCAGAAGTGTGTCTATAGTGTGCGTATTATTGCAGGCAATAGAATCGATAAGTTGCCTTTTCTCCGTCTTGTCAGTTTCATAAGTGATTACATAGAATTCATCGGTCTGTATTTGCGCAGGGTCTTTGTAGTAATAACCCCAATCCCGGATTTCTTTTGCAGGATCGATGAACCAAAAAGAGGGACCTGATACTATCTTCGCTCCGTTCGGTATCAACGAAACTATTTTTTTGTTCTTTCTGCCGATTGATGGGTCGAATGATTTATACGTCAGAACTGAATAAGCAGCAATGTTCAGGATGACAGTCAACGCTATGAAAACCACTGCGGAATAATAAATGTATTTGTTCGCCTTAATGCTGCCGAGCATTATTGGTAAGGCCAATGTAGAGAATATGAAAAAGTACGCGAATGTGTTTGAAAACATCGTCGGCGATAATGTAACGTAGGCAATTATTATTGACAGAAAACCAAGCAGCGAGAGATTAAACACGTTTCTGTTTTTTCTGGCGAAGAAAAGACCTGCCGTCAATATAACAACATGCGGCAGGAAGGTTATAATTCTATTCGAAAGTACGTAATAATCGATTGTGACTTTTATTTTCTCGATTAATCGCACGGTAAACGAGTCGGATGAACTTCGGTCGGACACGATAAATAGGCTCTCGCCGAACGAAATCCCGTTGCTGACAGATATCAGAAGTACGACAAACAACAGTGAAAGTACATACCCGATTACCAGTAATGCGGGGTGATATATTTTCGCGTAGCGCTTTTCCTTTATAATGAAAAAAAGCATAATGAACCCCGCGACTGTGATAATCAGCGAACCGAACGGATGACTGTTTGTTATCGCGAATGTTAGCAGCAGTATTATTATTAAGTATTTCGTGCTTAATCCGTTTTTTATGTAATAATAAAGCGACAGCAGAAGAAGCAGGCATAGAGTAATTGTGAGGGCTTCGGGTCTGGCAAATTTGAACACTGACAGATAGTTATTTGATAGTATGAAAAACGACAGCGACAGAAGTACACTCATTTCGCTTGCTTCAAGTATCTTAAACATCTTCCGCAATATGAAAATTGAAATTATACCGAGAATTACGGATGACAGTCTGGCCGTAAAAAGTGATGTGCCAAGTATTAAAAAGAACGACGAAAGGTATAGAGTGTATGTGATTAGTCCGTTTCCGCCGTAGCCTATATTGGTATTAATGAAATAAAACCCGTGTATGAAATTGTATGCCGGATTTGAGTAAAACGATTCGTCTGTAAGCGCGGGTCTTGAATTATTGAGAAACGGTAATTCAAGCAGCAGGAATAAAACCAGAGGAATTATGACCGAATAATGCCCGCGGACTAATGACTTCAACCTGTTCACGATATGTGCTCTCTATTAAGTTTGTAAAAAAAATCTTTGACGGCCGTGCATACTCTATCCTGTTCTCCGCCGGTCATGCCGTAATAAAATGGCAGACGAACGAGGCACTCCGAATATACTTCGCAGTATTGCAGCCTGCTCCCTTCGTATTTATTCCTGAAATAAGGGGACTTGTGCAGCGATTGATAATGAAACACAGCGTTTATATCTTTAGTTTTAAGATAATCGATTAAATCATTCCTTTCCCCGGCATTGCTGCATACGAGGTAGAACAAATGCCCGTTGTTCGTCGAATAGGGAGGCAGACAGGGCAATTTAATTTTTTTATCCTCTTCAAGTTTTATGAGGCTATCGTAATATGTCTGCCAGATTCTTTTTCTTTTTTTCTGAATCGGGTCAAGTTTCTCGATTTGTGCGTAAAGAAATGCAGCGGTTACTTCCGACGGAAGAAATGACGAGCCGATATCCACCCAGCCGTACTTGTCGACTTCGCCGCGCCAGAACGCGGCACGGTTAGTGCCTTTTTCCCAGACAATTTCCGCTCTTTGACGAAATCTTTCGTCATTAATAATCAGCATTCCCCCTTCACCCGATATTATGTTCTTTGTCTCGTGGAACGAAACTGCACCGAGATGTCCTATCGAACCCAGCGGTTCGCGGTTGTGAAACGAATCGATTGCCTGTGCCGCGTCTTCGACTACGAACAGACCGTGCTTGCGGGCAATACGCATTATCTTATCCATGTTGCAAGCGATTCCGGCGTAATGTACAACTACAATTGCCTTCGTCTTTTCAGTTATAAGTTCTTCAATCTTATTCCCGTCTATATTCGGATTTTCTCCCGAACTGTCCGCGAATACGATTTCCGCGCCGCGAAGTACGAACGCGTTCGCTGACGAAACGAAAGTATAAGAGGGGATTATTACCTCGTCGCCGGGTTTAATATCAAGAAGTATCGCGCACATTTCAAGCGCGTCGGTGCAACTGTTCGTCAAAAGACATTTTTTAAAGCCGTATCTTTCCTCGAAATATTCCTGGCATTTCCTCGTGAATTCCCCGTTGCCGGATATCTTAAGAGTCTTAACCGCGTCGCGTATATATCGGGTCTCTTTGCCCGTTAGGTGTGGTTTGTTGAATGGTATCGAGGCCATTGTCCTTTTATTTGCTGATTAATCGTTGTTTGAAGCGAGAAACTCTATCATATTTCTCACAATCCCGAGTTTTCGAGCCTCAAGGTCCTCATCTGATATCGTGACATTAAATTCCTCTTCGACGATAGTTAGATATTTCATGAATTCCATCGAGTCGAGAATGTCATCGCCAAGGAGCGCGGTTTCTTCTGTAACATCCGCTTTCACGGAAAGTTTTTCCCGCAATATCTGATTGATTTTTTCGAAAATATTTTCTCTTGTCATACTGTATTAATAATATTTGTATAAAACGGTCCCCCAGGATAAACCCACTCCGAAACCGCAGAAAACGAGATAGTCGCCTTTAATTAATGCTCCTTTATCGAGCAGATTTTTATACGCGATCGGAATTGTCGATGAAACTGTATTCCCGTATTTCTCCATGTCGATAACGAACTGGCTTTCAGTAACACCCATTTTGTCCCGGATTTCCTGAAGCATGAATTTGTTTGCCTGATGCGGTATGTAGAATTTTATATCTTCCTTTCTCAGTCCGGCTTTAGAAACAATATCTCCTATCGCCTGAGGTACAACCGTGGTTGAGAACTTAAATATCTCTCTTCCCTTCATGCTAAGAAAACGCGGCTTATTATCATCCCGGCAGATGCCTGAATTATATGCTATCAAACTGCTTGAACTCTTGCCGTCCGAACACAGTGAATGATCGATTACCCCGTAATCATCGTCGCAGGCGGATAACAAAACCGCGCTCGCCGCGTCGCCAAAGAGGGCAGCGGTGTTTTTCTCGTCGTAATCGATAATTTTTGAATATTCCTCGGCAGTTATGAGCAGTGCATTCCTAGCTTCACCCAACCTTATGAAATTGCCCGCGATCGGAAGTCCGTAAACAAAGCCCGAACAGCCCAGATTGATGTCAAAGCAGGCGCATCCTTTTTTCAAACCGAGTCTGCTGTGAAGTAATGTGGAAACCATCGGCAGTTTGTAATCCGGATTTTGCGTGCATACTGCAAGCATATCGATATCGTCCGCATATATTCCGCTGCTATCAAACAATTTTATCGTTGCCTTATACGCGAGTTCTGATGTCGGTTCATCCGGACCCGCTATGTGTCTTTCTGTTATGCCCACCCTTGATTCGATAAACTCGCTGCTGATGTCCCATTTCTTTGATAGCATGTCATTATCAAGAACTTGCGGCGGCAGATAATATTCAATGTGTTTTATATAATAGTTCATATGTTTAATCCCTTTCTAATACCGCTATTCCGAATCCCGTTTTGCCGAACCCGTTTCCGTTGTACAGCAGATATCGCTCTCCGTTGTAATCAAATTCGTACGGATAGCAAATCATCTCACTGTCCCAACCTGATTCCGAGACGCCTATTCCGGCTTCCTCATCCTTTCTCAGCCATTTTAAACCGTCCTTTGATTCCGCGTAACCAATCCTGTAGAATTTTCCGCGGAATGAATACCACATCTTATAAATTCCGTTTTCTTTCAGCACGAAAGGTCTTGAAAATGCGTACTCTGAACGCGAGACCGGTTCCACCGCGGTTCTTCCGTTTCTTAACCAGTTAATCCCATCTCTTGACTCGGCGTATTTTATTATGTGATGCATGTCTTTATGCTGCTTGCCCCACCTGAGGTTCGAGCCGTACCACATTCTGAATCTGTTTCTTTCCTTAATAACAAAAGGATACGATAATGTGAATGGATCGATTTCATTCCTGTCCATCACAGGAGCGTCGGAATACTTTTTGAATATTTTCTTATCCGTATCGTAAATGGCTAGTCCGATGCTGTTACGCCAGGGAACCGTAACCCCTAAGTTCCAGCCCATGTAATAAAGAAATTTATTGCTGCCAAAATTCAGGATGCAGGACAACGTGACTCCGCTGTCGTCGAATAAACCCCTTTTCCCGTACGTCAAAGCCGGCTTCCGGGATACATTCAATAATCTGAAATTATTTCTAAAATCAAAATCCGCGTATCCTATGCTTGATTTGTTTTCCTTGTTTCTGGTTGTAAAATATATTCTTGGATTACCGCTTTCGGATATATCCACCGCAACATTAGACGCGTGCGAACGCATCCAGACAGGCCCGTTGTCCGGGCAGAATAATTTACGAAGTTTCTTCCACTTCATTATAATTTCCTTAATTCGTAACTCTTCAGAATTCCGGCTTTTGTCCTTTCGGGTACGTACACTTCATATTCCTTTGTATCCCGCATGATGACTGAACCTGCTCCCACGACAGTCCCTTTTGAAATAACTATGTTGTCGCGTATTGTCGCGTTGATTCCGATGAAGCAATTTGAACAAATCCTGACGCTTCCGGATATCACGGCATGCGACGCTATGAAACAATTATTCTCAATCACTGTGTGGTGACCTATATGATTTCCGCTCCAAAGAGTGTTGTTGTTTCCTATCGAGACAAAGGGCTGAATAACATTGTTTTCGAGAATAAAGCAATTATCTCCGATTGCTACATTATCGAAAATGACGGCTTTAGGGCTGATGTATGAAATTAGATTGTAACCTTTGTTCTTCGCAGCCTTATATTTTTCTTCTCTCAGTACATTAACTTTATTGTAACTTACTGCGATGAACATATTGTAAGAATCGGGAGGGAAATGCCGTTCAACTTCTCCAAAATCAATGACTGGCTTACCGTTTTTCGTGTCTTCCTTGATAAATCCCGAATCGACCGTATATGCGGCAACATCCAGATTCATATCCTTCTTAAGGTAGTATTCGGCTAATTCTGATATCAGACCCGCGCCGAAGAGAATTATTTTTCCCATTTTTCTATTTCTTTACTAAGATTGTAAATTCGAACAAATTGTAATCGTGTATTAATGAGACATTTCTTGAAAAATTCTTTTTGCAGTAATCGAAATAGTAACACGGATCGGCATAATATAAATTTGCGCGCATTAATTCCCGGTCGCTGTATTTCGTAAGCATGTTATACGAAAATCCTTTTCTGCTTTTCGCGTTCATGTAGTCAAGCGTGTCCTTAACGTACTCCTTCCATTCCTTGAGGCCTCTTTTCATCCTGACGTTGAAAATGCCGCTCGCGATTGTATAATCCGATTTTAGTACTCCCTTCAAACCGGTAATCCGTCTGAATATTGCGTTCCGGTTTTTTCCGTATTTTGTAATCCCTTTGTCAATCATTGCTTTTGAAAGATCATAGCCGCGGTAAATGAAGTTGCCGTAATTCTTCATCAGGATTTCGTAAAGTATGCCGTAGCCGCAGCCGAGATCGTTTATGGCGAAATTGTCGTCCGATGATATGACGCTGAGAAGTATGTGGAGTCTCAGGATTTGGGAATTTTCATCTTTCCAGTCAACACCGCGTGATGAACAACCATGCATTTTAATCTTGTCCGTATAGTATTCCGAAATTTCCCCGAATATCTTTTTATTCATAAATTTTCCTGATAATTGTGCGTGGCCGGTTCTTGACTTCCAGAAAGATTTTTGATAAGTATAACCCGATGAATCCGATGCAGAGTATTATGATTCCTCCTAAAAGCCATATCGACGCTATCATTGATGTCCAGCCCTCCATCAGTCCGAATAAAATTTTTCTCGCAATGAGGAAAACTACGAACCCAAATGAAAGAATTGATATGGTTAGTCCAAAGTAAAAAATGAGTAGCAAAGGCCTGTATGTGAAATCAGTAATGAAATTTAAAAATAATCGGAATTTTCTTGATAAACTGTATGTGGTTTCTCCTTTATGTCCCTTTTCTACAGGCAGCTCTTTCTTGTTATAACCCGCGAGTTCCGATATTCCGGCAAAAACTATTTCCGTTTCGCTGAATTCCAGAAGGCTGTCGAGATACCTTCTGGACATTAGCCTTGCCAGTATAAGGTTCTTTGGAATTTTTGTTTCGGAAATAAAATTAAAAATATCGAAGAATAAACTCCCGCTTATTTTTTCGAATAATCCGCCTTTCCTGTTTTTCTGAACTCCGAAGACGACGTCAATATCACTGGTCCCGCCCATCTCTTCCCGGAACCGCGAAAGTAATTCGGGCTCCTCCTCCAGGTCAACATCAATCAGAAAAATGAAGTCGCCTGATGCCTTGTTTAGACCTGTCATGATTGCCTTGTGGTGTCCGAAATTTCTTGATAGATCCACAACCTTGATTCGCGTGTCGTGTGCCTTTAATTCAAGTGCAATTGTAAGCGAATCATCGGTTGAACCATCGTTGACAAAGATTATTTCGTAATCTTCGGTAATCTTCGCGATTTCAACTCTCATCCGCGAATAAAATTCTGGAATGTACTTGCCGGAATTGTACAATGTTGTAACTACCGATAGTCTCATTTTAAAAACTGTTCATATAATTTCTTGAAAACTTCCCTTCGTTGAATATTAAATCTATTATGCTCACGAAATGATTGAAAGGCGGATATAGTTGCCGGTATTCCTTGTACCCTTCATACGACATCCAAATCAGTTTGATACCTGCTTTTTCGAATAATTCGCAATCGATATAATCCCTTGCCGCAGGACCGGATATATAAGTGCTCGCGCCTGCTTGTTTGCATAAAGAAATCAACCTTTCGGTTTTACCGTCCGTTAATTCGTAATCTGTTGATTTTGAAATCTTCGTCTTTATTCCGAGTATGTCAGTAATCGTCAATATGAATTCATGATTTATATCTGATAAAAATTCGTTTTGGTTTTTAGTATAAATGTCCTCGAAAATATTTCTATATTCTGCGTAATATTCTGCCTTAACGTAGTTTTGGCTTATCGTTTTCCAGTGTTTCCTTGCCCATTCCTTGTCGGATATCTTTGTATCTTTTATCTTCTGAAAATACTTGCCTTTGACTTCGACCGGTATTGTAAGCCATTCGGGTCCCTTTGGTGTCTTTATGAGATTTCTGTTGCGCCAATCCCTTTTTGTGAACTGCATATCATCATATAATATGAACTCATCGACCGAGTTTATCAAGTCGAAATATCCTTTCCATGGTATGTAATTAGACTGTAATATCGCTGCACTTTTCGGCATCGCGCTTGACTATTAACTTTAATCCCCCGTAAGAGGATTATTCAGGCTTCTCAGATAATATTTCGTTGATGAAAAATTTAATCGAAAATATTTTAACCCTGACCCGGTATGCAGATAAATAAATGTGAGATATTATATATCTTAAATAACCGTATTCCGGGTAAAGCTCCGCAATGTTAGTCACAATTTAATTGCGTAACAATTAGGAACTTATCAATTATAAAGTATTTTTTTTGAGTATGAATTTCAAGATAATAAATTAAGCAAATTTTTTTAACGGCTAAAAGCGCAGTGTTCTCTTCTCCGATGAGCGAAGAACTGTACTGCGAAACAATTCTGATGTATCACTAATGCTGTGGCTAAATGAAAAATATTTTTTTATATTCATTTTAAGGGAAGCAAGGAAAACGGAATTCATAAAATAATTTCGTTATGAAAAACAACACCTTCAGGTTCTGCTGCAGGACATTCCTCTTTGTTATCCTGATGCAGCAAGCCTTTATGAATGGAATTAATTCTCAATCCTTAAACGACTACAGGACAAAAACATCCGGCTCGTGGAGCGATGCCGCCACGTGGTCGTGTTTTTCCGCTTCAGGCTGGATTAACGCCGCCGTCCCCCCCGATTATAATTCGGGCGGGATAACAATACGTACGGGACATACCGCGGATTATAATAGCCAGGATTATATTGTTGACCAGGTCGTCGTCGAATCGGGCGCGCAACTTTCTGTCAATTCATCCGTCTCTTTTCTCACGAATGACGGAACCGGAGACGAAATAACCGTCAGCGGAGTTTTCCTTTTTCAGGGACTGGTCCCTGCTTCGATGCCCGGAACGGGCGCCCTGAAAAACGGCGGCACCGTTATTTTTAACACCACAGGCTCCGCGGCGAATATGAATAATTTTTTCTCCGCCAGAGAACCGCTCAGCAACTGGATTTACAGGGGCAGCGAAACGACCAACACGCCCGTAAGCCTTGCGGGCAGGACGTATGGCAATCTTTCGTTTGAATCTACCTCGGGCGTTTATTCTTTTAACTTTACAGGCACGAACCCCCTCACCGTGAACGGAAATTTTTTCATCGGAAGCAATGTGATAATGAACATCTCAAATACGGCTGGCAACGTCCTTAAAGGAAATTTTACCAACAACGGCGCTGTAACTTACGGAGCGGGTACTCAAACGTTTAACTTCAATGGAACATCGGAGCAATTGTTATCAGGGACTGGCACTTTAAGTTTTGAAAACCTGAATGTGAACTCGGGCGCGGTCGTCAGATTGCAAAATAATATCAGTTCGAATAGTACGGTTAACGTTTACGGAACTATTGACTGCTCAGGCAGGGTAATCGGCGGAACTGGCGCGTTCAATCTTCTCTCGGGAGCAAAACTGAAAACCGCTAACACGGGGGGAGTGAACGGTAGCATCAATACCGTTAATAAAAGTTTTTCTTCGGATGCCGACTTCGAGTTCAACGGAACTTCTCAACAGGTCACCGGCGCGCTGCTTTCTGCTTGCAGAAATTTTAAAATCGATAATCCTTCAGGCATTGTTCTGTCCGCTCCGCTTTCGGTTAACGGCGCTCTTGAACTGGTTTCAGGAAAAATATCAACGCAGTCATTCGACCTGACCTTAACCTCATCGTGTGCGATATCGGGCGCGGGAGCCTCGTCTTACATTCTTACCTCCGGTACAGGCGCGCTGAAAAAACTCGGCCTGCAGTCAGGAATTGATTTTACGTTCCCGGTCGGAAACGGCACGTACACCCCCGTTACGATTAATTACTCCGGAACGCCTGACGATATTTCTGTCAGGACTATGGATACTGTAGATTTTCAGATTTTCGGAACCGCTTACGTCAGAAAGAAATGGATTGTTACCGAAGGAACTGAAGGGGATATTAATGCGGTCCTGACGTTTCAGTGGAATTCGTCGGAACACAATGCAGGATTCAATCCCGGCGGTATAGTTTACGCGGGCAGGCGCGTCGTTAACTCGTTTGAGGAAAAGCAGGCTGTTGTTACCGGCAGCAATCCGTATTCCGGAATTGCTGTTGGATTTACTCTTCTCGGCGAATTTGTTATCGCGAACCAATTCGTTCTTCCTGTCAAACTTTTATCTTTTACGGGTGAAGCAAAAGGCAGATGCGTGCACCTGAAATGGACGACCTCTTTTGAGTATAATAATGAATGTTTCATCGTTGAGAGACGAACGGATGATAACAGCCTGTGGAATGCTGTCGGCCGGACAGATAAGGAACATTCCGCGGGAAACGGCGCGCTTTATTCCTTTTCTGACGAAAACCTTAACTCGGGAAAATACTTCTACAGACTTAAACAGATGGATTTTGGTGGAAATACGGAATATTTTTATCTGAACAGGTATATCGAGATTAAGACGCCGGGAAAATTTATACTTAGAGGCAATTACCCGAATCCGTTCAACTCAACAACAAAAATTCTCTTAGAAATTCCCGAAGACTGCCGGATTTTTCTCCGGATGTTCGATATTACTGGCAGGGAAGTCTATACCGGCGGACCGTTTAGCGGGAAGAAAGGCTATCTCGAGATGAATCTTAATTTCAGCGGTCTGTCGAGCGGAGTCTATATTTATAGTATAACCGCTGAAAGCCTGAACGCGATTTACAGAGCATACGGCAAAGCAGTCATTATTAAATAGACTTCTAAGAAACGATGATTTCGAATTTTGTCATTCCCTAGAAAGTGCGCTTGAAGTTTACCCCGAGTCCTCGGGGCATTCGCCGCGCCGAAGGGTCGCCGTGGCGATGCGAACCGGTATCCATAACCGAAACACAGTTCTTCCTGTTTTCAAGAGTCTCCCCGCTCTTTCCGTTTTCGAGAGTCTCCCGTTCTTTCCCGTTTCCGAGAGTCTCCCGTACTTTCCCGTTTCCGAGAGTCTCCCCGCTCTATGGGGGACTCTCGGTTACGAATAATAAAGTCCTCGGACAAAAAACTAACCCCACTCTTCAGAGTGGGGTGAAGGAATATCACGGAAGTCGGGCTTTAGCCCGCAAACCCCATGCCTCGCGAAAGCTGGAATCCATAACCGAAACACAGTTCTTCCCGTTTCCGAGAGTCTCCCTGTTCTATAGGGGACTCTCGGTTACGAATAATAAAGTCCTCGGACAAAAAACTAACCCCACTCTTCAGAGTGGGGTGAAGGAATATTACAAAAAACGGGCTTTATCCCGCAAACTCCCTGCTAACTGAAGATTTTTCTTTTCATTGATTTTACTTATAAATTATCATAATTTTAGTGTTTGTTTCATCTGAAATTCCGGAAAACAAAATATATTATTTCGGAAACAACATTATCGAAAAATTTAATTTTTAATTGAAAAAGTAATGACGACAAAACAAAAGACTTCGCATGGCACCGGTATTATGAATAAATTGCGTGATAAGATGCCTTACATCATTATTTTCCTTATTATCGCGTTCGTTGGTCTTATAGTGTTTGAATGGGGTATGAATTACGTAGGATTGCGGGGAGGCGAGCAGGTTGTATTTGGTAAAGTGAACGGTGAGGAAATCACTTATCAGGAATATGAAAGGGCGTTGCAGCAGCAGGTCGAGACTATGAGGCAGCAAAACGGAAATAAGGATATTGACGATGCTATGATGGACCAGATTAAAGAACAGGTATGGAATTCGATGGTTCAGCAGACGCTTACACGGCAGGAAATCGATAGGCTCGGTATTAAAGTCTCCGACGCTGAAATTCTCGAAATAATCTACAACAGACCCGAGCAGTTGCCTGAAGCGATAAGAAGGAATTTCGTCGATTCTACCGGAGCGTTTAACGGCGAGTTTTATCAGCAGGCTCTCGGAATGAAGACAAAAGAAGCCACCCAGTTCTGGAATGAAGTCGAAAAATACATGCGTGAAGTGCTTGTCGCCGAAAAACTTCAGAATTATATTACTTCCTCCGTTCTCGTGACGGAAAATGAAGTCCTTCAGAAATATAAAGACGATAACATTAAAGCGGCTTTTAATTTTGCTTTCCTCGACGTGAACACAGTAACGGACACTACTTTATTTACTCCGACAGAGGATGAAATGAAGACTTACTACAATGAACACAAGGATGAGTTCAAACAGGAAGAAGCCGTTAAATTCAAGTATGTAATATTCTCCGACAGCCCGACTGCGGAAGATTCCTCGGCGTTGTACAAGCAGATGGAATTGTTCGTAAGGGATTTCAAGGAAGCGAAGACCGATGACTCGACGCTTATTAAATTCGTAAACGAAAACTCGGCAACTCAGTTCAATCCTGATTTCCAGAAACCGAATCAGATTAGCGTTACTGGCAAGCAGGCTCTGAATTTCCTATTCGATTCGAAACCGGGTGACGTTTCTAACATTCTCGTTGACCAGGACGGCTACAAATTAATCAGGGTTCTTGATATTAAAGAAGGCGAAGACCCGTTCGTGAACGCCGGACATATTCTTATAAATTTCGGAACCGATACGGCTGCCGCTAAGAAACAGGCGGAAGAAATTTTTAAGAGAGCCAAAAACGGAGAAGACTTCGATAAACTCGCGTACGATTTATCGCAGGACCCCTCCGCGAAGCAAAACAGCGGAAACCTCGGCTGGTTTATGAAGGGCGCGATGGTGAAAGAATTCGAAGAACCCGCTTTGAAAGGCTCTGTCGGCGATATTATCGGACCTGTAAAAACACAGTTCGGCTTTCATATAATTAAGATAAAAGGAAAATCCAAGAAGGAATTTAAGTTCGCTGAAATCAGAAAGCCCGTTACAGCGGGTCAGAGAACTAAGGACATTGCAAGAAAGAAAGCCCAGGAATTCCTGTCGGACGTTCAAAACGGCGCTATACTTGATTCCCTCGCGAAACATATGATGATGGGCGCGTTCTCGACTCCCGAAGTCGTAAAAGGCGGATTTGTTCCGGGAGCGGGTCAGAACAAAAGCATCATTGATTTCGGTCTCAATAATAAAAAGAACAGTCTGTTCGGTCCCGTTAAGGTCCAGGGCGGTTACGGCGTTTATATGATTACGGAAAGGATTCCCGAAGGATACAAAAATTATGATTCCGTGAAAAATACTCTCGTGAAATCTAAGGTCGCTCAGAAGAAGAAATTCGATTATATCGCTAAGGTCGCAAGTGAAATGAAAAGCAAAATCGGCGGCGGTGAGATCTCAGCAGTTCAGGAATCGTATCCGATGTATACTTTCGGAAAAGCGGACAGCGTTTCTTACGGAAAACCCGACGCGAAAATCGGCCTCGATTATCCCGTGTACGCGGAAATTTTCTCATCTCAGCCCGGAGTCGTTTCCGCTCCGATTAAAGGTATGAGAGGATACTATATTATTAAGACTCTATGGGTCACTCCTTTTGACCAGAACGATTATCTCATTAAACAGGCGGATTTAAGAAAGCAACTTACGTCAAGCAAGAAGCAGCAGGTTGTGCAGGAATGGATGAGCAGCCTTACGAATAACGCGAAAATAGTCGATAACAGAGACAAGTACCTGTAAAATGCAATTCGCATTTTAAAAGAATGGAAACAGATAACATAGATTATATTACAAACCCGCGCGATACCAAAATCGTGCGGGTTCTTTTATCCCTGTCACTCGGACGAAAACGGAAAAATTTTCAATTCAAAAATTCCTTGTACCGGATTATTTGTCCCGGGAACTTCCAAAGTTTATTCCTACTGATTAATGGATACAGAATCACAATCTAAAAGAGCATCTCTTGCGAAAGCCACTAAGGTAATTGTGCTTACCACTGTGATGTTCACATTTATCTCGTACTGGCGAGCGGCAGCCGTGGTAATCGGCGACCTCGGCTCAACTGCTTATTATATGGGCGGTATTGCCGAACAGTTCGTAGGAAAAGTCGCTCCTTATTTTATACTCGCCGTAATGGTTTTCGCATTCTGCGTTATGGCTTTGTATGTGGAATCCTCGCCGTTGTTCACCCGCGGCGGTGTTTATAGGGTTGTGAAATCGACTCTCGGCGGTTGGTTCGCTAAAGTTTCGGTGTCAGCGCTCGTTTTTGATTATGTCCTGACCGGTCCGATCAGCAGCGTGTCGGGCGGACAATACCTTGCCGGATTGTTGAATGATACATTTAGAACTTACGGTATAAACATACAGTTTGACCGGCACATTTTTTCAATGGTGGTGGCGATTATCATAGTTATTTACTTCTGGTGGGAAAATATTAAAGGAATTGAAGAATCTTCTTCCAAGGCTTTGAAAATTTTCATCATTACAGCAGTGATGGGAATCTTGGTCTTATCCTGGGGGGTAATTACTTTATTGCTTAAGGATGAGCCCTTCTTTACACATTTTCCGCCGATGGAAATTGAATTGTCAAAAGAAGCGTTCGGCTGGCTCGAAGAAGTTGACTGGGTCAAATCCATAGGACTTATCAGCGTTTTGATTGCGTTCGGACATTCCTTGCTTGCGCTAAGCGGTCTTGAAACACTCGGACAGGTTTACAGGGAAGTCGAATATCCGAAACTGAAAAATTTTAAGAAGACCGCATTAATAATATTTTTCTTCAGCGTTATGCTGACACCCGGCGTTTCTTTCCTCGGTACGATGCTTATTCCCGACAACGTCAGACCACAGTATCTTGATAACCTCATAGGCGGTATCGCTATGTATCTGATTGGTCCGCACTGGCTTAACCTCGTGTTTCAGGCATTTGTTGTAATCGTAGGCGTGCTGATTCTGTCCGGCGCGGTCAATACATCCATTGTGGGCGCCAACAGCGTGCTGAACCGCGTCGCGGAAGATAAAGTCCTTACTGAATGGTTCCGAAAACCTCATCAAAAATTCGGAACGACATATAGAATTCTGAACTTAATTGCAATTCTGCAAATTGCGACTATAATATTATCTCGAGGGGATATAATCCTTCTCGGCGAAGCGTACGCGTTTGGTGTTATCTGGAGCCTTGTCTTCAAAGGTCTGGCTATGATTGTCTTGCGCTACAAGGACAAGCGTCCTCGCGAATGGAAAGTTCCGTTGAATTTGAATATAGGGAAAATCCACATCCCGTTTGGCTTAATACTGATTTTCTTGGTATTGATTTTTACGGGGATGACTAATCTCTTCACGAAGCCTATCGCGACTGTTTCGGGTATGGCATTCGCAGTAGCGTTCTTTGTTATTTTCACTGTCTCCGAGACTTTCAACAAAAGGAAAATTATGCGGGAGAAAAATCTCACCGAGGAAGAATTTCATAACGACGAGAACATGCGGATTCTCGAACACTTCAATCTCGAGGACGAATCGGCTATTACACCCGAACTTATCGGAAGCGAATTGCCGGACAGAGTGATGGTCGCCGTTAGAGACCCGTCAAACCTCAATCACCTGAAGAAAATTATTGAGGAAACAGATACTGAAAAAACCGACCTCGTGGTTATGATTGCCAGAGTATTCAGGGATAAACAAAACATTGAGGTGAGCAATGACCTTGAAGAAGACGAGAGGCATTTGTTCAGTGAAGTCGTTAACACGGCGGAGAAAATCGGCAAGCCCGTACTTCCGATTGTAGTCCCGACCAACAACGCGTTCTTCTCGATTATGAACGTCGCGCATTCACTGTCCGTCA
>CALGII010000051.1 GCA_937915485.1 uncultured Ignavibacteriota bacterium | reverse complement strand
CACCATTAAAAGAAATAACATCAATTCTTACAACATTTATCCCGTCCTGCATTCCTGTAGGTATTCTCATCACAGGCTTAATATACCACGTTCGATTATCATTCTGTCTAAAGTCAAACAAATCGCTGTGCTGAAGATTCTCATAAATATCCTTGCACAAATATCCCGCTGTCGAACCTGTCTGCGGAACAGCGTGAACGACAGTTCTTCCTTCATCTAAATCATAACTTCCCCTGTCCCTTGTTTTGTAAACAAAACCGAGATTCAGTGTCGTGTTGCCGTTTTCGGACGCGACTTCATATCTTAACCTTTGTCCGTAGCAGTATTTGCTTATAAAACTTCTTTCGAAAAATCCGTAGAGGTTTCCCGTGTTCTTTACAGAATCAAGAAATTTTATGTAATTATCTATCTGGGTTTCTGTCAGTTGAGGCACGTTAACCCTGCCGTATCGGTCGGTGCCTGATTCGTCATAAGAATGAACTGCATTAAAATTAAGTTCGTTGTACCTGCCGAGATTTTTTGCAACATGCAATGTCTCGCCCAGATGCCACTTGTACGCGTCGTTAAGCGAAGCATTAAAAATGCAATTTGTAAAAGTATCGCGTGCCGATAGTGTGGTCTCAACTGCATTCTCCTTAGCCGGTTTTTCCGTTATGTTTTTAAATGCCGATACGGAAAGATAAAACAATACGGCAACTCCAATTACCGCGCTCAGTGTTAAAATTCTGTTTTTCATATTACTGCCTCATTTAAAGTTTATTCCTCATAAAACTATTTTCTCTGATTTGTTATTTTAGCATTTTATTATTTTATCAAAACCATTTTCTTCGTATCAATCCGCTTCCAGTCTGCAAACAACGAGTAGAAATAAATACCGCTTGATAATTTTCCGGCGTCAAAGTTGTTTTCATAAGTTCCCGGAGATTGCCTTTGATTTACCAATATGGAAATTTCTCTTCCCGATACATCAAATATGACAATTTTTATATTTGCAAATTTTGATATTTGATATTTGATTTTTGATATGCCGTTGAAGGGGTTTGGGTAATTTTGGTATAATACATACTCATCCGGTATCTCCGTCCCCTGACTGTTTACACTTACAATCGGACCGCCGCCGTCAGTCGTGTGAACAAGACCCGAGTATCCCGCCCAGCCGTGGAGTGTGTCGACGAAGGAAACATTATAACTTGTAAATAAGGGAGAATATTGATGTCCCCAGTCGTTACCGTCGTAAGTCGATACAATGTTGTTCGGTCGATTGCCGACCCACCCTCTATGATTATTTATAAAAAATATTCTTGCATTTGGATATATAGGTAGGCTGTTACACTCAATCCAGTTATCACCTTTGTTTGTGCTCTTAATCAAACCATTACCAATACCTCCGATTATATAACCTGTATCTGTATTCAAAAAATGAACATCGGTTATGGAATTTGAGAAACCATACTGCACCACCCAGTTCTGTCCTGAATTCGTTGTCTTATAAAGATTCTGACCCGAATTCCCAATCACCCAGCCCGTTGAGGATTTCACAAAGAAGATTTTT
>CALGII010000050.1 GCA_937915485.1 uncultured Ignavibacteriota bacterium | reverse complement strand
GTATATTTTCGCTCTTTTCGGCAGATTCGCCGTGGCGTTTGCCGCTTTGAACAATTTATTGAATACCAAAAACTTGTATGAGTATAATTACAATTTCGATTATTCACAAAAATGGTCGGTTAATTCGACTAACTTCCGCACCATCTATTTCGGAATAGGATTGCAACTTTAACTATATAATATGAGAAACTTATCAAAAACACTTTTACTTGCGGCAATAATCTTAATTTCGGTGAATGTTCTCCGCGCCGACGATTTTACGGATGCCATCACAAAAGCGAAGAAGAACCTGAACTTGGCTCTGAACACCTTCGACGAAAAGGCTCTCTTGAAATCAAGGGGCGAGTTCGAAAGAATACTTCAGTTGAAAAAAAGCGAGTGGATTGTAAATTACTATATCGCTTACATCGATTATTCAATTGCGAGCGCTTCGATGAGCGACGCTTCGAACAAAGACAAGGTTAAAAAATACACCGAATCAGGTTTTGCCAATGTTGAAAAATCAATTCTCGTCAGGGACGACTTTGCGGATTCTTACGTGCTGAGGTACGCTCTCTGCTTTAACAGATGGGTTTATGAGCCCGATAAGATGAATGATATTGTCGCTCAGTCGGATGAGGCAAAGAATAAAGCGTCTCAGTTAGAGCCCGATAATCCGCGGCTGTCTCTTATGGAAGGTATATCTGTTTTCTATACTCCGGAAATGTTCGGCGGCGGCGTGAAATTAGCGGTTCCTTTACTTGAGAAATCGCTCGAACTTTTCGGCAAGCGCGTCGAGAAAGAAACCTACTATCCCGACTGGGGGAAGGATATGGCATACGGTTTTCTTGTAATGGCGTACCTTAAACGCGATGACGACGGCGATAAAAAGAAAGCCGGTGAACTCTACGATAAAGCCGTTTCGGAGTTTCCTGATTCTTCTCTCCTGAAAGAATTCGTGAAGAAGGAAATGGATAAAATGAAATAATCCGAATTTGATTATTATCGTAGGAGCGGCATCAAATAGGAAGCGTTGAAACATATTGTCAGCTCCGTAGGAGCGGCATCAAATAGGATTGTGATAAAATAATTTCTGTATATGTGTATCCGAGAGTCTCCCCGCTCTTTGGGGACTCTCGGTGCGGTTTCAAATATGAAACATCTTGTCAGCTCCGTAGGAGCGGCATCAAATAGGATTGTGATAAAATAATTTCTGTATATGTGTATCCGAGAGTCTCCCCGTTCTTTGGGGACTCTCGGTGCGGTTTCCGGGTTTGAAACATCATATCGGAACAGTAGGAGCGGCATAAAATAGGAAGAGTTGAAACATCGCTCCGTAGGAGCGGCATCGAATAGGAAGCGTTGAATCATTATCTTAGCTCCGTAGGAGCGGCATCAAATAGGAAGCGTCGAAACAACTTGTCAGCTCCGTAGGAGCGGCATCAAATCCGTAGGAGCGGCATCAAATAGGGAGCGTTGAAACATCTTGTCAGCTCCGTAGGAGCGGCATCAAATAGGAAATGTCGAAAAAAAAAGCCCCCCGATTTATCGAGGGGCTATAAATAACCGCTAATTGTTAACCGTTAATTGTTATCTGTTAATTGCTGATTGTTGATCCCTCCCCACTCAATCACCGTAAAACCTTTTCTCTCAAACTTCTTTATTTCAGGCGCCTTTAACTCTGTCTTCACGTTCATTGGTTGGAAATGAAAATTCAGGCGTAAAATTGTCTGCGGCGCGGGTGAAATATCCAGTCTCATGTTGTTCTCAAGAAACTCGTTCCCGAGAATCTTTATCTCATAATAATTTGCCCGTTCAAGGTCGCCAAGCCAGTATTCCTTGAATTGCCTGATCTCTTTTTCGTTCAAACCCATTGCAGACAGGTTTTCATCGAACCATTTATCGAGTTCGTCGAATGCGACGACCCATCCTTCATCCGGCAGTTCGATTTTATTAAGGTCCGCTTCATAGAAAAGATAATCGTACTTGCCGTCAATTATACCGTCTCGATTGACGTTCACGTTCCATCCGTTACCGTACAGCGGCTCGGTTAAAGTAAGTTGTCCGTTTACGATTACCTTGACGCTCACGTTCATATCTTTTTCCGGATAGAGATATACCGCGGGTTTCTTTACTACCGTGTGGTGCGTGGTCGTATCCGATTTGCAATATTTATTATAAGCATCTACCAGTGTTCCGGTTATTTCGTAACTCATGTCAATTGTAAAATCAATCCCGCTCTTGACCGCGTCCAGCGCGCTTTCGGGTGTCCTCGCGCTCAACTTGCAGGAGGTTCCGATGAACTTCTGGTAGTATTTCGGAAAATTTCTGTATCCAGCGGTCATGAATCCCAGCACGGACGATTCATCGGTCATAGCATCGTTACTCTTGTAGAGGTCTGAAATCTTGTAATTAACTTCGTAGCCGTTCTCCGCTACGGGCGTTACCGTTACAAGGCTTTTCTCGACCAATGAGAATTCCCTGATGTACGTTGTCTTCTCAATAGACGCAGCCTCACCGGTTTTTATAATCGAATAAAGCGATTCGTAATTGTCGCAGAGAATCGGTGAGTCCTGTGAATATACGCTTACGCAGAAAAAAATTAAATTAATTAGTAAGGCGGTGAAATATACTTTTTTAATATACATTGTCATTTGAATTAGTTTCTTTTTTATACTTTCATCCCTCCGATTTGTTTCCGCGCAAACTGAAATTTCGATAGAAACTTATTTTATTCCATCAGTAGGGATATATATATTTTTTTTATTATCAGTAAGGAAAAAATCCTCCATTCTCATTGTGAGACGCGGAGGTACGAAATGATAATATTTAAATTCATATAAGAAAAATATTTGAAATACGATAATATTTGCTGTCATTTCGATTTGATGTATGGCATAAATATTGCAAAATGTACGTTACAATTAAGTAAAATTTCTATGATCAAAACTTTTTATACACTATTTATTAACGTTGTTCTTTTTAATTGTCTGAGTTTCGGGCAGTTACTGACTGACGGTTTTAATAGTTATACAAACGGTAATTTGGATACACAGGGGGGTTGGGTCCCTTACGGTCCGGGCGCTCAGGTCCAGGTTGAGTCTTCTGCTCCGTTGAATTATCCCGGGTACGTGGGAACGGATCTCGGAAAATACCTTACAGTACCGCAGGCAAGCGTGGCATGGGCATATAAGAGTTTTACCGCGCAGAATCTCACGAGTGATTTCAATATCTGGATATCTTTCTTAATAAAGATAAACATTAATGCCGTGAACGGGAGTTATATTTTATCGTTCAGGGATTTTGATAATAAGACCGACGGCGCAATGCTATATGTAACGCAGGGAAGCAGCAGCAGTTACGTGACGTACGGCGTCTGTAAATTGTCGCAGATTGCTTACACAGGCGATTACCCCGTAAGTAATGTGCAACTCATCGTTATGAAATACGCCTATCATACGGCTACAAGAGACACAATGTTTATCTGGGTGAATCCGACGCTGGGTTCATCGGAACCAAATACGTCAACGGCAAACGCATTCGATGCCGCAAACAACGACCCGAACTGGAAAACATCGGTTGCAAATATCGATATCAGACCTATGAACAGTAACGTTGGCTTTTCAATCGATGGTATTCGTATAGCGAACACGTGGTCGCAAGCGCCTCTTCCTGTCGTTCTGGAATCTTTCAAATCAACGGTGAATGAAAATAACGTTACATTGAAATGGATAACTGCCGGTGAAATAAACAACAAAGGTTTTCAAATCATTAGAAACGGGATGACAGTAGGATGGATTGACGGCTCGGGAAACTCAAACACTCCGAAACAATATGCGTTTACTGACAAAGATTTGACCGAAGGCTCGTATGATTACCTGCTGAAACAAATTGATTACAACGGCAATAATTCCGTTATCGGGAAACAATTAAATTTGAGCGTGACCCCGCCGAAAACGTTCGATGCATCGGTTTATCCAAATCCGTTTAATTCATCTGCAAATCTTAAACTCCATATTCCGTCAGCGGGTCAGTTGTCGATAAAAATATTCGATATTTCGGGAAAGGAAATCGCCGAAATCTATAACGGATTTTCCTCCGCGGGAAGATTTTCTTACAACATAAGCGGTATCAGTCTTTCATCAGGAATATATTTTTGCTCGATAATTACATCGGCAGGAAGAAAGATTAAAAAGTTCGTAGAAAAAAAATAATCAGGATAGCAGACTTTCATTTTAAAAAATACAAGGCTCGTGATTTTACACGAGCCTTTAGTTTTTGGCGGGATGACCTCTTCTAATAAAAAAAGACTCATGGCTTCCTATGAGCCTTATGTTTATGCCGCGATGACTGGATTCGAATCAGTGGACCTTCCCGACACGTTGGGACGCGTTGTCTTAGTACCTCTTAATTATTTCGAAGGGATAATTTTTGTTCTTTGTCTTCTTTAATTCAGTCACGTGTCTCATTCTTGTTTGAAACTCTTTGTGATATATTAGTTCCCGGGGACATTTGCTCTTTGTAGATTTGCATTTATTGGTATTTTGTTTGGTCAATCGTCTATGGAGATTTTCTGTATGACCAATATACAATTTTCCGATCTTTACGTACTTTATTATATAGGCATAATACAAATAAAAAACCCTCCGTTAAGGAGGGTCTTGTCGGGATGACTGGATTCGAACCAGCGACCTCTTCGTCCCGAACGAAGCGCGCTACCAGGCTACGCTACATCCCGATTACTTATATATTGTAATATAGTGCTTAAAAATCAAACTTTTTAGTCATATTTCAGTATTTTATTTTCTAATTACAAAAAACAAAACAAGCTGAAAAGCGGTCTAAATTGACCTAATTGAACCTGAAAAAGCACAAAAAAAGCACAAAAATATTTCCTTCTGCTTTGATATGACTCCTTTAGAATATTACTTATAATTCAGATTAATGTACTCTACCCTTTGCATTACATCACTTGAACTAAATCCCTCTAATTTCAATTCTAATCCTCGCCTTAACCCTGAAAGAAGATATCTTTTTAGTCCTCTTGAACATGCGTAACTATCAGCTACATTTTCATCTCGATTCCCCGCCAAAGCATGCCCAATTTCATGCAAAATAATCGCCACAACCTCAGAGGAAATGAATTTACGTAAAGTATGTATTTCAAGTACAATAAACCTGATCTGCGCAAGAGATGCAGGTGTAAAGCTAAACTCACCTGCGGGTGCATAAAATCCTGCAAAATAAATATTATTATTTTCTAATTCACGCAAATCTTCATTTGATAGAACATTCATAAGTTCATCAAATGCTCCTATCAATATTAATATATCTCTAAGTTTGTTGACAGCAAATCTATTTTGGAATCTCGTTTCATTTTCAGGTGACATTTATACTCCTTTTGTTTTATATAAGTTAATTAATCTAAATTATTTATAGAATGATATAATTGCAGAGTTATATCAAATGACTACCTGAATATTTTTCGGTTTGCATATTATTAGTATCTTATTGAAAAGGTTTTCAATTATTAATTAATCAAAAAGAAGATTATATGTTCCTAATAAAAAGAGAAAGCGGAATTTATTATTTAGTATATAAAGAAGCGAATAACAAATACAAAAAGATATCAACACGAACCAAGAAGAAATCAGAAGCTGTTACTGTTCTTAAAAGATATAGTGATAAACTAATCTCAGAAAATAAAAGGAGGTACTTCAATTTGGTAGCGTTTCAAAAGTTCGTCTAAGAGTTTTATAACTAGAAAATTTAAATGTTTCATAAAGAAAGCCTGCTTGCCAGAGCACTTACATTTTCATAATATTAGACACACATTCATTACAGAACTTTTAAAAAAGGGAGTGAGCATTTATAAGGTCTAATTACTAGCCGGGCATTCTAACATTAAGACTACTGAAGGGTACGCTCATATAGTTGTTGATGATTTGAGAAGTGCTGTAGAGTAGATATGATATGTATCTTTGCTAAATTCTGTTGTCCTAATATTGCAAAATTGCCGATTATACTTTTTCTTAAATTAAATAAATTCTAAGGCTGAGCTTATATATTTGACGGGTAATATAGTTTCCATTCTTTTGAATATGTTATCTCTTTTCCCATATTATGACCGAGGTAAAAATCGTATGGATTGCTAATCTTCTTCAATATCTCTATTTTCTCTTTAGGGTATACTTCTGACTTGTCTAAATAGAAACCTATTGCTTGGTGATAGGGATATGTATAATCTAGTATTTTTAAATAATCAATAAGTTTATCAATGGATGCTTTACCATTAGAATTTTTAAATATTTTAAGAACTTCAGATAATCCACCTGAATAAACGGGTCGAACAGTTATATCTATTAGTGTTCGTTCTATATCAGTTACTCTAATTGCCTTATTATTCTCGTATTCTACTTCAACAACACCTAGCATGTTAGAATATTTTCCATTCAGCAAATAGACCTTTTTGTCCCCAAATTCAGCAATATTGGAAGTCTTACGAGGCTTATTTTGAAATGCACGATTAATATTCTCTTGTGAAAGTTCACTATTAGGTAAAAGTTTTTCTCTTTGCTCGATATTTAGATAATATATATCAGAATTTATATCCCGAAGGTAATTTAGTCTAACTGCCGATAAATGCGTAAAGTACGATTTGGGATGTAGAGATAATAAAATCTCATAATCAGAGGGTTTCCCCCATATATATCTTTTCTCCGTTCTTGAAGGGAATTTAAATATTATTTCCTTTAAATTAGTTCTTTCCAATATAAACGATAGAAATTCGTTGTAACCTACATTTGCATCCACTTTCCAAGCTTTTTTATTCATTTGAAATATAGTCCAAAGCTCCGTCCATTTAAAAATATTACGATTATTATTATTTAATAATAATGTAATCTGATCTAGTATTTTTGTGTGTTTAGCTTTTGTTAATTTGTGCATTATTGGATACTATTATGTAGTATATATACAACATAATAGCATCCATAATATTAATTTACAATTCAAATATTCGCTGTTTACCAACCAATTATTGACAAGCACAATGTCGTATATATACTACATTGTGCTTATCATTTTTCAAACTTATTTACCTAAATATTTCATTTAAATCAAGTTTTTAGGTTATATTAGAAAATCTCATAATAACCAATAAAAGGCTTTTATTGGTTATTATGAGAAATTCTTATAATTGCCAATAATATGAGTCTATTGGTAGTTTTGAGAAAATCTTATAATTGCCTAATATTAGTGCTTTTTATATGTTATTTTAGTATATTAATATAAAATTTAATAAAGTGTTCGCAAAATTATTAATAAATAATGCTAAAAATATTTTTGGAGATAGGAAATTAATTACTTTTGAAGAAATTTATTCCTTGGCTAAGAATATTGACCCTGAATTAACGCAGTCGGCTATACGGTCGAGATTATACTATCTTAGAAAACAAAATTTAATCGCACCGATTTTTAATAACATTTATACATTAAATGTTAAAAGCAATTTCTTTCCGATCATAGGAAATAGCGTTACTAAAATTAATAGATTACTATTAAAAGATTACAAGAATGCCCAGATTTGTTTTGCTGAAACACGTTGGCTTAATGAGTTCTCAATTCATCAAGCATTTAAATCATACGTAGTTTGCATGGTAGAAGACTATATGAAAGAGAGCGTTTTCTATTATCTTACAGATAAAGGACTCACGGTAATATTTGAACCGAACGAAAAAGATGTAAACTTTTATATAAATGAAAACGAATCTATTATTATATCAAATTTAACTTCACGTTCACCAACATTTAAACATAATGGTGTAATAATATCAAAACTTGAAAAATTGTTGGTTGACATTTATATTGATAAAAATGTTTATTTCGGTTATCAAGGGAATGAAATCGATAGAATATTCGAAAAGGCTGAAAACAAATATAATATTAATTTTTCCGAGATGCTAAATTATTCGAGAAGAAGAGGCAAACATTACAAATTAAAAGAATATTTAAAGAATATATTTCCGCATTATAATAAATACTTATGATATTAACTGATTCATTTAATAAAGATTGGGTACTATCTTGTAAAAACAAAATTAAGGGTTCAGATCCATCTATTATCGAGAGAATGATTTGGGCATATTATTTAGCTGAGAATCTCGCTCTAAGTGAATTGAAGTTTCTTTTTAAAGGAGGTACTTCATTAGCTTTGGTATTCGATAAACTTAGACGATTTTCGGTTGATATTGATATATTAACCAATGATACTCGCGATAATTTGGAAAAATGTTTAAATAAGATTGTCGACAATTCAACCTTTATACGATACGAATTGGACGAAAAAAGAAGTTATAAGGACGGAATTCCAAAGGCACATTACAAGTTTTTCTATAGTTCTTTGGTAAACGATATTGAGGATGCAGTATTGCTCGATGTATTATTTGATAATTTTTCTACCACTGATATTCTTCGAAGTAAAATTCAATCAGAATTGTTAATAACAGAAGAACCGATAATTAATATAGTTACTCCTACTATTAACTTATTTATGGGAGATAAACTAACCGCCTTTGCACCAAACACGATTGGAATTCGTTTTGGAGTAAGTAAAGAGATGGAAATAATAAAACAAATATTCGATCTGAATTTTATTTTCGATAATATCACCGATTTACAATGTGTTTTAAATAATTACAAAATATTTTCCGAAAAACAAATTATATATAGATCCCTTGATATAGAAATGAAAGACACACTTCAAGATACAATCAATACTGCTTTAATGATTGCGTTTGGGAGAAGTAATGTTTTCAATAACGAAGGAGATAAAGAGAAGTATGAAGAAATTATAATGGGAATAAGACAATTTAAACAATTTTCTGCGGGAGGTAATTTTACTATAGATAGTGTAGTTCTCTCGACCGCAAAAGTTGCTTATCTTTCTTATATTCTTTTGTCTAAATTAGAGATCAACTTTAAAAAGTATAACGAAGACGATGATATAAAAAACTATTTAATTCAAAAATCGGATTATAGTAAGCTAAATAAAATAAAAGCAATTCCAGGTGGTGCACTTTATTATTTAAATCAAATTCTGAAATAAATTACATTTCATTTTGAATAAAAAGCATAACTGTTTTTTGTAGTTTCTTATGTCACTACATGAATAAACCTATATTTATTTTCTTTTCTGGTATAATATCTATGAAAGCAAAACAACTAATTAAAAAGGAGTTTAAAGAATGTATTAACCAAAGATATCAGAAGAATTAATCTCACTGCCCTACCACCAAGCAAAGTCCCGAGGCATACCCATGACACGCCTAGTAAACGAAATACTCTCAGAACATTTATCCCTGGAATTACAACCCGACTTCCAATGCGTTGAAAACAAATTAGAGGTATATTCTTCCGATCAGACCAAGGAGGCAAGTTAGTCAAAAGAATAAATATTTTGTGAAAACCCATATAGCTATTCAAGTACGGAACACTTTCGTGTTTCGTTTATACAGAAGATGAGAGCTATGCCATAGATGCTGCATATGACTGTATGTCGTCAGAATCTATTGGACAACTTAAGATAAAATCTACTAGTTTGTTTTAACTTTTCAAGCTCAACATTTAAGATATTATTAAATCAATAATAAATTGAATTAATGGTATAATATCTACGTTAGCTAACTATTAAACCGGAAAGGACAATCTCATCATGTATTCACCCAAAATCATTCCCGAGTTAATACCTAAACTCTACCGTAAGGCCAAGGAGCGAGGCATTCCAATGACCAGATTGGTAAATGAGATACTCTCAGACAACCTCAAAGACGAGCCTGAGCCCGCCTCCGAAGGGTCATCGGGTCCAGGGGTCTACAGCACCGAGGCTGTTTTAGAATTCGCAGCGGAGGGCAAATGAATCGCTATAGCGTAAGAATACCCTACGACTATCCTCAATACGGTACACTGACATGTGACGTCTACGCTGAAAATGAAGAAGAAGCAGAAGAGCTGGCAATGGATTATCAAAACAGACACGAAGAGGATTATAACGATCGAGACAGCGGTGATACAGAATTTGATTATAATGACATGACGATAGACCTGGAAGAAGAAGGCGTTAATCCTCCTACAAATCCTTACACTCAGATACCTCAAAGCATAGAATCATCACACCTCAAAGTCGCGGCAGGGTTCATAGGTGACCTGGTATTGGTGTAAAAGTGTAAATGAGAATACGGCTCAATACATTAGGCGTCGATACAAGTTTTTCAAATCAAACAATTCACCGTTTTACAACTTTTCAACACGATTAATCTTAAACCCTTAACACACGAAAGGAAATCCATTCTATGTGGAACACTGAAGGAAATAACAACAACCAGCAGGAACAGAAGACATACCTCACCTGCAACACAAACAAGCACGATATCACAGGCCTTAGCGGACAGGGGCTGGTTCAGAAGTTAAAAGAAATAGCCCGTACTGAGTCCATAGCCAAGTTCGACATCTTCGACAGCAACGGACGGAGTTTAAGTCCCGAGGAAATCGAAGCCGGCGCATTTTCGGGTGATCTGTCTCTGGTCAGGTTTAACGCCGCGGCTTAACCCGTACTCGGATTTAGTTGATAACACAAACAAAGTTTTTCACGACCCTAATTATCCTGTATTCATGAAGTGCCGTCTTGTCATTGGCGAGACGGCATTCTCTTTTACTGTATAGAGGAATCAACATTTGAACATCTACTAAATCGATATCTTGACCAATTGAACTAACCATAACATTTTAAAACTAACTTAACCCATGGACGAAAATAAATCACCTGAAGTCGGTTTGGACCAGCGGTTTTTCAGACGACTGGGAGAGGAAAACGCTACTTCCGAGCCGCCTGAGGTTGACCTGAAGAACGTAATAACCAAGGAGCTCAAGTTCAAGGACCTGAACGACAAGCTTTCAAAAGCACGTCAGGAGAAAGTGAAAATCAGGGAGGTGGTGCTTGAGACGGAAATTGACTTCGTTTCCAGTTTAAAACAACTAAAATCTGTCTTTAAGGAGGAACTAAAGACTGCAATCGATAGAACAAACGACTTGTATCAAAACGAACTTCTGAAGCTCCAGAGTATTTACCG
>CALGII010000049.1 GCA_937915485.1 uncultured Ignavibacteriota bacterium | reverse complement strand
CGGCAACGTCACCGGGGGTTCGAATCCCTCTCTCTCTGCGAGCGGGTTATTGCTTCTTGCGATGACCCGTTTTTCTTTGCTGCCTTTCTAAATAATCTGCAAAAAATAAAAAAAGGTTTTTACGGATGTAAAAACCTTATTTTATAATCTGAAAAATTATCTTATGCCATTCTGTAAGTAATCGCGTTGATATTCATACCTGCGCCTACCGACGCGAAGACGAGATTGTCGCCGGAATTGATAGAGTGCGTGCTTAATTTCCCTTTCAGAATCAGGTCAAGAAGTATTGGTATTGTAGCCACCGAACTGTTGCCGAGTTTGTCTATTATCATCGGCATTATTCCTTCGGGAATCTTGACTTTCTCGTAAAGGGAAAATACTCTCTGCAAAATCGCCTCGTCCATTTTTTCGTTCGCCTGATGCAAAAGCACCTTGCTTATTTTGTCGAGCGTGAGTTTCGCTTTCTCTATGCACTGCTTGACGAGCAGAGGAACATTTGTAAGCGCGTATTCATAAAGTTTCCTGCCGTTCATTTTAAGGTACAGGTCGGTCCCTTTCTTTTCGGGATTATATGATTGATTCATCCAGAGAAGATGCGCTTCCGTAAACGTATCCGAACGCGTAGCGTGCGACAGTATTCCGACAGGCTCATCGCTTTTAACAGCCTCGAGAATAACGGCGCCCGCGCCGTCGGAATAAATCATGCTGTCCCTGTCGTGGGGGTCGGAGACTCTTGAGAGAACTTCCGAGCCGATTATCAACGCGCGCTTCGCGTCTCCCGATTTCAGGTAATAATTCGCCTGAATAACTCCCTGAAGCCATCCGGGGCATCCGAAAATCAAATCGTACGCGACCGCTTCCGGCTTCTTGATTCCGAGTTTGTTCTTGACGCGCGCCGCGAGCGACGGAACGATATCCGACCGCACATTATCGGGCCTCACATCGCCGAAGTTATGAGCAACGATGACGTAATCAAGAGTCTCGGGGTCAATTCCCGACGAATCTATCGCGTTTCTGGCGGCAAGATATGCTATGTCCGACGTGACGTACTCCTTATCGAGATACCTGCGTTCGGAGATATTTGTAATTTTCTTGAATTTCTTTATTAGTTCTTCGTTGGGAATTTCAATTACCTTTCCTTCGGAATCATAGAACACGTTATTAAGAAAATCGCTGTTCTGAACAATCTTCTCTGGTATAAAACTACCGGTTCCTTTTATTACTGAATATAAATTATTCTGCATTTATAAATTCGTTGAAATTAAATTTTCGCGTTTAAAGATAAATATTTTATTAGAGATTTGCTATTTAATTAGGAATAACAAACAGTAAATATAACTCAGATTGAACATTCCGCATGCTTTTTCATAAATTCAAAAACATAGTACGTATGTTTGCATTTGAGAATATTTACTATAGAAAAAATTCAATATATGACAAATATTCCGAAAAACCGTGAAAAATGGCAAGAAATCATACTTATTGTGGCAGGGATTTTGTAAGTGAAATGGAAACTATTGGGGAATAGAATTATGAGAATACTGATTACAATAATATTACTGCTTTTATCGACAAGTCTCTTCGCGCAGGAAATCACAAGCGGGTCGAACGGAAAGATAGACGATCCCGCTTTGAATAAAGCTGAACGCGGCATTGAACAAAAACAACACACAGGCAATCAGGATAAAATCAGCGCTTTGAGGCTGGTGAATTATGAAACCACCGAGACAGGCGACGTCGTGCTTAAGAAGAAAGATTCCGGGAAATCCAATCTGAATTCAATCGAAGAAAATTTTGACAAAGCCAATAACATATGCGTCAACGGAGACTGCGGTTCGAATCTCTGGCTGTGGGGCGCCGTATCTGCGGTTGCGGGAGTTCTGTCAATAGTTTTACTGAAAAGCAAGTAAAAGCTATAAAATGAATGAGGTTTATATCAAAATGAGATTTGATTATCAGAATGAGAAAAGAATGTTTTGTTTTCATCGAAAAATAGCGTAATTCGGCATTTTTATTTGGTACAAAAATTGAAAATTAATTTATTAACCAAAATTATAATTATGAAATACTTAATAACATTATTCGTATGTTTCGCGTTTATCGCAAGCGCAAGCGCGCAGATAACAGCGGGAAAAGACGATAAAGCCGCGGGTGCTACGATTGGCAAAATTAAAGGATTTTCTTACGGATTCACGTACACGATAAAGGACGGTAAGGTTCTTGACCAGGAATCCGATAAAAACCTTAACGACGTATTTAATTCTGTTCCGCGAGTGAAGGCAGAAATGCAATCCAATCCGTGCGAGTACGTCAACGACTGCGGTTTGCAATATTGTTATGAGGTGACGTACACGATAAAAAACGGCATAGTACAGAGTTACTGACCCGTTTTCGGAAGACGCTCCTGTATTTCATAAAATTGGTTGACGCGGAGACGGCTCGAAAATAAAGGTACGATAGATTTTAAAATTTTTCTCAATTTGCTAAAGTTTTTTTATATTGAGAAAAATTTTTATTTTTATTAGTTCAAAACATCATTTTTTATTAAAATTCTCAGGTTCCTAACTCCACTTAACTGGCATATATCTTGCTTTTTTATTTGTAAAAAACATTAAACCGGGGGGTTACAATGAAATTTACTTTAACGCTGGTAATATTATTTATGTTTTGCCTTGGGCTCAGAGCTCAGGAAGCGGATATTAAGGACGAAGCAACTGACAGCAAGGTAACGTTAAATCAGAATAATAACGGCGGGGCGGGCGAGGCTCAATTTATCGTGCCTGTCGTGTTTAAGAAACAAAAGGACGAAAATTCAATCAGGATATCAACTCTTGGAAAAGAATACCGGCAAACAGAAACATTCGGATGCCTTGATGACGACCAGTGTAACGGAGACACGAATTCCTGCTCGTCAAAATCATTTATCTGGGGAGCGCTGTCCTTTGTCGCGGGTTTAATTGCGGTAACGAGTATCAAAGGGAAATAAGGATATACAACATAGCAATGCAGCCAATGAGGCGGAAAGACATTTCCGCCTCATTTTTTTTCTGCAAAAAAACACCTTCATTAAGCGTGAAATAATTTTCCGGATAAGGAACTAAAAAATAATTTTTAATTGTTTTAAAATACGACTATATTAGTCCGATTTTATAAGTTAAAATTTTTCAGATGGTTAAGTTTTCCAAGAAACTCGAATACGCTTTAATATCATTACGGCATATCTCAAATGCCGGGAATGAGGTGGTACGCGTTCGGGACATATCTGAAAAATACAATATACCTCACGATTTGCTGGCGAAGATTCTACAGAAACTGAAAAATGCGAAAATTCTTGATTCAAGTCAGGGGATTAACGGAGGGTACACGCTAAACAGAAAACTGAATGAAATCCCTCTATCGGAATTGATGATGATTGTTGAAAACACGACTACAATTGCCGAGTGCTTTCACAACGACGACAGGTCGTGCACGATTATTGACAGTTGTACGATTAAAGATCCGCTCAGTAAGATACAGACGGAGTTCGAGAATATACTTAAAAGCAAAATGATATCTGATTTTGTCTGACAGAATAATATATATGGATTGCAACGCTACGACTCCGGTTGACAAGGAAGTTTTAGAGGCGATGTTGCCGTATTTCTCGGAGAGGTTCGGTAACGCGTCTTCGAAGCATCATTTCGGAAACGAGGCATCGGCTGCGGTGGAGACGGCGAGAAAAAAAGTTGCAGGATTAATAAACGCGGATGCCGATGAAATAATCTGGACGAGCGGAGCGACGGAGTCAGTTAATCTCGCTTTAAAAGGCGCGGCTGAAAAGCGTTTTAAACCCGGGATGAACATAGTGACTACGGAAATCGAGCATCCGGCGGTACTTGATACCTGCAAGGCGCTTTCGGAATCGGGTGTTGAGATAAGATATGCGAAGCCTGACAGATATGGAATTGTTCAGCCGGACGATATCGGGAAACTGATAGACGGAAATACATCGATAGTAAGCGTAATGACGGCGAACAACGAGACAGGAACGATACAACCCGTTCCCGAGATAGGAGCGATTTGCGCTGATAAGAATGTTTTGTTCCACACCGACGCGACGCAGGCTTACGGCAGGATACCGTTAGACGTGAAGACTTACGGAATAAGCCTGATGAGTTTTTCGTCTCACAAGATTTACGGTCCGAAAGGTATCGGCGCGCTGTATGTAAGCAGAAACGCGGCGTCCGGACTCTCGCCTCAGATTCACGGCGGGGGGCACGAAAGAGGTCTCAGAAGCGGCACGCTCAACGTTTCGGCGATAGCAGGCTTCGGCAAGGCAGCGGAAATTTCGGGAAAAAGACTGTATGATGATTTCGGGAAACAAATTGTAATGAGGGACAGGCTTACTGAAAATTTTATTCGCCGCCTGCCTCACGTTTATCTGAACGGGCACAGGACGAAGAGACTGCCGAACACGGCGAACATTTGCTTTGAAGGCGTGCCTGCGTCGGCTTTAATCGGCAGGATCAGGGATGTTGCTGTATCGGCGGGAAGCGCCTGCAGTTCGGCAACTTTACAGGATTCCCACGTGTTAAAAGCATTAGGACTGACGCCGGACAGGATTAAGGCATCAATAAGATTCAGCATCGGAAGAATGACGACGAACGAGGACATTGACGCCGTAACGGAAAAGTTCATAGAAGAAGCAAACAAATTAAGAAACTAAAATAAATAATAAATGTCACAGGATACAAAATTCGTTCCGGGTGTTACAGAGGACATAAACATCACGGAAAAAGCACTCACAGAAATTAAAAGGATAATGAAAGAAAACAACGTACCCGGGAATTACGGATTAAGGATAGGAATAAAGGGAGGCGGTTGTTCGGGTTTTACTTATACGATGGGCTTTGACGGTGAGTCGGCGCCGACGGATAACGTCACGGAGTTCGACGGGGTGCAGGTCTTCATCGACATGAAAAGTTTTTTATACTTAACCGGAACCGAACTTGACTACACGGACGGATTGAGCGGCAAGGGATTCGTGTTCAACAATCCTAACGCGAAGCGCACCTGCGGCTGCGGCAGTTCGTTCGGAGCGTAAAATATTCAAAGGCGAGGCGAATGGCAAAGGAAATAACCAGAAGACAATTTATTACGAACACGGCGCTGAGCGCATTATCATTTGCCATATTACCCGGATTTTTAAAATTCAATAAAACAAATAAACCGAAAGGAGATTTAAAAAAAATGGCATACGAATGGAAATTCAATGCGAGGCCTTATTCAGACGAAGAGGCGAAATCGCTCTTAAAGGACGTGATGTCCCCAGAAACTACTGACTGGCATTACAACACGCATCAAAAAGGATACGTAACGTTCCTGAATAATATTGAGAAAGAACTCGAGGGAGCGGACAGGGCAAAGGCGAACGGAAATTATTCGAACGTCGGCGAACTGAAAAGAAGAATGACGTGGAATCACGGCGGCGCGCTTCTGCACGACGTTTACTGGGAAGTCCTCGGCGGCGACGGCGACATTTCGAAAGGCAAGGAAGTTGTTGACGCGATAGTAAAGGAATACGGAAGTTTTGAAAAGTGGAAAGAGGATTTCAAGGCGACCGCGCTTTCCGCGAAGTTGTCTGGATGGGGTGTGCTTGTGTTCGACAGATTGTATAGCGGAAGAATGCTGAACGTGCTCGTCGACGAGCATCATTACGGAGCGATATGGGGCGGAGTCCCGCTTATTCCCTGCGACGTGTTCGAACACGCGTATTACCACAAGGACGGACCGGGAAGAGCAAAATATATTGATAACTTTATTAATAACTTGCACTGGGGCAGAATAAATGATAGATTTATGAAATTTTGTAAATAACTTTTGACAGAGATTGCTTAAATTTTATAAATTTGTATTTTTTATACTGATTTCGGCAACGCTTGTATCTTGCGGAAAAAAAGCAGAGCAGCAGAACGTTAACACTGACCCGAACGCTTCATTTAGTTGGAAGGAAAGCATAACCGCTAAAGACATACCGGATTTCCCGGTCAAAGGATTCATTGACGGCAGGGAAATAAAATTCGAGTACGTGAATTTCGAGTACTGGCGCGGTTCTAACGACAACGTCTTTAATTTCAGCGACAGGACTCCGAAAAACAAATGCGGATTCATTGAGAATGACAACGCTTTTCATCTGACGAAACTTGGGAAGGCGTTCGAAGAAGGCGAATTTCTGAAAAACGCTTTTTCGATGAACTTGGATGGTATTACAGGTGATTATCACACTACTGTAAATGATAACATGCAGAAATTTTCGCCTGCCTGGAACTGCGCGCTTGTCATAACCGAAATGGAAGATGATTTCGTAAAAGGCAAAATTGCGATGTGCTTCAAGGACGAGAAGAAAAGTTGGGTAGCGGGCACGTTCACGGCGGTTCGCTGCAATAATTGATTAATCTACCCCGCCTCGGCGGGGTTTTACTATAATATTCGGAGAATACATGAAAACGTTATTACCAGTTGTTCTGGCATTATTTCTGTTTATCGGACTTGGCTGCGGCAAGAATCAGGAGCCTGCCGGCGAACAGCAAAAAACGACCAGTGAAAACAAATCGGAGAACAAGACGCCTGAAAATACGGGTGACGTGAAGAAAGATACTTCCAAAACGGGCGGCAATGAATTAGGAATGAAAACAGGTTTGCCCGCGGATTATCCGAAAGACGTACCGGTTCCTCCGAATTCAACTTGCCACGGCTCGATTTACAATCAATCTGAAGGCACTACCGTTACCTTTGTATCTAAGGATAAACCAATGAACATCGTTAATTTTTTCAAGACGGAAATGAGCAAGAACGGATTTACTCAGGAACAGGGCGCCGATGATATGGTGAACGACAAAGGCGGAATGCTCAAATGGAACAAGGATAAGCGCATGGTCGAGATAATGATGAGTTTTAAATCCGAAACAAGCGAGACCGACATAGTACTGTCGTATAAAGACAGCAAATAATTTTTCCCTATGCGGGAACGATACAGTGATTTAAAGGGCAGGAATGATTTAAGAATACTTGTTTCCAGAACCGATAAAATCGGAGATGTAATTCTTACGCTTCCTCTTATAAACGAGATAAAGCGGCTTCTCCCCGGATGCAGCATCACGTTTCTTATTAGCCGCCGCCTTGAGGATTTAATCGCTGATTACAGGGACGTTGACGAAATCATTTACATCGAAGATTTCAGAGGCTCGGATCTCCTCACGTATCTTAAATCGAAAAAATTTGACATCGCAGTATCGGCATTTCCACGTTACGAACTCGCGAGAACATTTTTCATCGCGGGCATACCGCATCGGGCGGGCAGCGCGTACAGGTGGTATTCATTCCTCTTTAACCGGCGTATAAAGGAGCATAGAAAGCATTCGGTTAAGCACGAATCGGATTATAATCTCGGCTTGCTTGGATTCTTGACGGATAACATTTCTTTCGAAAAGAAATTCTATTTTTCTTATACGAGCGAGGAATTCGAAGTATTAAGGAATTTACTGTCTGAAAAAGGATTCGACATTAATTCGGATTACATAATTATTCATCCGGGAAGCAAGGGTTCAGCGCACGACCTTCCTGCGGAAAAATTCGGCGAATTGACGGAGAGATTTCTTCAGGAATTCAGTGACTGCAGGATTGCTGTTACCGGAAGCGAAATCGAGAGAGATTTGGCGGAAGGCATAGCGAACGGAAAAGAGCGTGTGTTCAATGCCGCCGGGCTTCTGACTTTAAGACAGTTGATGATATTAATCGATAAGTCCAAACTTTTTATCTCGAACTCGACAGGACCGATACATATCGCCGGCGCTCTGAACAAGAATATTATCGGTTTTTATCCTAACTCCGCTCCGATGAATCCCGAAAGATGGAAGCCGCTCAGTGAAAATTCAGTCGTTATGTGTCCACAGTCGGGTGATAATATGAGCGGAATTAATATCGAATCAGTAGTCGGGGAAATTCATAAATTTCTGGATATCAGGAAGTAAAAATCCTGATTTTTGCCTCACAATATTTGAAACATTTTTCATAATTTTAGGTAAAAAAGAAAAAAGAAAAAATGAGAATAAGATTAATATCGGTTTTACTCGTCCTTGCCTTTATGGCGGCTGCGGGTTACGCGCAGGACACCAGCAAGAGCACATACAGGAAGGTGTCTCAGAATGCATTCGGACTCGGTGAAAGGCTTGATTTCGAAATCAGTTACGGTTTCCTCACGGCTGGCAACGTGGTAATGGAAGTCGCGCCGAACTACATAACAATAAACGGGAGAAACTGCTACGACATATCGTTGAGAGTTAATTCAGCGGCAAGTTTTGAATGGGTTTATAAAATATCCGATATGTATAAGTGTTATCTCGACGCCGAGGGACTCTTCCCCTGGAAATTCGAGCAGTACATACGCGAAGGCGATTACACTAAAGATTTTGTCGCGATATTTGACCACGAAAACCTGAAAGTGAACACCAATACGACCGTCAGAGGCGAAAAGAAACCTGACGGAGAGTACGCGATTAAGAAATACGTGCTGGACGTAATAAGCGCGTTTTATTTCGCAAGAACTCAGAACATCGCTTCAATGAACAAGGGCGATGAATTCACGATGAACAGTTTTTATAGCGACGCGTCATACGACCTTACTGTTAAAATTCTCGACAGGGAAAACGCCGACGTATCCGCGGGTGAATTCAGGTCTGTAATCGTCCAGCCTCTTGTGAAAGAGGGCGCGCTGATTAAGAAAGCGGAAAACATAGCGGTCTGGATTTCTGATGACGACAGAAAGATACCGGTTAAAGTTCAACTCGATGTAATTATCGGTTCCGTTAAGGCTGAACTCACGTCTTACAAGAATCTTTCGGGACCATTGAATTCAAAGGTCAAATGAAGATTTCGGAATTATTTTATTCCTTGCAGGGAGAAGGGAAGCGCACGGGCGTCCCTTCTTTTTTTATCAGGACAAATTACTGCAATCTAAGGTGCAGGTTCGCGGGCGGAAATTACTGCGACACGCCTTACACGAGTTGGCTTCCCGATGACAATGAAAATCTCGGCGACGTTGATGTGGAAAGAATTATAAACGGATTCATTAAATCCGGAGCCCGCGACGCTGTCATTACCGGCGGCGAGCCCGCAATACAAAAAGAAGAACTATCCCTCCTTTGCAGCGGATTAAAATCAAGCGGAGCATATATAACGCTCGAAACAAACGGTACTATAATTTCCGATTTCAAAAACAACATAGACCTCGTAAGCGTCAGTCCGAAGTTGTCCTCGTCCGTGCCGTATGGCACCGAGCACGAAAAATCCCACGAAAAAAACAGGATTAGCAATGATGTTTTGATGGAATACGAAAAAGGATTCCGTGAAAAATTATTTGACGTACAGTGGAAATTCGTTGTTTGCAGCGAACAGGATATTCAGGAAATAAAGGAACTACAGCGGAGCATCGGTTTCTCGAACAGAGACATTTATCTTATGCCCGAGGGCGTTACCCCTGACGATATGAGAAAAAATTCGCCTCGAACCGCGGATTTATGCCTTAAGCACGGTTACAATTATTCGGGAAGGCTTCATCTGGATTTATGGGGCGGCAAGCGCGGAGTATAATAAATCTTTTTAAATCAACGCAAAAACAATATACCGCAATACATAAATTAGTAGAATTGAAACTTACGGTTTAAATTCATAATTTAAGCAGATTTAATAATTTTATACAAAAAATTTGGTTTTCAGTTTATTGAAAAATTATTGTCCGCCCCCACCCGCTAAAGCGGGAACCCACGCCGGCAGGGGACGCTTGAGCAACGACGAAGAAATCAAACAAACTCATTTATATACAAAAAACATATACCTAATTAAATTATAAAATTATGTCCGAACAAAAGAAATATGTACCGTATGTTTCGGCCGAGACAAGTCTGGTGGAATTTACAATCCGCGGAATAATCATCGGTCTGATACTTGCGGTCGTTCTCGGCGCAGCGAACGCATACCTTGGCTTGAAAGCCGGTATGACTATAGCCGCGACTTATCCCGCGGCGGTGCTGGGAATGGCTATTCTTAAGGTATTCAAAGGCAACATTCTCGAAGAGAATTTTGTAAGAACGGTCGGATCAATCGGTGAATCCGTCGCCGCGGGCGCGATATTCACACTACCGGCTTTTTTCATAGCGGGCATCTGGGATCCGAAAAATATTTCGGCGGCAAATTACATAACTGCAACTGTGATTCTTATTGCAGGCGGCGTTCTTGGAATTATGTTCGTCGCTCTCTTAAGAAGAGTGATGGTAGAGGACAAGGATTTGCTTTTCCCCGAATCGACGGCTGCTGCTGAAATTCATAAATCAGGACAGGGCGGCGGCGGCGGCTCGAAGTTCCTCTTCAGCGCGATGGGACTCGGAGCGTTAATCCAGTTCCTCGGTCAGATAAATTTCTTCGCGGCGTCGTGGGAAAAATTTTACGCGTTCTTCGATAAGATTAAAATTCCCGGTACCAACATAAACGCCCAGGGCGGAATGCTGATTAGTTCGCCCGGCATAAGCCCGGCTTATATGGGTGTCGGTTACATAATCGGACCCAAATACGCATCGCTTAACTTCAGCGGCGGTCTTCTCGCTTGGGGACTGCTCACTCCGATAATTTATTATTTCATTTATCCGTATATAAGCGACGTTAACTTCATTCAGGAATGGGCGCTGATGACGGGTAAGAGCGCGGAAACGCTGTCCAACCAGGGATTCCAGATAAATCAAATCTGGAGATTCATTGTCCGCCCGATAGCAATCGGCGGAATGCTGATGGGCGCGTTATTCACGCTGTTTAACATGCGCAAGTCGCTCTTCGCCGGTTTGAAGCGTTCAATAGGCGACGTTAAGAAAGCGGCGACAAGCGAACACGGAAACGTGGCAAGAACTGAAAAAGACCTTCCCTTCAGTTACGTGTTGATGGGTATAATCGCGGTAGCGATCGTTACTTTCATAATAACTTATTTTGTGTTTAATACAGGTCTCGTGCCCGCGCTTGTAGCGGCGACAATCCTGATAATACTTGCATTTTTCTTCGCGGCTATTTCAGGTTATCTGGTAGGCATTA
>CALGII010000048.1 GCA_937915485.1 uncultured Ignavibacteriota bacterium | reverse complement strand
GAAATTTATCAATATTGCACGCAAAACGCAACATATTATTACTACTGACTGTAATATGAATTACCCGAAAATTTCATTAAATGACGGCGCAAAAATATTTCCCGAACCGAAAATTTATTAAAAAATGAATTGAAAGGGCAAAGTAAAACGAGTAACTTTAATGTTCAAATTTTCATTTTATTTCATACTTAGATAAAATATCGGTAAAAGGAGCAAGGGTGCACAACCTTAAGAATATCGACATAGATATTCCGAGGGACAAACTCATCGTTTTCACAGGGCTTTCGGGTTCGGGAAAATCCTCTCTTGCATTCGACACGATATACGCGGAAGGCCAGAGGCGTTTTCTCGAGACGCTGTCATCTTACGCGCGCCAGTTCATAGGCGGAATAGAGCGTCCCGACGTTGACAAGATAGAAGGACTATCTCCGTCAATTTCGATAGAGCAGAAAACAATCTCACATAATCCGCGTTCGACCGTCGGAACCGTTACTGAAATTTACGATTTTCTAAGGCTTCTATTCGCGAGGTGCGGGATACAGTACTCGCCCGACTCGGGGCTCGCGGTTACCAGACAATCGCTTGACCAAATTTTCGAACTCGTAATGAAAGATTTCGCGAATGCGAAAATTAACATACTGAGCCCGGTGATAAAAGGACGCAAAGGACATTACAGGGAATTGTTCGCGGATATTCTTTCCGACGGTTTCACCAGAGTCCGTGTTGACGGAGAGTTGACGGAAATCTCGGACGGGATGAAACTTGACAGGTTCAAGATACACGACATCGAAGTAGTAATAGACAGGCTTGCCGTAAGCGAGAAATCGAGAATGAGAATTTACGATTCGATTGAAATGGGTTTGAGATACGGCGACGGAATGGTAATCATAAACTCGGGCGAGACCGACAAACTTTTCAACGAAAAATTATCGGACCCCGTTACGGGAAGGAGTTTCTCAGAACCCGCGCCCAATTCGTTTTCATTCAATTCTCCCTACGGCTGGTGCAAGGAGTGTTACGGACACGGTGAGAAAAAACACATAGACGAGAATCTGATTTTTCCCGATAAGAATCTTTCATTCGCCCAGGGCGGGCTTGCACCGATAGGGAAACTGAAAAAATCATGGATTTCGTCAATCATTACGGGTGTTCTCAAACATTTTAACACGACAATCGATACGCCCGTCAGGGAATATCCGGTCGAATTAATTGACGCGTTATTGTCGGGAACTCAGGAAAAGATTCATTATACTTACACGACGAGTACGACGGGAAAAACATTCGAATACAATCAGCGTTTCAACGGAATACTTAAATACATAGAGCAGGTGTCGAGGGACACATCGTCGCAGTTAATACGCAACTGGGCGGAGAGTTTTATGAGCGTTAATGTCTGCGCGTCCTGCGGCGGCGGAAGGTTGAGAGAAGACGCGTTGTGGGTAAAAATTGACGGCAGGAACATACACGACATTACAAGAATGACGATATCGGAAGTATATGATTATTTCGGAACGTTAAAGTTCGACGGAAATAAAGGACTTCTTGCCGCGCCGATTCTTAAAGAAATCAGAGAGCGACTTTCATTCCTGATGAACGTCGGTCTTGAGTATCTTACGCTGGACAGGAGTTCCAGGTCGCTCTCGGGCGGAGAAGCGCAGAGAATAAGACTCGCGACGCAAATCGGCTCGCAGTTGACGGGAGTCCTTTATATTCTTGACGAACCGTCCATTGGCCTGCACCAGAGAGACAACATAAGGCTGATAAAATCACTGAAACACCTTAGAGACATAGGCAACACCGTGATTGTAGTCGAGCACGACAAGGAAATGATTGAATCGTCCGACTTCGTAGTTGACCTCGGTCCGAAGGCGGGCGAACACGGAGGCGAAGTAGTTTCAACGGGAAGACCGGATAAATTGTCGGGCAACTCGATTACTGCAGAATATCTCAGGGGCAAGAGGACGATACACGTTCCCGAAAAGCGCAGAGCGGGAAACGGAAAAACTATAAGATTGAAAGGCGCGGGCGGAAATAATCTCAAGAAAGTAAATCTGAACATACCGCTCGGGAAATTAATATGCATAACCGGCGTAAGCGGTTCCGGAAAGTCGACGCTGATAAACGACACGCTTTTCCGCATACTTTCAAAACATTTGATGCGCGGACTCGAGAAACCGCTTCCGTATTCCTCTATAGAGGGACTTATTAATAAGAAGGACGGAAGAACCGAAAAAATAATCGACAAGGTTATAGAGATAGACCAGGCGCCGATTGGCCGCACGCCTAGAAGCAATCCTGCGACATACACCGGTTTGTTCACGCACATACGCGACATTTTCGCTTCGCTGCCTGAATCGAAAATCCGCGGATACAAGGTCGGGAGATTTTCATTTAACGTCAAAGGCGGACGGTGCGACGAATGCGAGGGAGACGGTCTCAAGAAAATTGAAATGAATTTTCTTCCCGAAGTATACGTAACCTGCGATTCCTGCAAAGGCAAAAGATACAATCCCGAAACTTTAAGCGTAACTTACAAGAATAAATCGATTTCCGACGTGCTTGAGATGACGGTCGAAGACGCCGTAGATTTTTTCGAGGCATTTCCTTCTCTAAAAAGGAAACTTAAAACACTTCACGATGTCGGACTCGGTTACATAAGACTGGGACAGCAGGCAACGACGTTGTCGGGCGGAGAGGCTCAGCGCGTTAAACTGGCTACGGAATTGTCAAAAGTGCAAACCGGTAGAACGATATATATACTCGACGAGCCTACTACAGGACTGCATTTCGAGGATATTAACATGCTGCTTAAAGTTCTGAACAAACTCGTTGACAAGGGAAATACGGTAATTATAATAGAGCATAATCTCGACGTGATAAAATCCGCAGACTGGATAATTGACCTTGGACCGGAGGGAGGAAACAAAGGCGGAGAAATAATCGCCGAAGGCGCGCCGGAAGACTTCGTGGAGAAATTCTCAGAGATTTCATACACGGCGAAATTCCTTAAAGACGTTCTGACAGCAAAGAAGTAAGTTATTGGTCGGTATCGGTGAAGCCGAAACGGAGTTTATCCTTCTTGAAAACGGGTTTATCCCCGCTGCTCTTTTTAGTCTGACTTTCTTTTTTATCCTGCTTGCTTCCAATAAATTTCATTTCATCATCATTCGTTCCTGAATCCGTTACCCCGCCAACGTCATCGAAGAATATTTTCTTTTTTGGTATTTCATAATCGGGATTGTTCTTCAGGCTGCTTTCGGACGACGAGAAAAGAACGTTATCGTACATCACTATTCCTTCGTTGATGTTTGAAATTTCCTCGACGCTGAAGTCGTTGCTGAAAACATCGTCGTCGCCTTCGACGGTATTAATGGGCGTTACATTTTTCTTTGTAGCGACAACCCTGAATTCACTTTCCGAAATCACGCTGTTGTCTTTAAGGGAAGAATACCTGCTTTCCTCGGAGCCCGTTGTTATTATTACCTTGCGCTCTTCCTTTCCGCCGGTCGAAAGTTCCTTAATCCGTTTCCTCATCAGATATTTTTCCTTGAACTCATAGTACTTTCCGGTTTCAATAATTTTCTTCGTAAGAGCGGAAGTGTTCGTTTTCATCGTATCGATATCGAACAGTTTGCTCCTGTAATCGCGTCTTATTACGTTGCCTTTAATGATTATATCGGAAATATCCTTTGAGTCGAGATTCTCGATAATGTGTTCGGCAACTTTTTCGGAAGAAACGTCGGGCGATAGGAAATAATTTCGCAGGTCCGAAACGTCAAACATTATCAGATTGGCTATTTTGTTCTTTTCAATCGAACCGTGTGTTTCTGATACGTCGAACATCCTCGCGGGATTGACGACCGCCATTTTAAGCAGCGACCTGTAGGACAAATTTCCCTTCTTTGCGAGATGAGAGCAGAGTTTTATTTCCGAAATGATTGATGATCCGAGATAACCCGTGCCGAAACTGACGTTGAGTCCGTATTTAAGCAATTCGAAACTTTCGAGTTTCTTTTCTCCCAGTTTCACTATATCGCTCGGGCAAAGAATTATGTTTACCTTTTTATCGGAGAGGTAATCAAGTTCGTCCTTCTGTATGTTAACCGGGTTGGAAAATATCAGCCGCCCGTCGAGAAAATCATTCTCGCCGAGGACTTTGAAAAGCGATTTCGAGAAAGTTCTTCGTATGTGCTCCTGACCGTTGCTTTTCTTAAGTATGTCGAAATAAATTTTTCGCCTGCCTTCTTTTAGCGCCTTCGCCGCGGATGTAAGGGAATAGTTCGTAATCTCCTCGTCGTCCGTCATTCCGATGCAGTGGAATTTCTTTATCTCGTTAAGGTATCTGCTGAACGCCTCGCTGAAAGAGGTCATTACGATATCCTGAACGATAAGGAAATTGTACTTGTGGAACTCCTGAAGAAAGTCCTTCGATAAATATCCCGAAGTCTCATTAAGAAAAAGTTCGCCGTTAGAGAGCGCTCTGAAGTAACTGAACGTTATTAGATTCTTAAGGTCCTGCTTGTTCTCGGCACTCGTAAAATACTTATCGAGCAGAGTAAGCGACAGGTTATCCTGCAGTTTATCATAATTTATTCGTTCGAAGAACACGCCGCTGAGCGCGTACGAGGAATTAATGTTAGAGTTGAACAACGCGGGTATAATTATTTTGTCCTTCGCGTCAATTATGTTCACGCCGGGATATTTCGTGTATATCGTTCTGTCCGATACCAGATCGTTGTAATAATCTATCTGATGAATAATGTTATTCTTAATTACAATATTATAATACCCGACATTGTCGTCCTTGTCAAAAGTGAGAACAAGCGCGTTTTTAAGTATTAAATATCTGTCCATTAAGCGTTTTTATAAATCTTCTATAATATATTCTTCGTCGATTAAAAATTCACTGTCATACAGAGTATTCTTACCGGAAGCATAGACCGCGTACTGAAATCCTCCACGAACGCTGAAAGCTCCGTATTCGCCCTTGTTGTTCAGAGCGATGAATCCGACCTGAAAAAGATGGTCGCGGTTTTTGCTCGAGAGCAGGTTTAGTTTGACCACTCTTTCAACGGCAACCCTGCAGGCTTCTTTCGGACTCAGTCCCATTCTCATCATTTCAACGATTAAGAAACTGCCGCAGGCGCGAATGCATTCTTCGCCTCGTCCCGTAGACGCGGCGCCTCCTACCTCTCCGTCAACGTACAGCCCCGAGCCAATCATCGGCGAGTCCCCGACTCTGCCGTGTAGTTTCCAGGCCATTCCGCTGGTTGTGCAGGAAGCCGAAACGTGTCCGTTTTTATCCAGCGCTACCATTCCTATCGTGTCGTGATTACCGTCGGCGTTGATGTCCTTTTTTCCCTTCAGAATAAAATCATCCGTGTGAATCTCTTCAGGTTTTGCCATTCCGGAGGCTTTCCATTCATTATACCTTTTTAAAGAATTTTCAGTCATTAAATTTCCCGGCTTAAATCCGTTCTTAATAGCGTAATCGTAAGCCCCGTCGCCTGCGAGAACCATATGCTCGGTATTTTCCAGAATGAGCCTTGCGAGGCTTATCGGATTTTTAATGTTCTCAACGCAAATTACGGAGCCGACTCTCGCTTTCCAGTCCATGATTGCCGCATCAAGGGTGACTCTTCCGTCCGCGTCAGGCAGACCGCCGTATCCTACGCTGAGAACCTTGGGATCGTCTTCCGAGACTCTGACTCCCTGTTCCGCCGCGTCGAGAGAGTTGCCGCCGTTTTTCATAATTTCGTAAGCGGCTTTATTTGCGTCCAGTCCGTGCTTCCAGGTTGAAATAACTATGGGTTTCATTTCGCTTTTATGTCTTTCCTTGTCGTAATTTTAATATTAGTTGGTTCTCCATCGATAATTTTAACCTTGTAACCTGCTTTTTCCATAAGTGATGCTTCGTCGGTGCAGGTATAATTCCCTCTTAAAGCAAGTTCGAACGCTTTCATAAGTTTATCGTACCTGAACACCTGCGGCGTCTGCACGCTTCTCAGTGTTTCCCTGTCGATGGTTTCACGGACGTACCCTTTCCTGTCTATACGTTTTATAGTATCATGAAGTTCAAGTCCGGGAATGACGCAATCTTCGCGTTTCGAGGCGGTAATGAGCCTGTCAATCAGTTTGCCCGAAACGAAGGGTCTGACCGCGTCGTGTATTATTATTCTGTCCGTGCTTTTACATTTTATCTTGAGGAGAGACCTGTAAACCGATTCCTGCCGGGTTGCGCCTCCACGGGAAACGACGAGCGGCTTTACCGAACCCGAAAGTTTATCGAGAAAATTTTTTTTCCGAAGGTAATCGGGATGAATAGAGAGAAAAACCGAATTAACCTTCTTGCAGGATAAAAATTTATCGAGAGTATGGAAAAGTATTTCCCTGTTACCGAATTTATGAAATTGTTTCGGGATTCCTGAACCGAACCTGATGCCGGAACCCGAAGCAGGGATAACGACGAAAAACTCCATCAGATAAAATTAATTTTTAAACAACCATCATCGCGTCGCCGTAAGCCAGGAACTTGTAATTTTCCTTTATCGCTTTCTTGTACGCCTTCATCACGTCGTCCCTTTCGGCGAGCGAGCAGACGAGCATAAGCATAGTGCTTTGCGGCAAATGGAAATTAGTTATGAGTTTGTTGACAATGCTCAGAGTCTGAGGCGGATGTATAAATTTATCCGTCCATCCTCTGCTCGGTCTTACGTTCTTGCCCGTGATGACGCTTGATTCAAGCGCCCTCGTAACTGAAGTACCTACGGCAATGACGTTTTTCCTTTTGTTAATGGAATTATTTATTAAATCGCTGTTTTCTTTTGAAATTTCGTAAAACTCCGAATCCATCCGGTGTTTCGAAAGGTCTTCGACCTCAACGAGTCTGAACATTCCCAGTCCGAGATGAAGTGTGACATAAGCAATGTTGACCTTTTTCTGATGTATTTTCTTCAGTAGTTCTTTTGTGAAATGCAGACCCGCTGCAGGCGCCGCTACAGATCCTACGTTCTTAGCGAACACTGTCTGATACATTTCCTTGTCTTTGTCCGTGGGCTCCCTTTTTATGTAATGAGGAAGCGGAGTCTTTCCAAGTTTGTCGATGTGTTTCCGGAAATCGTCCTTTACGTTAAACCTGACGATTCTACCCCGTGAGGTCGTGTTGTCAATCACTTCGCAGAAAACATTCTTATTGAAAAATATCCTGTTGCCAATTCTGACTTTTCTTGCAGGGTCAACAACAACGTCCCAGATGTTCTCGGTTTCAGATAACTGCCGAAGAAGAAATACTTCAATCTTAGCCTTTGTCTTTTCCTTGTTGCCGTAAAGCCTTGCGGGAAAAACCTTTGTATCGTTGAGAACAAGCACGTCTCCTTCGCTCATAAAATCAATTACATTCTTGAATTTCATCGTGCGGATTTCACCCGTGTCTTTCGAGAGCACCATTAGTTTACAATTGTCTCTCGGCGATTTAGGGCTTTTGGCGACCGCGTTTTTTGGAAAAGTGTATTTAAACTGGGATAGTTTCATTATTTTACTTTAAGTTTTTAAATGCTTTTTTGCCCGGAAAGACTGCTTTCGAGCCGAGTTCCTCTTCAATTCTTAACAATTGATTGTATTTGGCAATTCTGTCGGTTCTTGATGCCGAACCGGTTTTTATCTGACCGGCATTCGTCGCGACCGCTACATCAGCGATAATCGAATCTTCCGTTTCGCCGCTTCTGTGGCTTATAACGGTAGTGTAGCCGTTTAATTTAGCGAGATTGATGCAGTCAACGGTTTCGGAAATCGTGCCTATCTGATTCAATTTAATCAGAATTGAATTCGCAACGGATTTTTTGATACCTTCGGCAAGAATTTTCGGGTTAGTGACGAAAACATCGTCGCCGACGAGTTGTATTTTCTTTCCTAATTCTTTTGTCAGATTTTTCCAACCCGTCCAGTCGTTTTCCGACAGTCCGTCTTCAATCGAAATTATCGGATACTTCTTCACGAGACCCGCGTACAGTTTCACCATTTCACTTGATGATTTTGAAGGAAGTCCCGATTTAAAGAACACGTATTTTGACTTCTTTCCATTCTCACCTTTTTCGTACATTTCGCTCGCCGCAACGTCGAGTGCAAGGTAAACGTCCGAACCCGGCTTGTATCCTGCATTAACGATTGAAGTCATAATTACGTCGAGAGCCTCTTCGTTTGATTTGAGATTCGGAGCGAATCCGCCTTCATCACCGACGGAAGTGTTATAATTTTGTTTCTTCAGCACGCTCTTCAATGAATGGAATACTTCGACGCCGCATCTGAGAGCGTCGGAAAACTTGGAGAATCCGGCAGGGACAATCATGAACTCCTGAAAATCAACGGTGTTATCCGCGTGCTTGCCTCCGTTAAGTATGTTCATCATCGGAACGGGAAGCGTAACCGAATCAAAATCGCCGAGATACCTGTACAGCGGTAATTTCGAGTATGCCGCGCTCGCTTTCGCTGCCGCCATCGAGACGCCGAGAATTGCATTGGCACCGAGTTTCGATTTGAATTCGGTACCGTCGAGCGTGATAAGTTCATAATCGAGTTCTCTTTGTTTGAACGAATCGAGACCTGTCATTTTCTTCGCTATGACGTTGTTAACGTTATTAACGGCTTTCATTACGCCTTTTCCGAGGAATCTCTTTTTATCACCGTCGCGAAGTTCAACCGCTTCTCTCTCTCCCGTGGATGCGCCTGAGGGAACGATAGCCCTTCCGAGCGTCCCGTCGGACAGCAAAACATCAACCTCAACGGTCGGATTTCCTCTTGAATCTAAAACTTCCCTGGCGTGTATTTTTTTGATTTCAGGCATTTTCTCGTTGTTTTTACGGATTTTGAAAGTTTTAATATAAACCCTAAAACAAAGTTTATCAATGCAATTAATTTTGAAAGTCCAATGAAATAGTCAGGAAATGAATTTCAAGAGTATGTTCATAAAATGTATAGCCATCCATATTTTTTGCATATTGATTTATGAATTCTGTTGTGTTAATAGAAGGAATCTGTCCTAATAAATGCAGTCATAATGAAAATTAACCTCCGAAATGGTTACAAAAGCGTTTTGTGTTTGTTTCGATTTTATAATTTAATAATTTGCATTAGCGGAGAAATATTCATAGATGTACAGGTATATTTGCCGCACATATACAAAATATACGTGCTTCATATATTGTTTAGTTTTTTGATTCAAGGAAAGAACTAAATAACTGAATTATGGTTTTACATTAAAATGTAAATAATGCAAACGCTGAAATATACACCACTGGAAAAAATCGAAATAGGCAGGCCCGTTGATAGAATTGCTTTTGTTACATCTAATTGTGAGGGGAAAAATGTTCTTGATCTTGGTTGTTACGATGAAACCGCTTTGATTAAGAAAACTTCAGGAATGTGGCTGCACGAACAAATCGCAAAAGTTGCAAACTATGTTTATGGCATAGACAATTCGATTTCTCTGAAAGATAAACAATTCTCTATCAGCAGGAACTCAAAAATTGTTTTCGGTGATGCCACGGAGTTATCAAGAATTGATGATTTCAGTCCCGATATAATTGTAGCGGGAGAGTTTATTGAACATCTTCCTAATACTCCTGAATTTTTTAAGAAAATAAAAAGTTTATACAACGGAAAACAATTAATTTGCACTACAATTAATGCCGTTTCTTTTACAAATTCGTTATTATCAATCATAAAAAGAGAATCCTGTCACAAAGACCATTTACAGGTTTACTCATTCAAAACAATTAATACATTGTGCAGACTCGCAGGATTTGAAAGTTGGGAAATACTGACGTATCATGTATATTTTACCGAAATGATACTTGCATCAAAAGGAATTAAAAGATTAATCGCAAAAGCCGCGGAGATGATTGTAAATATTATTGAATGGATATTTCCACTCGCTTCAGGCGGTTTGATTTTGAATGTAAAAAAAATCTAACCGAAGCATATGTTCTTCCCCGCCTATTATGGAATATTGATTTCGAATAATCCCGGGATTTTCAAATTTTCTAGCATTTTAATGGCAAAATTGTCTGGATGCTCGTCGCACCCGGCATGAAAAAAGTTTGAACCATATTCATATTAAAACAGGGAATTATTAAATTTTAGCCCTTATTCAATTCTTTGAATTATCCGGGATAAGCTAAATTTCCGTATATTGCTTTAATTTTTATTCATTTTGTTGTGATATTGCTCTAATTTGATTCTTTTTACTTAATATCTGATAGACGAATAAGCATGAGAATGTTAACATATTTTTAACTTGAATTATTGAAATATTTTGAGAATATTTTATGTTTTTCTTTTAAAGATTGGATTAGTTTGGAATCTACGAACACTTTGATTATAACAATTGACGGACCGACAGGAACAGGAAAGAGTATTACATCTAGGATTCTTGCCGAGAAACTCGACCTTATGTATTTTGACAGCGGTTCCTATTACAGGGCAGTAACGTATGCGGCGCTAAAGAACAATATAAAGCCGAACGATTTCAACGCGATATGCAAGACAGCGGCGGCGATTGATTTAAAGTTCATTGAAAACAAAGTTCTTCTTAATAATAAAGACATTACACCCGAACTCAAGGCACTTGAAATTACGAACAAGGTAAGCCAGATAAGCAGGATAAACGCCTTGAGGCGCATGGCTTATGACAGGCTGAAGAAGGTGAAGGAAGAAAACAGAGGCATTTTGATGGAAGGCAAGGATACAGGCGTAAATGTTTTTCCGGAAGCGGATTTCAAGTTTTACCTGATAAGCGACCTGAGCGCAAGAATCGCACGCAGGCATCAGGATTTTCTTGACCTCGGACAGAGATTCTCGAAGGACAAGATAGAAAAGGAACTGAAACTCCGCGACGAACTCGAGACGAGAAAAAATCCGAGCGTGCTCAGGAAAGCCGACGACGCCGTGATAGTAGATACAACGAACATGATTATAGAAGAACAGGTGAGTTATCTTTACAGATTAATCACCAACCCTGATACAGAATAAAACAAAGCCTTCCGCGTTTTGCGGAGGGGATTTAATAATTAAACTTCCGATGTCTGCCGGCAGGGCGCGGAAGAAAACACAGCCGGAAATATTTTATTATGTCACAAGACACAAAACACCAGGCCGACCTGAAATCGGACACGCAAACCAAGGAAGAAAACGAAAAAATCTCCACTAAATTCATCTCAACGGATTACAACGAGGATGAATTTCAGAACATGCTGAAACTTTACGAGAAGACCTTCAACGTAATAAAGGAAAACGAACTCGTAAAAGGCAAAATCGTGGCGATTCACGGTGAAGACGTGCTGATAGACATCGGTTCAAAATCGGACGGAAGAGTTTCAATTAATGAATTTTCGAATCCCGAAGAACTTAAAGTGGGTAACGAAATCGAGATTTTCCTCGAGAAGATTGAAGACAAGGAAGGACAACTCGTTCTGTCGAAGAAGAAAGCCGACTCGATTAAGATGTGGGACAGGATTGTTGAAGCGCAGAGAGACAGCACAGTTGTAAAAGGAAAATGCCTCAGAAGAATCAAGGGCGGATTCGTTGTCGACCTCAACGGTCTTACGGCGTTCCTTCCGGGCTCGCAGATTGACACGAAGCCTATCAGGGATTACGATGAATACGTGGGCAAGGTAATGGACTTCAAGGTAATCAAGATAAACAACCAGATTGAGAACATAATCGTATCGCACAAGGTGCTCATTGAAGAATCGATGGCGGGACAGCGCGAAGAACTTCTGAAGACAATCAAGAAGGGAATGACGCTGAAAGCGACAGTTAAGGCAATCACAGACTTCGGCGTGTTCGTTGACCTCGGAGGTCTCGACGGATTGATTCACATAACAGACCTTTCGTGGGGAAGAATCAATCATCCTTCGGACATCGTGAAACTTGACCAGGTTATAGACGTTTATGTGATTGAATTCGACGAAGAAAAACAGAGAGTATATCTCGGACTGAAGCAACTTCAGGCTCATCCGTGGGATAACATACAGGAAAAATACAAAGTGGGCGACAAGGTATCGGGCAAGGTTGTATCCCTCACCGACTACGGCGCGTTCATTGAAATCGAAAAAGGCATCGAAGGGCTCATTCACATCAGTGAAATGTCCTGGACGCAGCACGTAACGAGCCCAAGCCAGATGGTAACCATGGGACAACTCGTTGACGCGCAGATACTCAACATTGATTAGATCGGAAGAGCACACGTCTGAACTCCAGTCACGGCTACATCTCGT
>CALGII010000047.1 GCA_937915485.1 uncultured Ignavibacteriota bacterium | reverse complement strand
AACATGCAGGGATATTACAATCCTTACAGGATTCTGCTGGATATTTACGAAGCACGCGAGGATTACCAGAAGGCTCTTAACCTGATGAATGAACTTGACCCGAGGGATCCGGGCGTAATACAGAAAAAAGAGAGTCTGCGGCTAAAGATGACGGGCGGAACGCCGAATACCGATACGAATAAAAAGTTGAATGAGAAATAATAAAAAAATCGGGATACTGATAGTCGCGTACAACGCTGCGACGACCTTGAACAAGGTGCTTGACAGGATTCCCGCAAATGTTTACGATGAGATTGACGAGATAGCCGTTTTCGACGACGCCAGCAAGGACAATACGTACATTGTCTCCGTCGGCTACAAGGAGATAAAGAAACTCGACAAACTGAAGATATATCTCAACGAGAAAAATCTCGGTTACGGCGGGAATCAGAAAAAAGGATTCGGGTATTTCGCCGAGAAAGGATTTGACGCAGTGGTTCTGCTTCACGGCGACGGGCAGTACGCTCCCGAAATTCTTCAGGATATGTACTCTCCGATAACGGACGGCGAGGCGGACGTAGTTCTCGGCTCAAGAATGATGACGAAATACGGCGGCGCTCTAAAGGGCGGAATGCCTTTCTACAAGTATCTCGGGAACAGGGTGCTCTCCACGTTCCAGAACAGGCGCCTGAAAATGAACCTGACAGAGTTTCATTCGGGTTACAGGGCGTATTCCATTCACGGGCTGAACCTCCTGAACCTTGAGAACACGACGAACGACTTTCATTTCGACACTCAGATTATAATCAAGGCGCATCATCATAATCTTAAAATAATCGAGATACCGATACCTACTTATTACGGAGACGAGATTTGCTACGTAAACGGAATGAAGTACGCGCGGAATATTTTCTCGACTACGAATGATTACATAAAGACCGTAAAGGGCAAGCGGAAATCGGAAATATATTCGGAATATTACGTTCCTTATCCGCTTAAACTCTATCCGTATTCAAGCCACAAGACGGTAATAGACATTCTCAACAAGAAGGAAAACCAGAGAATACTCGACGTAGGATGCGGCGACGGCTTGTTCGCGGAGCACGTATCGAAAGGGAATTACGTCGTCGGCGTGGATTTTATTGACGAATCGGAAAATACAAAAAGAAATTTCGCGAAGTTCTACAAGTACGACCTGAACAGGGGACTGCCCGCGGAACT
>CALGII010000046.1 GCA_937915485.1 uncultured Ignavibacteriota bacterium | reverse complement strand
CCAACAAAAAATTCTTTCTCTTTCTTTTCACGCTCCTGTGCGTCGTGCCGACAGGCCTTATGTATTTTACGGGTCAGGGAACCGTGCTCTTCGGTTTAATCTTATTTATAGTCTCGAATATCGGCTTTCAGACATCATTGACATTTTATGACGCTTTTATTTCCGATATGGTCGAAGAGAAGGATTACAATAAAGTCTCGTCTCTCGGGTACGCCGTCGGTTACGCGGGTTCTCTGGTATCCGTCCTTATGGTGTTTCCGCTCAAGGATAACTATCCGCTGTTATTCGCTCTGACCGCTTTGTTTTACGCGGTGTTCAGCATTCCCGCGTTCATATTCCTTAAGGAAAAAAAGACAGAACATACTCCTGAAAAAATTAATTATTTCTCTTACGGATTTAAAAAAGTCGCGGATACTCTTAAACACGTGAATAAGTACAGGAACCTGAGAAATTTTCTTCTCTCGTACTTTCTATATATAGATTCCGTCAATACGATAATTTTCTTCTCGGGAATTTACGCCGTGAAATCGCTGAATTTCAGTACGGTTGAACTCGCGGTATTTTTTATTATAGTCCAGATAACGGCGATGATAGGCTCGCTCGTCTTTGCCCGAATAGGAAACACGCTCGGCATAAAGCGCTCGATTGTAGTGAACATTCTCTTCTGGATAGTAATACTCGTGTTCATATTCTTCTTCGTTGACGAGATGTCTTATCTGGAAATCGGCGGAACGAAAATTCATTACTTCTTCATCGCGGGCGGATTCGCGGGAACGTTCCTCGGCTCGACGCAAAGCCTGTCAAGAGCGCTGATGACTGAACTCGCGCCGTTTGAAATCAAGACCGAGATGTTCGGTTTCTACGCGCTGTTCGAAAAAACTTCTACGCTTATCGGTCCGCTTACTTTCGGACTCGTTTCCTGGTTGACGGGTTCTCAGAAAATCGCGATTTTCTCAATCACGGTCTTTTTTATACTTGGTTTATGGATGTTAAAATTCGTTAAAGAGGAGAAACGCGGAAGTGCTGTCGCCGGTTAAAAATTTCATAAAGGATTTAAAAAACAAGAGAGAACACAAGCCCGTTCTCGGCGGACTTGAAATATTCAAGTATATCGGTCCCGGGCTTCTCGTTACAGTGGGATTCATCGACCCAGGAAATTGGGCTTCGAACATTGCCGCGGGCTCGGAATACGGCTACGTTCTTCTCTGGATGGTCACGCTTTCGACATTGATGCTCATAATACTTCAGCATAACGTCGCGCACCTCGGAATCGCGACGGGTCTGTGCCTTTCCGAAGCGGCTACGCTGTACACGCCGAAATATGTTTCAAGGTTTATACTTTCTCTCGCCGTTCTTGCTTCTATATCGACGTCGCTTGCGGAAGTTCTCGGCGCGGCTATCGCTCTTGAAATGCTTTTTCACGTGCCGCTGAAAATCGGCTCGGTTCTCGTCGTCGTTATTGTAGGCGTACTGCTTTACGCGAATTCTTACAGGCGCATTGAAAAATATATTATCGGTTTCGTCTCGATTATCGGACTCTCGTTTATTTATGAAATGTTCGTGGCGGACGTCAACTGGGGGCAGGCGGCTTCCGGATGGATTACTCCGGGAATACCCGAAGGCTCGATTGTTATTATAATGAGCGTGCTCGGCGCCGTAGTGATGCCGCATAATCTTTTTCTGCATTCGGAAATCATTCAAAGCAGGCAATGGAACCTGCAGGATGAAAAGATTATTAAAAAACAACTTGATTACGAGTTCTTTGACACATTCTTCTCGATGCTCATCGGCTGGGCAATAAACAGCGCGATGATAATTCTCGCCGCCGCGACGTTCTTTAAATCGGGAATTCCCGTATCGGAACTACCGCAGGCAAAATCGCTTCTTGAACCGCTGCTCGGAAGTTACGCCTCGGTAATATTCGCCGTCGCGCTGCTTTTCGCGGGTTTCGCGTCAAGCATTACGTCGGGTATGGCGGGCGGTTCTATTCTCTCGGGTATGTTCGGCGAACCGTATGACATAAAGGACAACCACTCGAGACTCGGAGTCGGCATCTCACTAGCAGCGGCGCTCATAATAATTCTGTTCATAACGAATCCGTTTCAGGGACTTATTATATCGCAGATGATACTCAGCATACAATTGCCCTTTACAATATTCCTTCAGATATACCTTACATCATCTAAGAAAGTAATGGGAAAATATTCGAATAAGATTTATACAAAAATTACTCTGCTCGTAATCGGAGCGGTAATCGCTTACCTGAACGTCCTGCTCTTCATATCATTTTTCTAATCCGCGGAATGAAACGAAAATGAACTTTTCCGTGTTGTTATAATAAGATAAAATAGTCTGATTTAAAAATTAAAATTACAAAATGAGCGAATTAATAAACAACAGCGCCGAAAGGATTCAGAAATTAAAAAAACTTCTGCTGAAACTCCACGAAGATTCAACGATTGAAGACGTTAAACGGGAACTCGAGGTGATGCTCGGAAGCGTTCCTTACGGTGAAGTGGTGCAAGCGGAGCAGGAACTCATAAACGAAGGTCTGCCGCCTCAGGAAATACAGAAATACTGCGATTTGCATTCCGAAGCGATAAAAGACAACGTTGACCTCACGATGATGAAAGAAGTTCCCGAAGGTCATCCCGTTCATACATTAAGAATGGAGAACAGGGCAATCGAAGCGGAAATCGCCAAACTAAGAAATATTTTCATTAAACTGAAATTCAATCCCGGGTCGGTGAATGTAAAGGAAGAGTTGATGAATTTCAGAATAATTTTCAACAACCTTACTGACATAGAAAAGCATTACATAAAAAAGGAAAACATAATATTCCCGTTCCTTGAAAAATATGGAGTCACCGGTCCTTCAACCGTAATGTGGGGCAAGGACGACGAAGTCAGAGGTTTTCTGAAATCCTCACTCAGCCTGCTTTCGGAAAAAGGCGAGGCGGACGCGGAAGTTCTGCAGGGTTATGCCGATATGATGCTGTCTCCTGCTGCGGACGCGGTTGAGGAAATGATAGTTAAGGAGGAAAAGATTCTGCTGCCGATGTGCCTCGACAGGTTTACCGACATCGAGTGGCACGAGATAAACAAACAGTGCGATGAGGTCGGTTACTGCCTGTATGCTCCCGTGAATAACTGGATTCCCGAAGGCGTAGTAGCAGCATCAGATAGCAATCAGGATAACGGAAAAATTAAACTCTCGACGGGTTCATTCTCAAACGAAGAACTCGAAGCGCTTTTGAATTCAATTCCGGTTGACATTACGTTTGTAGATAAAGACGACAAAGTGAAGTTCTTCTCGCATGGAAACAAAAGAATTTTCGAACGCAGCAAGGCCATACTCGGCAGGCAGGTTCAGTACTGCCATCCTCCGTCAAGCGTGCACATAGTGGATAAAATCCTCGATGATTTCAAATCGGGCAAACAGGATTCAGCGAAGTTCTGGATAAACTTCAAGGGGATGTTCGTTCACATCGCCTATTACGCCGTCAGGGGCGCGAACGGAGAATATCTCGGCACCGCGGAAATAACGCACGACATAAATGAATACAAAAACATCGAAGGAGAAAGGAGACTACTGACTTATGACAACTAATCTGCTAATAACTCCGGACGTGAAGATTTATGATTTGCTTAAGGCGTATCCGCAACTGGAAGACAAACTGATTCAGATAGCGCCGGTTTTCGAAAAGTTGAAAAATCCGATTTTAAGAAAGACGATTACGAAAGTTACCACGCTGAAGCAGGCATCGGTAGTAGGACGCGTCAGCCTTTCGATACTGATTAACGAACTGCGCTCCGCGGTCGGACAGGGGAATACGGAACTCGGCGGCGAAAAATCCACAGGACGGAATAAACCCGTATGGGCGTCGACTGAAAATATTAAGTACGAATACGACGCGCGCGAAGACCTCGAATCGGGCGTTCATCCGGTAAACAAAGTTGTGAAAGAATCGTCCGAAATGTCCGGGAATGAAGTTTATCTTCTCGTCACTCCGTTCACGCCCGCGCCGCTTATAGATATGCTCGTCAGCAAGGGCTTCGAAGTATATTCGGAAGAGGAATCTCCGGCTAAAGTATGCACGTACATAAAACGCTGATTGATTGAAATCGCGGATTAATTTGTGATACTTTTCTCTCATAAAAAAAGAGAAGTCCCGAAAGGGACTTCTCTTTTAAACTTCAGAAATAAATTTTAATTCATCTGCAGATTACTGATGCCGAGCATCGCCCTGACGTTTCCGTCGCCTTCTTTAAGGTTAAGATAATTCGTCGTAGCGAAGACCGAGAAATCCTTTTTCACAGTGAAACTAAGTTCGACCTTAATACCGAATCTGAACGACGGCGAAAACAGCGCAAGTTGCTGCGTCGAGTTATCCGAGCCCGAGACTTCAATGTATCCGAACAGCGTGCCGAAAGTATTTATAGAGAAAGCCGGCTTGAATATTTTCGGATTATCCTTTTCATTCGGGTCATACGGTTTTCCTCCGAGATGATAGAAGCGAACGTCGTCACCTTCTGTTGGAACCTCGACAACGCCGATGCCGTTTCTTGTCAATACGACGTGAGGGATAAACGATACGTTGTTTCTCGTTATGTTGCTAAGAGGCTTCACGATTTCAACGCTTTCCCACGAAGTGGTTTTCGCTGAGGAACTGAACATTTTCGCAAAATCATTTTCGCTGAATTCGAGAAGGACGTCGTTACCCGCCATGCTTCTGGAGTCTTCAATTATATTGAAAGTAAAATCGCTGACGTTTCTGGCTTTGCCGCCCCATTTGACGAGTGATTTCAGGTTGTCGGCTTCGTCGCTGAATCCGTTGTAAACGCTGGCTTTCAGGAGAGTCTTGCTTCCGTCAACAACGCTGATGTCGCCTTCCTGCACCTTTATGTCCCATTCGGTGGTTGAGGCGCTTCCTTCGAAAGTCGTAGTAATGTGCTTGGGCGTTACGAGGGGGACAAAATTAAGGTTGTACATTCCGCCGTCGCCGTAACTTACCCAGGCTATGCCGCTGCTCGAAATAGTCACGAGGTCAGGTCTCTGTATTCCTTCTTCCTGCGAATGATACAGATTCTTCGTGTCGCCTTTCCTGACAATCCTTTGCTTGAGAGCGGTGTACGTGAAATTCTTGGGCTCGTTCGCGTCAACTATCAGAATTATAATTCCGTCGTTTCCGGATATAACCGCGAGCATCGCGTCGCCGTCGATTGATACGGAACTTCCCTGAACCTTCATCTTTTCCAGCGAGGCTATCGAGCGGTAGGTCCTGTCAAGTTTGTTTATACCGAGATATGAATATAAATCCTTGAGGTTGAGTACTTCAGATTTCCCCCTGATTTCTACCTTAACGAGACTCGAATTCTTTACAACTCCGACTTTAAGTCCTTCTTTAAGGTATTCGCTCGATGAGGTATCCTGTGAATATGCATACCTCTCAGGTAGGAGTGCTATAAGTGCAAACGCACATAATAACAGCATTAAACTTGTCGCGCTTTTCATTATGATGGATGAATATTTTAAAATTATCCTTTAATATGCTAATACTTCAAAGAGATATTAAATTACCCTGTTATGAGATATAGTATTAGTCTGTTTAAACACAGAGTTTAATCTTAGAAAAATACTTTTTTGAAAAGTAAAAAGCAAACAATAAAACCATATTATTAAGAATATACACGATAGTCCTTACATTTTTTGATGTTAATGCCTTAAAAGGATATAAAAACGAAGAAAGGAGATTGATTCTTTGTAAGAGTTTGTTATCAGAACCGAAGAATAAGAAGACCGTTTGCTCCGTTTGCCAGCAAAATCTTCGCTTTATAAAAATGTACCGCGTACGTAACGCCTTCAGGTTCATAATATCCGATGAAGTCGGGTTTTGATGTATCGAACAGGTTAAAGACGCTTGTACCGTCGTTATTCTCCGCGGTGAAAAGAAAATTCGGTGAATAGTCAAGTTTCCTGACGTCGGTTTCCGTGCTTACGGTTCGTACGAAATAAGGCTGTGCGGGATTCGAAACGCTAATTACGCTGATACCGGAATTTCCGTCCGCGACGTACGCCAAATCACCCGCTATCTTGATATCGAGGCACGAACCCGGAGTCTTGAACGTGGAATTAAAAACGGGCGATGATGGATTTGTTATGTTCAGGAATTCGAGACCTGCCGTGTTTTCAACAAGACAGCACAAATTTCCAGAAACTTCGATGTGTTTAATGTAATCCGCAGGTGTGTATGTGCCGGCATCTATAAGAGTATCGGGCAGTTGATTTATATTAAGCATTTTCAATCCCGATGCGGTTGCTGAATATAGAATACTGTTCTTCCTGTTGACGGACGTTAAATTCTGATAAGGAACCAAATCAATTAATGAAGGTGTTTGCGGAGTTGTAACGTCTAAAACTAACAGCCCCTTTTCGTAGTCGGACAGGAATGCGAAGTGCCTTCCGTTTACCGAGTCAACATAAATCTCGGTAACAAATCCGCCTGTATTGTAATTCGCCGTCAGGCTTGGCGATGCGCCGTCGGTTACATTCGCGATGTTGAATCCGTTGCGTCCCGCCGCGATAAAAGCATATTGTGTTTTGTTTATCGTGTAACCCCTTACGAAACGCGCGTCTCCAGCGGTGGTTAGTTTTCCGACATACCAGATACCGGTTCCGGGATCCTCAATAACGGGCAGTTCAATCGTTTCATCTTCCAGTTGGCAGCCCTGTAGTGCGAACGCCGTAATAAACAGGAGCGCCGATAATATTTTTATGCTTCTTGACATTCTTGTAAGATATTCTTGAATATGGTATGTTGCCTGACGGTCCTTTTATGAGCATAGAATCCTTGCTGTAAAATTCAATGTCCGCTTTCTGGTATTCCGGCGAACCGCCGTAATCGTCCCGCGCGATGTCGTAAACCGTGCATAGGCTTAGATTAAAGTCCTTCCATTTGATATCTGAAAGCGGAAACCTGCATCCCGGTGGCGTGTATATGACTTCTCCGAACCCGTCCGAGAACTGCACTTTTAATCCCTTGCAGTTGGGACAGGGACCGTCGTCGGTTCTCAGCCACGTCCCGTCCAGGGGATAGCAGCCGACATAACCGTTGGCGCAGTCGGTATAATTTATGAGTTTGCAGATTCTCTCTTCGACCTTGATGTTATAATTGCAGAGGAACGACACGCCTTCAATTCTCGCCGTGTAATCACCCGCGGGCAGAATTTTGGAAACTGCCGGGGACGAATCGCACGCGGGAGCCTGCTGCCATACCAAAGAATCGGTAAGAGTGTTCCCTGAAATGCTGATTGTAACGTTACCGGTTATCTGCGACGTTCTGTAAAATGTGATTTTGCCGTTTCCGTTTCCGTATATGTTAGTGTCGTGAATAACGGGCGGGTTTACAACCGAACCGCCTTTCGAATCACAGGAATACAGATAAGCAAATAAGCAAACAACAATTAATGCGAAGCAGATATTTTTGACGTTCTTAATAAGTTACCCCCGGAGTTTATTACAATTGTAATATATAAATTTATATAAAAACAGAAAATGAGGAAACAGTCGGCGTCAATCCCGGTGAAATCCGTATGGCAAAGCGTTCTAAATTGATATTATAGGAAAATAAACATAATTTTCATAAATGGAATATTCTTATTTAAAAGAGAATTACGACTCTCTGATTAACGATATAAAGCAAATTTGTGTCGAAAACGGAAGAAATTTCGACGAAATAAAACTTATTGCAGTCAGCAAGACTTTTCCGACGGAGCAGATTAAAGCGGTTCGCGATTTGGGCCAGGTTTATTTCGGTGAAAATAAAGTTCAGGAACTCCGCGATAAACATGATGCTCTTAAGGATGAGGATATTCGCTGGCATCTTGTCGGTCATTTACAAACGAACAAGGTGAAATATATCGCTGATTTTGTAGAACTCATTCATTCGGTTGACAGCCTGAAACTTGCAGAGGTTATCGATGAACACGCGTCAAAGCACGGACGCGTCATCGACATTCTCGTGCAGGTTAATACGAGCGGGGAAGACCAAAAATCGGGAGTCGAGCCTTCCGACGCCGAAAAGATGTGCCGTGATATATTGATGCTGAAGAATATCCGCCTGCGCGGATTGATGACGATTGGAATGTTCACCGACGATGAAGATGTTATAAGGGAAAATTTCAGGGTTTTAAAAAATTTATTCGACGCGCTGAAGCCCTCGTTCGAAGGATTTGATTATCTTTCGATGGGTATGACGTCAGATTTCAAGATCGCGATAGAGGAAGGCGCGAATATGTTAAGGGTGGGAAGCGCGATTTTCGGTTACAGAAATTATTTATAAAACTTAATTATAATTCAAATGATTATTTCTTCTAAAGACATTAAGAAACGCGACTTCAAGAAATCGCTCAGAGGTTATGATTCGGACGAAGTTGACGCTTTTCTGGAAACCGTAAGCGCGCACTACGAAAAACTCCTTGTCGAGAACAAGAATCAGGCGGAGAAGATAAAATCACTTCTGCAGGATATAGATATATACAAGGAGAACGAGGCTAATCTCCAGCGCGCGATTGTACGCTCTCAGGAACTCGGCGAGGAAATTGTAGCGACCGCGAAAAAGCGCGCCGAAATAATCACACACGAAGCCGAACTCGACGCGAGAAAAATAAAGCAGGACCTCGAAGACGAAATACTGAACAAGCGGCAGGAACTGGAAGTTATAAAACAGAAAAACGAAAAGACTTTTGACGATGTAAGAAATTTCCTTACGGACAAACTCAATGAACTTGATGAGTTTTTCAAGAACAGAAAAATCATCACTATGGAACTGAGCCGCGTAAACGATTTAATTCAGGATGAAGAGGAGACGCCCGAAGAAGATATAAAACCAATGAAGAGAATTACGCTTGCTCCGCAGCAGGATAGCAAGGAGACGCAGTCATTCGAAGACAGTTTTGAGGCGAAATAAATTTCCGGAAAGAATAAAAGGAATGAACGGCAGACACAGAGAATCGCATTTGCACATCAGGAAAACGGTCAGGGAGAAGTTTGATATAGGAATTATTCTCGGGACGGGACTCGGCGGGATCGTTAAATTCATCGAGAAGCCGCATTCTATTGACTATAGCAGCATACCCCATTTTCCTGTTTCGACGGTTGAATCGCATACGGGCAAACTTATTTTCGGAAGACTATCCGGAAGAAAGGTAGTGGCGATGTCGGGAAGGTTCCATTATTACGAGGGGTACAGCCACGGTCACGTGACGTTTCCGATTCCTGTGATGAAATCTCTTGGCGTGAAATATCTTATTGTTTCGAACGCGTGCGGCGCTGTAAGCAACAAACTCGAGAAAGCCGATCTGATGATTATGAACTCTCATATAAATCTGCATTTCTCGTCTCCGCTGATAGGCGCGGCATCGAAATCAGGCAGGCGCTCGAAATATTTTTACGACCGTGAACTGATCGAACTAGCCGAAAGGGTCGCGCTTGAGAACGGCATAAATATTAAGAAAGGGTGCTATGCCTCCGTGCAGGGTCCGAATCTTGAGACAAAAGCGGAATACAGACTGATGCAGAAGATCGGAGCGGATACTGTCGGAATGTCGACGATACCCGAGGTGCTTGTTGCAAACGAACTGGGCATTAGGACTCTGGGGCTTTCGATAATTACGGACCTTGGTTTTCCCGATACGCTGAAAGTAGCCGAACTCAGGCACATACTTGCTTCGGCATCCGTGGCAGAACCGAAACTTGTTACTTTAATTAAAAATCTGGTTAAAGAACTATAATTTGAATTATCATGACAGAACAAAGAAAGAGAATTCTCGAATCGGTTAAGGCAATAAAAAAGAACATGCCGCCGAAACTTAAGCCTAAAATAGCGCTCATAACGGAAGACCATTATCCGCTTCCTTACGGCATAAACGTGCTCAGGAAACTGGATTACGTGAATGTTCCTCCGAAATTTGAAGGACCCGAAAACGCTCATCACGGAATGCTGTATTTTGCGAAGGCAGGCTCGAAAGACATGATAATTCTGAAAGGCAGGTTTCATTTTTATGACGGGTATTCGATGCGCGACATTGGGCACGTAATATATCTGCTCAGGTATCTCGGAATAGAAAAGATTCTTTCGCTTGACGAGGTCGGAAATTTGAATCCGCGTTTCGAATGCGGCGACCTTTCGCTCATTTACGATCACATCAATCTTATGGGAGATAATCCGCTTATCGGAGAGAACGATGAAGAACTCGGAATCAGGTTTCCCGATATGAGCAATGCCTACGATAAAAAACTTTACGAGAAAATCTATAAAATTTTTCAAGACAAGAAAATCAAGATTAACGAATCGGTTTATATGAGCATAATCGGTCCTGAAAGCGAAACGGAAGCCGAAGCGAGATTTTACAGGGACGTTGGCTGCGACGTGCTGGGATATGCGCTTGCGCCTGAGAACATAACCGCCGTTCACGCGGGGATTAAATTCGCGGCGATTGGGCTGATAACGAGGGATTTGATTGCCGATAAGATGCTGGAGGATAAAAGAAGCGAGCAGGAAAAAATTAAAGGCGAAATCAACAACAGAAGATACGCTCAGAGTGAACTCAATAAAATACTTGTAAAAATACTGAAAACAATTTAGTTTTGTCTTTGTTTTGTCGGGAATGAATACCGGAAATTCACATTTCTGTTTTCCTGAAACAAATAATCGGTAATATTGGTTTTGTTTATACGCTTTAGTAAAGGGAAATTAATTATAAAAATCTTATGAAGAAAATATTTCTTTTATCGTTCGTACTATCTCTGTTCCTTGTTCCGTCGCTTTTCGCCGGCTTTAGCAGGGATACAATAAAGGTCGAAGCAGAAAGCATTGAGGAAGCCGACGAAACAATCGGAAATTATCTGAGAAATCAATTTCCGATTATCAGCGAAAAAATTGTAAAGAACATTACGGATAAAAGGATTATTGAAAAGGTCGACAAGCCGGTGGAAGCCGGCGGGGGATACTTCTTCAAGGTTGATTATATTGTAGGAAGCAATTTTCTGCTCGACACGGTGAAGATTCTCTGGGAACTGAACATACCCGAATTCAGATCGCATTTATTCCAATTGTACGGAAAGGACACGATTTATATTGATACCTGGAACAACGTTATCGGCACGATAAAGGACAAAACATACACGGGACATTTCGAAGCCTACAGGGTCAGAAACTGGCCTTCCTGGAAAGACCCTGAAAAAGGAAAGGAAAGTTTGCCCGCGGTGCCGCCGGGTCCCAAGAATCCTCTCGGTCTTTTCGTCGTGCATTATGACGAAAATTCGTTGAGATATTTCCACGGCACAAACAAACCGAATCTGATTTATTCGAAAATGAGAAGCCTTTCGCACGGCTGCGTCAGAAACGACAATGACAATATCGCGAAGATGAAAGAATTTCTCATTAACAGGGTTATCAAGTCGAAGGACCTCTCGTCCTGGCTCGAAAGCAGCCGCTCTATGACTTATGATTTCGAGCAGATTGACAGATTCCCTGTGAGGATTATTTACAAAACTTATATGATTGACCGCGATGAGACGGGACTCTTTGTTGAACTATACAAGGACATATATAATTATTCAAACCCGGGAAACATAAACTCGAAATGGAATGAGGAAAGCCTCATAACCCTGTCAACAAAAGAAAATCTTGCGAAAGAATTCAGGCAGAAATCAAATGGCGAAATATCCGAAGACAGGATTGACGGTCTTGTGGATTATGTGCTGAAGAAACTTGACACTTACGAGAGGTATTACATAAAAGAACTGAATTTCTAAAAGCTCTGGTCGCGCCAGCGCCTTATTTTCCATACTCCGTCCGCTGTCGGGCGAACGAGGTTCATATCGGCAAAACCATACAGCCTTACGATGTTGCTCGGATTGAACGTTATCGTGAGGTTGAAACTTCTTTTCACGTTCATCTTGAGGCTGTCTCCGATAAGGACGGTAATGTTGTTCCAAATGACTTCCGTCTTCTGCGCGTTCTCGAACAGCCTGCTTGTGGTTCTCATTTCTGTCGGCTTATCCCACGAAACGTCGAAGCCGGATTCGTAATCAGTATAGGTGAACATGAAATCGTCAGTTAACAGCCCCGAATAAACCGAAGTATCCTTGAATGTGTACGCGTATCTGAAATTTGTAAAAACCCCGTCGATTGTTTTCTGGTCGGAAAGTATCTGTCCCGAAGAAGAGTTGTCGAGAGACGGCGCGAAAATATTCTCGCAGGATGCAAGCATTAAAGTCACGCAAGTTAGAAGCAACACAATATATATTTTGCCGTTCTTCAACTCAATTGCTGAAATTAGCCTTTAAAACGCTCCAGGTAGTATCGGAGTTCATGGACTGAA
>CALGII010000045.1 GCA_937915485.1 uncultured Ignavibacteriota bacterium | reverse complement strand
GTGAATTTGACGCAAAGGATATGAAGAGTATTGCTGAATCGCTGAATTATGATGAGAGCAATATTCTGTTGACCGCAGAGGCCAATAGGGAAAACGTGATTAGTCTGATTAAGAAAGCGGCTGAAGGTCTCGATTCAGGCGATTTGTTCTTGCTCACTTATTCAGGTCACGGTGGACAATTACCGGATAAGAATAATGATGAGAAATCCGGTCTGGACGACACCTGGATTCTGTATGACGCCGTTCTTATCGACGACGAACTGTACTCGCTGTGGAAAGAATTCAAGGAGGGTGTTAGAGTGTTCGTCTTATCGGATAGTTGTCACAGCGGAACAGTCATAAAAGTAGCCGGTCCGGACAAGGCAAAACCTGCCGTTATGCAAAAGGATTTCAGGTATAAATACGTGAGCAGGGAAATCATGAAGGATACTTACCTTCGGAACAAAGTATTTTATGACGGCATATTAAAGAAAATCGACAGAAAGAAGAGCAGCAGCGACGTTCTTGCATCTGTACGACTGATATCCGCCTGCCAGGATAACGAGACAGCGATTGACAATCCGAGTCACGGACTATTTACAGCAGCATTGTTAAGTATCTGGGATGACGGCAATTTCTCGGGTAATTACAGGGAATTCTACGATAAAATATGCGAAAAAACGAGCCCTGTTCAAAATCCGAATTTTTATTTTACCGGAATTCCGAATGACGAATTCGACAATCAAAAACCTTTTTCAAAATAAAACAATATTCGTATGAAACCAATTTATGATTACCTGACCCTTCTGGGGAATTTCGATTTCTGGATATTGATTGTTATTGTTGCCGTTTTAGGCGCGTTCGGAGGATTATCCCATAAACTTACCGAAAGCAAGGATGAAAGTAAAACAGGGGTAATATCCTATATGATTGTCGGCGCTGTAGCCTCTCTTGCCGTTCTATACGTTTTTAATCCTGCGGATTCTTTAAAACTCGTTGCGCTTACTCTTGTTGCGGGATACGCCGGCAAATCAATCCTTGACGCTTTTCAGTCAAAACTCGTAGCAACTATTAACGAAACAAAACTAAACGCCGTTCGGAGTGCGTTGACGGATATTAGCGCTCAACTGAATGATGTACAGACTCGCGGACTTGGGTCTTCAAAATCTGATAAAGGAGAACCTCCGAAAATCGATTCAGGCATTAGTCTTTTTATACCAAAATTAGAATTGCTAAAGGAAATAATTAAATAATTCTAAATTGCAGAAAGGATTTCTTATGAGAAGCAAGGTGTTTTACACAATTCTTGCCGCTATACTTATTACCTCATTTGATATAAAATCGCAGGACATTCCTCTTGTACTGGATTTATCGAAAGATACACCGGAAAAAGGCACCGTTATTAATGTCAAACCTTTTTCAGGCATGAAAATTATACTGGCGAACCTGATACCGGGTAAAAAATACTATTACCATTATGAATCGAGAATAAAAGAAATACCTTATTTGAAGTATGAGAAAATTGAGGTATCAAAACTTAAAAGTGAAAAAGATTGCTCAAAAGAAGTGAGTGAATTAACCAAAGTACTGAATAAATTGAATGTTGCCGATTCCGAGTCTGAAGTTAAGACCCT
>CALGII010000044.1 GCA_937915485.1 uncultured Ignavibacteriota bacterium | reverse complement strand
CCTTCAGTATGTTCACGTGAAGGTTTCCGTCACCCGCGTGACCGTAGCAAATCGCCCTGATACCGTATTTGCCGGTAATTTTTCGAACGCCTTCGAGAAGTTCAGGCATTTTCGCTCTCGGAACGACAGTGTCTTCTTCCTTATAAGTCGAGATTGATTTCACCGCTTCGCCCACCGAGCGTCTGAGCGCCCAGAGTTCTTCCATCTTCGACCTGTCCTCAGCGAGAATTATGTCAAGCGGATTGAACTTTTCGATAGTTTCGGCGATTTTCCCGACTTCAGAGTTCAACTGCTCTTCGTCATTTCCGTCAATCTCAATCAGGAGTTGCGCTTCAGCCTCGCTGTTCGGAAAAACCTTGCTTAACTGTGACTCTGCCGCTTTTATCGCCGCCTTTTCAAGAAACTCAAGCGCGGCGGGATTAACTCCGCTCCTGTAAATCTCCGACACTGAAGAAATGCAGTCGTTCACGCTGTTGAAAGCGATGAGAAGTATTTTCTTGAATTCAGGCAGTGACAAAACCCTGAAAACGATTTTTGTTATTATGCCGAGAGTCCCTTCGCTTCCGGTAAGCAATTGCGCAAGACTGTATCCCGTAACGTTTTTTATCGTGCGTGAGCCGGTGAAAATAATTTCACCTTCCGGAGTTACGAATTCGAGCGCCAGAACATAATTTCTTGTTACCCCGTATTTAGCCGCGCGCGGCCCGCCGGAACATTCCGCAATGTTTCCTCCTATGAAACAACTCCCCCGCGACGCGGGGTCGACAGGATAAAACAATCCTTCCTTCTCGAGTTCTTCCTGAAACACCTGAGTTATTACTCCCGCCTCGACAGTAACCTGGAAATTATCTTTGTCAATTTCAATAATTTTGTTGAACCTCTCCATCGAAATAACTATGCCGCCGTGAACCGCAAGAGCGCCTCCCGACAGTCCCGTACCGCCTCCGCGCGTATATACGGGTATCAAATGCTCGTTTGCAAGTTTAAGAATTTCCGAGATTTGCGCTGCTGAAGCAGGCTTGACGACAACTTCGGGCAGAAAAGAGAGGTCTTCCGTTTCGTCCCTTGAAAACTTATCGAGAGTTTCCGCGTCGGTAGAAACAAAATCCTTTCCTGTGATTTTATACAGTAAATCGAGTATTCGGGGATTAACCTTACTATACATTCTTTAATATAATTATATTTCCGAAAAACTGAAATAAAATTATGTATCTGAAACAATTAGTTATCGAAGAATTATGAAAAAAGAATTTGAAAACTCTTTTTTGTAACCCCACCTTTTAAGGTGGGGTGGAAGATGAATAAAACAAAAGGACTTTAGTCCTTAAAAATAAATATTTGCGGGCTAAAGCCCGTTATAAAAAGAATTCCTTTACCCCACTCTAAAGAGTGGGGTTATTTTTTTGTTCGCGGTTTATTCAAGAAATGTTTTGTAAAAATGTTCGATAACTAAATGTTAGTGAACGTTTGTGAGAAAAATTTACTCCATAGGAAAAACATAAATAATTACGTTGATGTCGTTCCGTTAATTGGGTTTTATTTAATTGGTATTAATTGCTATTCGTTTTCACTCTTATCACGTACTTTCATTTCACCAGTATCATTTTCTTTGCAACCGAATATTTCGGCGTTTCGAACCTGTAGAAATACAGACCGCTTGATAATCCTGAAGCATCCCATGTGTATGTGTGCCGGTCCGCGGGCATATCCGCGTCTATTAGCACAGCGACTCTCCTTCCGAGAGCGTCATAAACAGAAAGTTTCACGCGCGTGTTTTCCGGCAGTTGAAATTTAAAATTTGTCGTCAGGTTGAACGGATTCGGATAGTTCTGTGATATTTCATAACCTATCGGCAGAGGAATAAACAAAGTATCATACGGCTGTATAAGTTTTGCCAAAATCGTACCGTAATAAAACCCGCTGCTGTTTAACTGGTCTGTAAGACCAATATACATATTAAAATTGCGGTCAATCGTAAAAGTCTTAGGTTCTCCCCTGTACGTGGGAAGGTTTCCGTATCTCGAGATTCTTACCAATTTACCGCCCGGATCTAATTTCAATATAACGAAATAATCTTTCGCTTCAATTGGATATTCCCGTTTTGTACTGAAAGCGTAAGCATAAATAAATCCCCTTGAATCTTCCTTCAATTCATTGAGCATTTGCCAGGATGAGTCGGAAACCGCGTATTTAATATCCCATAAAAGATTGCCTTCGGGATCAAATTTCTTTACGAATAAGTCGTCCGCATAACCTCTCGGAGACTGCGATGCGAAGAGAATGTTTCCGTCCTTCGATATCAGGCAGCGCTGCGTATCAAAGTAATAATAACCTCCTAAAGTGAATTTGTTATATTCCTTTTTCCATATCGTCTCTCCGGAACTTGACAACTTCTGGCAAATAACAAAACCTGATTTCTCGCCGCACAAATAATAATTTCCGTAGATATCCCCCGTAAAACTCGCGTCCCATAATGTATCGGAAAATGTTTTTTCCCATATTAACGCCCCGTTATTCGAAATTTTCCGGAATTTATGCTCACTGCCGATGATAATATTATTATCTTTATCCAGAAATGAGCCGCGAATATAATCACCGGTTTTGAATTTCCATAACGAATCTCCGCTGCTGTTATATTTTATCAAATATGAATACTGATTATCCCGGCAGAAGACGTAAACATTCAGGGAAGAGTCAAGAAGCAGTCCTTTTCTATACGGGTAATAATAATCCGCCCTTGGCTGCTTCGCCGCCCATAATAAATCACCGGAGGAATTATACTTCAGTGTAACGAATGCTGTCGTGTTGTTCACCGTATCGGCTATGTTTCCAGTGACGTAAACATTGCTGTACCTGTCAAGCGTAAGGGATTTCGCGATATCCTCCCTGTTGTAACCGGAATTAAAATATGTCCTCTGCCATAGCAGATTTCCGTCAGGGCTGTACTTTACCGTCGCGATATCGAGGCGGGAAGTCATATCGCCCGAAAATGCGGTAACTGTGGTGCCCGTCATGTAAATATAACCCGAATCGTCAACTGCAATCTGTTCGGATTCAAAGCCGTTATTCCACGGTCCCTTATAAATCTGATACCAATCTGCCGTTACCTGCGGCAGGCAGTTCTTTACAGAAAAAGCAAAAAACAATAAACCGAATAAAACTTTCAGATATGTTTTCATCATCTGTTATTATTTTAATAGCACCATTTTTTTTGTTTCAGAAAAATCTCCCGACGTCAGACTGTAGAAATACACGCCGCTCGGAAGCGAACTTCCGTCGAATTCCGCTTCGTACGTTCCGGGCATAAGACTTTCGTTCACCAGAGTTTCGACTTCCTTTCCAAGCAGGTCATATATCTTCAGCGAAACAATTCCATTTTCAATTTTCGATTTTCCGTTTTCGGGTATTTCGAATTTTATCTTCGTCACGGGATTAAACGGATTGGGATAGTTCTGAAACAATGTGTATTTGAAGGGAACGGGATTCGATTTAATAATAACGCTCGATACAATATTTCCGCCTCCGTTGTACGTTTTTAATATAGCCCCGTTTTCGCCGTATATTATGCCTACAGTATCGCTGAAAAACTTAACTCCGAATATCACCCCACCCTGAGGACAACTCATACCGTTCCAGGTCAGACCTCCGTTAGTTGTGCGGCATACCACGGTAGGAAGACCGTTATTGTAACCCCCGATAAAACCGGTATTCGGGCTAGGAAAATCAACGCCGAAATAATAACCGGTATTCAGAACCCGGTTCCAGGTTGTGCCGCCGTCAGTCGTCTTTATGACGCCGGTACCGGTTGCATATCCTGTAAGGCTGTTCGCGAACCGTAAATTTGAAAGGAACAATGAGGAAGCTAACACTGTCCAGTTTAATCCGGCATTGGTCGTTTTCAGAATTTTGCCGGATGTATAAGCGGTGTTTCCGACGGCAAATCCGGTTGTGTTGTTTATGATTTCGAATCCCCGAAAATCGTAATATAAAGTGCTGTCAACTCTTATCCAGCTATTACCGGCGTCAGTAGTTCTGTAAATTGCACCATTTGACAGTCCGTACAAACCCGTTGATTGGTTGAAAAATCTGATGCCCGCGACCTGCTTATAATTTGTAGAGTCGTTTACAATCCAGTTGTTTCCTCCGTCCGTGCTTTTGTAAATTGCATTGTAAGAGCCAAGGAATCCCGTCAAGGAATTTATGAATTCTATAGAGGTATTATGACTCATGCTGACTGAATTCAAATTATTCCAGGTCTCTCCCTGATTAGTTGTTTTCTTTATTAAACCGTTCCATCCGACGACAAATCCGGTGCTTCCGTTCACAAAACAGTGGTCGCAAAGTTTATCGTTGGCTGTACCGTCGCCGTTCCTTTCCGTTAACTGCTGCCAGTTTAATCCCGCATTTGAAGTTGAATATATGAGATTGTTCCACCCCAGAACATATCCTGTATTATGTGAAAGAAAACTCATTGCGTACAGGTTGTAATTCGGTGACGTTCTCTCCGACCAGTTGACTCCTCCGTTTGAGGTAACCAGGAAGTGATTCCCATGCACCCCGGCATAAGAATTCGACATATCAAACGCGGTATAAGAGTCCACAGAACCCGGGAAATTAGCGCTTCCGAATTTTGACCAGTTATTTCCCTGATTTGTCGTGTACCATAAATCTTCTCTCTGAACGAAACCGGTCGTTTGGTTCAGGAATACAAAATTCTTTACCGAGCCCGAATAAAAGGAAAGAACCTGCTCCCAGTTCAAACCCGCGTTAGTAGTTTTAAGGATTCCAAAATCGTAAATTGCATTACCGCCAATAACCCCGCCGGAGCATACAAACCCGATTTCAGGCGTAACGAAACGCATATCCTGTGCTATCCAATTTTGAAAATAGTACTGTTGAACCCAGTTAGCGCCGCCATTCGTTGTTTTATAAAGCTTCTGAATCGTTTGTGCATACCCCGTGGACGCATTCCTGAAATCGATAGAGACTATGCTGCTGTTATCAAGCGCTGCCGCGACTGTCCAGTTGCTTCCGCCGTCAGTTGATTTTATTACACGTCCGTTTTCAGTCCCGATAAAAATTAAATTATCGTTGTAAACGAAATAACTTCTTAAGTCAAAAGATTCTCCGCAAATCCTGTTTGCAACATTCCAATTAACGCCGGAATTGGTTGATGTTAACACAGTCCCGTATCTTCCGATGGCTAATATTTTTCCGCTTGGCAATGTAAAAATATTATTTATCGGATTCGCCTGCGGATAAGGCGCCTTCCAGTACCAGCCTGTTTGCGGAAATCCAACAGAAAAAGCCAATACGTTTAAGAGTAAGACCAGTAATTTTTTCATTGCTTAGAAAATTATTTTATAAAAATCATTTTTTTTGTCTGAGCAAAATTTCCCGCGGACAATTTATAGAAATAGATTCCGCTCGGATAATTGCTTCCGTCGAATTCCGCTTCGTACGTTCCGGGCATAAGACTTTCGTTCACCAGAGTTTCGACTTCCTTTCCAAGCAGGTCATATATCTTCAGCGAAACAATTCCATTTTCAATTTTCGATTTTCCGTTTTCGGGTATTTCGAATTTTATCTTCGTCACGGGATTAAACGGATTGGGATAGTTTTGTGATAGCGAGAACGCGGCAGGAATATTTTGGCTCCCGTTTTCGCTGCCAACTATAAATCCCGCCCAGACTTTATAAACATTTTTTGTCGTGACGGCATAAAAGGTGTCCAGAGTTCCCGGGTCTTTCGACAAACCGATTATAACTTTCGATGGAGAGAACGAATTATTGTAAAGGGACCAGTTGCCGCCTCTGTTCGTGGAAATGTAAACCCCGAGGCTGTCTCCGCCGTATAATATGTTCGCGTTGTCGGGATTAATTTCGAGAGAGGAAAACTTTACCTGCGTTACGATTGAATCCCAGAGTAGGCCCTTGTTCGTAGACCTGTACAGCCGTAAATCGTTGTACCCGTACAACACCGAATCCTTGTAACTGAAAACTATGTCCTTCATCCATTTCACGTCGATAGTGTCGAAATGATAGCCCCCGTTAGTAGATACAAATATTTCGTTCATGCCGTTAGCATAAACAAACGCGGTATCGAAAGGATTGTATTTAAGGAAACCGTACTGATTATACTGAATCATATAAGACGACGACTGTTCCCTCAAATCGCTGATATTTGAAATGGCCATCCAGTTAACACCGCCGTTCGTGCTGAGATTAATATTATAGCCTCCGGGATAATATAACTGTCTGAACCCTAACAATATTTCATTAGGCTTCTTCGGATTATAATCCGCGCCTGCAGGGAATAAAATCACACCTCCGCATCCGAAAGGCGCCTGCGAGTAAGTCGCTCCGCCGTTCGTGGTATAATAAGAATCCGCGTCAGGGCAGGATGCCCCGGGTGTAACGACATATTTATAAATGAAGTTAGTATCGTTCCTCGATACCGCAAACGATGGAATTGGCTTGCATTCAAGAGTACCGTAAGGGAATTCATGTCCCCACGCTGCATTTATGAACCCGTTATACGGCAGGTACCACGCGCCTGTGTTTTTGTTCAATGTAAAATAACTTCCGCTCGAGTTATTCCCCGCTGAAATATTGTAAAGACCGAGTTGTATTAAAATTCTTTTTATCCCGCCTGTCGGTT
>CALGII010000043.1 GCA_937915485.1 uncultured Ignavibacteriota bacterium | reverse complement strand
TATTCTTCACGTCAAAAATGATTGTACTAAATTCAATATTTCTATATATTAATGAAATGTTTTAGCAGTAAATTTGTTTTACATAATAAATCAAGAAATTGTAAATTCTTATAACACGCAAACAATAACTCCAAATTATGGCTAATAAAGATCAAATCGAAGAACAGAAAGAAAAACTGAAAAGAATACACGACGTATTCAAACTTCTTAAAGACAAGGAAATCAAGATGGTCGATTTCCGTTTCACTGACCTGCCGGGTCAGTGGCAGCATTTTACTATTCCCGTGGATAAACTCGAAGAGGAGCATTTTTATGAAGGGCTCGGTTTTGACGGCTCGTCAATAAGAGGCTGGAAGACCATTAACGAATCGGATATGCTTGTAATACCAGACGCGTCCACGGCGAGAGTGGACCCTTTCATCAAGCATAAATCGCTCAGCATAATTTGCGATATCGTTGACCCGATGACGAAGAATCCGTATGAAAGAGACCCGCGTTACATTGCGAGAAAGACGATGGAGTATCTTAAGTCGACAGGCGTCGCGGATACTGCGTTTATAGGACCGGAGGCGGAATTTTTCATACTTGACCACGTCGCGTACAACATAAACGAATATTCAAGTTGGTACAGAATCGATTCGCGCGAAGGATTCTGGAACACAGGGTCGGAAGCCGAAGCGAATCTCGGTCATAAGATTAAAATTAAGGAAGGATATTTTCCCGTGCCGCCTTCGGATTCGACAAATGACTTAAGGAATCAGATGGTCGAGCATCTGATGAATCTCGGAATCGATGTCGAAGTACAGCATCACGAAGTTGCTACCGCGGGTCAGGGAGAAATTGATTTCAAGTACGCGCCGCTCATCGAAGCGTCTGACAACCTGCAGATGTTCAAGTACGTAGTTAAAAACACTGCGCGCGAAGCGGGTAAGACGGCGACGTTCATGCCGAAGCCGATTTTCGGAGACAATGGAAGCGGAATGCACACTCACGTCTCGCTATGGAAGGACGGAAAGCCGCTTTTTGCGGGAGACAAGTACGCGGGACTAAGCGAGACCGCGCTTTATTTCATCGGCGGTCTGCTGAAACACGCTCCGTCGCTGCTCGCTTTCACGAATCCTACCACAAATTCATACAAGCGTCTCGTTCCGGGATATGAAGCGCCCGT
>CALGII010000042.1 GCA_937915485.1 uncultured Ignavibacteriota bacterium | reverse complement strand
GTTCTCGGGAATACAACTTATAACGTTGGAATGCTGTCGTCAGAAAACGCCCATAATGTCGTTTCCGCCGCGGTCGGTTTCAAGATATTTTTCAGGACAACCTTTGTAACTCACGACAGCATTGCCGATAAAATAAAAAGCATTGCGGACGAAAACACGAAATTCAAAATTGCATACGGAGATAGACCCGTTAAATTTCACACTCTCGACGGTTTCGAAAAAGGAATAGTATCTTATGGCAGCGATGCCCCCGAACTTTACAACCTCGGGAAACGCCTGCTGTATGGACCGGGAAGCATACTTGTTGCCCATACGGATAAAGAGCACATTAAAATTGCAGACCTTGAAATGGCGGTAAAAGATTTGAAAAATATATTTTATAAACTGGAGAAAGAACTTGGGCGATAAAATAAAAATCGGAATTCTGGGATGTACCGGCGCGGTAGGGCAAAAACTGATATCGCTGCTCGGAAATCATCCGCTGTTCGAAGTTACGGAACTTGCGGCTTCCGACAATTCAGCGGGATTAAAATATTCGGAGCGCGTTAACTGGAAAGAGGCTTCGGATATTCCCGAAAGTATTAAGGACCTTAAAATAAAAAAATGCAGCGATGAACTCGATGCGAAAATACTTTTCTCTGGGCTCGATTCGGGCGTTGCGGGCGAGATAGAAGATTTCTATGCGTCGAACGGATACGCCGTTGTGAGCAATTCGAAAAATCACAGGATGAGAACCGACGTTCCCCTGATTATTCCCGAAGTGAACGAATCGCATTTCGAACTTATTAAAAATCAGGATTCGTACAAAAAAAGCGGAGGCTTCATTGTAACGAATCCGAACTGTTCTACGGTTGTAATGGCATTGACGCTTTTTCCCGTTTATAAAAATTTCGGATTGAAAAAAGTAATTGTAACTACAATGCAGGCGGTATCGGGCGCGGGATATCCGGGAATACCGTCGATGGACATACTCGGCAACGTCGTACCGCACATTAAAGATGAAGAGGAAAAAATGCAGACAGAACCGTTGAAAATATTCGGCGAACTATCATCCGGGAAAATTGATTTCGCGGATTTTAAAATTTCCGCTTCCTGCAACCGCGTCCCGGTTAGAGAGGGACACACGATGTCGATTTCGTTTGAAACCAATAAAAAAGCGTCAAGAGACGAAATAATAAGTTCGTTCAATGACCTTGAAAAACTGAATCTGCCTTCTTCTCCCGAAATCGTGATTAAGTATTTCGATAATCCGTTCAGACCACAGCCATTGCTGGACTTGAATTCGGGCGCCGGTATGACGGTCTCCGCGGGAAACCTCCGCAAATGCGGAGTTCTGGACTGGAAAATAAATGCGTTCGGGCACAATACGATACGCGGAGCGGCGGGCGCGGCAATTTTAAATGCGGAATATCTTGTGAAAAATAAATTTGTAAAATGATAGTAATGAAATTCGGCGGCACTTCTGTCGGAGACGCCGCCGCAGTGAAAAGACTGGTTGAAATTATAAAATCGAGACTGAAAAAAAGTCCCGTCATTGTTGTATCCGCTTTATCGAAGGCGACCGACTCACTGTTGGAAATCGCGGAACTGGCTTCATCAGGTGATTTTGCCCGCTCTAAAAAACTTCTGAATGAACTCAAGACACGTCACCTGAATATGCTCTCTGAACTCGTAGTAAATGCAGGAAAAAGAAATTCGATTGCCGTGGAAAAACTGAACGGATATTTTTCGGATTTGCTGGACCTGATTAAAGGCGTTAATCTTCTGTCTGAACTTTCCGATAGAAGTCTCGCGAAAATTATATCATTCGGAGAATTGCTCTCTTCCACTATCATAAACGAAGCGCTTAACGCGAACGGAATTAAATGTAATATTATCGACGCCCGCGATTTCATTTTCACGGACGGAAATTATTTAAAAGGCGAACCGGACCTGAAGTCTATAAAAGAAAAAACTCCCGCTGTGATTAAAAATTCTCTTAAGGGATATCATACAGTAATAACGCAGGGATTCATCTCTAATACGTTGGATGGAATAACCACTACCCTCGGCAGGGGCGGCTCGGACTATACCGCCTCCCTGATTGGGATGGCGCTCAACGCGGAAGAGATTGAAATCTGGACGGATGTTGACGGTGTGCATACTGCAGACCCAAGAATCGTAAGAGGAACAAAAAACGTCGCCGTTATGACATTCGAAGAAGCCGCCGAACTCGCTTACTTCGGGGCGAAGGTGCTTCATCC
>CALGII010000041.1 GCA_937915485.1 uncultured Ignavibacteriota bacterium | reverse complement strand
CAGCAGGTCAACAAGGACGACGACCTGAACGCCGAGCAGATTATCGCGCAGAACAAGCCCGCGCTGGTTTCAATCTGGTATCACACGGACAGTTACTATTCTTATTATTATTACTATTCGACGCCGAAGGACACGAACATGCTCAGCGGCAGCGGCTTCATTTTTGACAAGTCGGGTTTCGTGGCGACGAACCTTCACGTGGTCGACGGGTTCGACAGTTTGTTCGTGAAAACGTCGGACGGCACGTATTATAACGCCGAACTTATTCAGGTTGACGAGAAGAACGACATCGCGATTCTCAGAATTCTTAATCCCGACAACATAGTTTTCCACGCCGTTACAATCGGCAATTCGGACCTTCCGCGCGTCGGGCAGAGCGTTTACGCGATTGGCAGCCCGCTCGGATTCGAGTACACGATATCGGAGGGAATCATAGCGGCGTTGAGGGAGAACGAAAAAGTATCGTTCAACGACCCGCAGACGTACGCGCTGATTGAAAGAACTTTCGACAAGGTAATACAAATAACCGCTCCAATATCGCCGGGAAACAGCGGCGGCGCGCTTTTCAACGGGAAGGGCGAGGTTATCGGCATCACGACTTATTCGTACGGATTTTACGGGAATCTGAATTTCGCGATAGCGATAAACAGTTTCACTAAACTGCTGAACGGGTTCGACATCGCGAGACTCGACTCGAATCAGGAATTCCTCACGAAGAAGAAAGAGAATCTTTTCAACACTAACCTGCGTCTCGCGGATTCATACAAGTCGAAACTATACTCGAGTTGGTTTTACACGAAGCAAAAGGATACGATGAAAACGTACGACACTCTTACGGTGAAACAGGATTCGCTGAACAAGATTAATTTCAGGAAGGCGGAGCAGTATTACAACCTCTGCCTCGATATGAAGCCCGACACGTTTCTCGTTTACCAGAACATGATGGAACTCTACGTGTTCACTGAAAATTTCCAGAAGGCGGAGGATTTTTACATAAGGATAAAGGAGAAGTTCCAGTCGGACAGCCTGCTTAACACGCTGTCGTCGTCGCTCGCATCGGCGTACTCTACGTCGAAGGATTACAAAAAGGCGCTCGTTTTTTACGAGAAGATGTACAAGCGCGACACGACTGACAATTACATACTATACCAGATAGGCGAAATAAACTGCAAGCAGAAGGATTACGCGAAGGCGGAAACGACGTTCAGGAGGCTTCTGAAGAAAGACCCGTCGTACATAATGGCGTACATACAACTCGGCAAAATCAGTTACGAGAAGAACGAGTTCAAGACTGCGAAGAAATACCTTCTCGAAGCGCTTGAAAAAACTTTCTCGGATTCGTATCCGTCTTCGGAATACATCGACCTGCATTATTACAGGGGTCTCATCGCGGTTAAGGAGGGAAACAAACTCGAGGCATTGATGGCGTATATGGATATAAAGAACATATACACGTACACGAAAGAGGACTCGGACAAGAAACTCGCGCTTTACAAGGCGATTAGAAAAATGGAAGAATAAACAACAACAACAATAATATTTATGGTAAAGAATTATGACGTAATAATAATCGGCGCGGGCGGCGCGGGGTTGAGAGCCGCGGTCGAGATTCCGAAGGAATACTCGTGCGCCGTTTTGTCGAAAGTTTTTCCTCCGCGCTCGCACACGGGCACAGCGCAGGGCGGTGTCTGCGCCGCGCTTGGAAATATGGAGGACGACAACTGGGAGAACCACGCGTTCGACACGGTTAAGGGAAGCGATTATCTCGGCGACCAGGACGCGATTGAAACTATGTGCAAAGACGCGATACGCGCGGTCATAGAACTCGAGCATATGGGACTGCCGTTTTCGAGAAACGAAGACGGAAAAATAGCGCAGAGGAAATTCGGAGGACACACGAAACCCGCCGACCCGAACGACCCTTACGGAAAGAGGATTCCCGTTATGCGCGCTTGCTATTCCGCCGACAGGACGGGGCACGTAATGCTTCAGACGCTTTACGAGAATTGCATAAAGAACAAGGTCGATTTTTATTCCGAGTTTTTCGTTACTGATTTGATTGTCGAGGATAACGTGTGCAAGGGCGTCGCGGCGTTCGACATAGCGACGGGCGAGGTAACGGTTTTTCACGCGAAGGCGGTGATGCTCGCCACGGGCGGTTACGGACGCGTGTTCAGGATAACTTCGAACGCGCACGTCGGCACGGGCGACGGCACCGCGCTTGTTTACAGGAACGGGCTTCCGCTCGAGGATATGGAATTCTTCCAGTTTCATCCGACGGGATTGTGGCGTCTGGGAATTCTCGTGAGCGAGGCGGCGAGAGGCGAAGGCGGCATACTGAAGAACAAGGACGGCGAAAGGTTCATGCAGAGATACGCGCCGACCGTGATGGATCTGGCGCCGAGGGATATGGTGTCGAGGGCGATTATTTCCGAAATACGCGAAGGACGCGGAATAAAGGGAAGTGACGGAACGGATTACGTGCTGCTCGACGTGTCGCATCTCGGCAAGAAAGTAATCGACGAAAAACTTCCTGAGATAACGGGATTCGCGAGAACGTATCTCGGAGTCGAGCCGACGAAAGAGCCTATTCCCATTCAGCCGACCGCGCATTACGCGATGGGCGGAATACCCGCGAACGTGAACTGCGAAGTGCTCGCGGACGAAAAGGGAAACACGGTGAAAGGTCTTTACGCGGCTGGCGAATGCGCCTGCGTTTCCGTGCACGGAGGCAACAGGCTCGGCACGAACTCGCTTCTCGACATTGTAGTGTTCGGAAGGCGCGGCGGAAAGGCGATAGGCGAATTTCTCAAGACCGCGGAACACGCGGAGATTAAATCGAAGCCCGAAGAAAAGACGAAAGAAAAAATTAAATCCGTTCTTAACAATACAGGAACGGAGAAGGTGTATAAACTGAGGACGGAACTTCAGGAATGGATGATGGAGAAATGCGGGATATTCAGGAACGAAACAGATTTGAAGGCGATGGTTGATAAACTCGGAGAACTTAAAGAGCGGTACAAGAGCATTTCAATTGAAGACAAGGGAACGGTTTTCAACACGGATTTAATGGAAGCGCTTGAACTCGAGAACCTGCTTGCAAACGCGGAGGCGACCGTATACGGCGCGCTTAACAGGAAGGAAAGCCGCGGAGCGCACACGCGCGAGGATTTCCCGAAAAGGGACGACGATAACGGGATGAAGCATTCGTTCATATTCGAGAACGGCGGCAGTCCCGAAATAAAATTGAAGCCCGTTACAATAACGAAATATAAACCCATGGAGAGGAAATACTGATGAGGATTTTTCTCGTTTTAATTCTGACGGTTGTATTCGCCGCGGCGTCGCACGCGCAGTGGGACATAAAGGTTGACACGACGATTGGAAAGTACAGGTTCAAATCGACGGTTGACACGAGCGAGTTCACGACGACGCTGACTATATCGAAAGGCAAGAAGAAAATATTTTCGGAAACGTATTACGAATACGTTTATTCCGTTCAGGCGGAGTCTTTCAAAAAGGGCGGAGAGGTTTATTACTTCATTAATTTTTATTCGGGCGGCGCTCATTGCTGCTCGTCGCTTATTCTCGGAAAGATTGTTGAGGATTCATTTCTTGACAACGATAAATTCGTCAAACTCGATTCGTCGTTCTACGGGAATTCGGGATTTATACTCGAAGACCTTGACAATGACGGCGTGAAGGAAATTCTTTCGGGAAACGACATGTTCGCGTACGCGTTCACTAACTACGCCGAAACCCGCTTCCCGCTTAGGGTTGAGGGGTTCGACGGAAAGAAACTTAAAGACATAACGGGAAAATTCAAGGATATGCTTCGCGGCGAGATTGAAGAGTTCACGAAAGACCTCGACGAGTTGATTAAGGAAGGGTTCGAATGCCCCGCGGAGGACGGAGAGGATACTTTCAACACGGACGCGGGAAGCGTGAAGACTATTCTCGCGGCAATAGTTGCGGATTATTATTCGCTTGGAGAAGTGGAAAAGGGTTATGAACTCGTCGATAAGGTTTACAAGTGCATCGACAGGGAAAGTTACAAGAGAATTTTAAAATCCGATTTTAAGTTGAAATAATATGGATATTACAGTCAGAATACTTCGTTACAATCCCGAAAAGGACGACAAGCCGTATTTCAGGGAATACGGGCTGAAGGACGTGAGCCCCGACTGGCGGCTGCTTGACGTGCTTCACGAAATAAAATGGAAGCAGGACGGCACGCTTACGTTCAGGCGCTCGTGCGCGCACGGAATTTGCGGAAGCGACGGAATGAAGGTAAACGGAAAGAACCGTCTCGCCTGTTCGGTGCTTCTTAAAGACCTTAACCTGAAAAAGCCTGTTGTTATCGAGCCGCTTCCCGCGATGCCGATAATAAAGGACCTCGTCGTTGACATGTCGGGTTTCTTCAGCAAGTACGAAGTTATAAAACCGTACCTGATAACGAAGACGCCTCCACCGCCGAACAGCGAACGTCTGCAGTCGAACGAGGACGCCGAAAAACTTTTTGAATCCGCCAAGTGCATTCTCTGCGGATGCTGCACGACGTCGTGTCCTTCAACGTGGTCGAATGAAAACTACATTGGACCCGCGGCTTTCCTGAAGGCTTACAGATTCGCGTTCGACACGCGTGACGAGGCGGGAGACGAGAGGCTTGACATAATTGACAATCCGGACGGCGTGTGGAGATGCCATACGATTTTCAACTGCATAGAAACCTGTCCGAAGGAGATAAACATCACCTGGCACATATCGCAACTGAAGAAGCGGATTTCTTCGCGGGAAATGTGAGTAAAGATATTTTACCACTAAGGCACTAAGGACACTTAGTCAATTAGCAATTAACGATTAGCAATTAACAATTAAGAGCAAGAGCAAGAGAAATAGATTTTTACCACTAAGATCACGCAGAGCACTAAGAATACACTTCAATCTTAGTGCCCTAAGTGTTCTTAGTGTTTTAAACATAGATTCGAAATTCTTAGTGTTCTTAGTGCCTTAGTGGTAAAACAGAATAACGATTAGCAGTTAACAATTAAGAGAAAGAGCAAGAGAATTAGATTTTTACCACTAAGATCACGCAGGGCACGAAGAAAAAGATTTATTAAAAGCGTGAAGAAAAGAAGTATAAACGAGGAGAAAATACGAGTCGATTCTTAGTGATCTATGTGACCTTAGTGATACAAAAAATAAATTGCTTGTTTAGTCTTAGTGGTCTTAGTGCCTTAGTGGTAAAACAGAAAAACGATTGGCAATTAACAATTAAGAGAAAGAGAAAGAGCAATAGATTTTATCACTAAGATCACGCAGAGCACTAAGAATGCACTTCAATCTTAGTGACCTATGTGTTCTTAGTGTTTTAAACATAGATTCGAAATTCTTAGTGTTCTTAGTGCCTTAGTGGTAAAACAGAAAAACGGCGATTTGTATTTTTAGTCAATCAATATATCTTTAATTTCCACGATAACCATTATCCTATGAAAAAATTATTAATGATAATTCTGCCGCTGATAATATGCGGTTTTACATTTATGAAAGGCGAAAACATTTTTCCCTACAAGATTCACCAGCACAAACTTCCGAACGGACTGAACGTCGTGACGGTGCCGTTTGAAAGCCCGGGCATCGCGGCGTTTTACATAGTCGTGCGCGCGGGCTCGCGTAACGAGATTGAGGAAGGCGTTACGGGGTTCGCGCATTTCTTCGAGCACATGATGTTCAGGGGAACGGACAAGTACTCGAAAGAAAAATACGACGAGGTCTTGAAATCAATCGGCGCGTCCGCTAACGCGTACACGTCGCTTGACCAGACTGTTTACCACATGGTCGGCAACTCCGCGAAACTGGAACTTATGTTCGAGATTGAGGGCGACAGGTTTCAGAACCTGAAATATTCCGAGCACGACTTCAAGACGGAAGCGGGCGCGGTGAAGGGCGAATACACGAAGAACATTTCGAATCCTTCCGCTCAACTTTACGAGAACATAAGGAATACCGCGTTCGACAGACACACTTACAAGCACACGACTATGGGATTTTTCAAGGACATAGTTGACATGCCGAACCAGTACGAGTATTCGAAAAAATTCTTCGACAGGTTTTACAGGCCCGAGTACTGCACGATTCTCGTCACGGGCGACGTTACACCCGAGCAGGTCGTGAAACTTAGCGAAAAGTATTTCGGCAACTGGGCGCACGGAACTTACACCGCCGACATACCCGCGGAGCCGAAGCAGAACGGTACGCGATACACGCACATAAAGAACGGAGACGTTCCGCCCGTGCTGTCATTGAATTTCAAGGGTCCCGCGTTCAGCGACAGCGAGATGGACGGTCCCGCGCTGGATTTGATAGACAACGTTTTCTTCTCGAACGTGTCGGAGTTATACAACAAACTCGTGGTTAACGAGAGAAAAGTAAGATACGTTTATATGGGCGCGCCGTTCAACCGAGACCCGAACCTGATTACAATATCGGCGTCCGTAAAGAGCAAGGACGACATGCAGTACGTCAAGGATGAAATAATGAAGACGCTCGAGAAGTCGAAGACGACGCTCGTTGACGCGAATAAACTCAGGGACGCGATTTCAAACTTAAAATATTCTTTCGCGATGAGAAACGACACTCCCGGCGGAATCGCGGGGATGCTCGCGTATTACATCGTTCTCACGGGAAATCCCGAATCGGTTAATAATTACTACAGCCTTTACGGAAAGATTAAGCCCGAAGACCTCATTAACACGGCGAAGAAATATTTTACGGAGTCCGAACTCACAATCGGCACAATATCTGCGGACGAAAACGGTCCGGTTAAATAATTAAATGAATTTCAAGATGAAAAAAATATTTATTATTATATTGATGACTGCAATTTTCTCAAACGTATTTTCGCAGGAAATCGTTGAACTGAAAATGCCGAATTCCGACAAGGTTGTCGTGAAACTGATGTTCAGGAACGGTTCAATCTGCGACCCCGCGGGCAAGGAAGGGCTTACGCGGCTGACTGTCAGCGCGATTACATCGGGCGGCACGGGCGAACTTACTTATTCGCAGGTGCAGGAAAAGATTTATCCGATGGCGGCGAACTACGGCGCGGGCGTTGACAAGGAAGTATCTGTTTTTTCTTTCGAAGTGCATAAGGATTTCCTGAACGGATTTTATGAAATAATGAAAGGATTAATCCTGAATCCGTCGTTCTCGCAGCAGGACTTCGACAGGGTTAAATCGAACCAGCAGAATTACGTTGACCAGGTAATACGCTCGTCGTCGGACGAAGAGTACAGCAAGATGGCGCTCGAAGATTTTCTTTTCCGCGGCACGCGGTATCAGCACATGGTAATGGGGAAATCGGAAAGCGTGAAATCGATAACGCTTGACGACGTGAAAGAGCATTACAGAAAATATTTCACGAGAAGCAATCTTATAATCGGCATAGCGGGAAATTATACTGATGATTTCAGAAATTCTCTCGTAAACGACATGAAGCAACTGCCCGAAGTAACGGCAAGCAGCCCGTCCGCGGGAATGCCAGAAAAGATTGACGGAGTGAACGTGGAAATTATTTCGAAGGACGCGTTCGGGTCGGCTATATTTATGGGATTCCCGATTGACATCACGCGCTCGAGTGACGAGTTCGCTGCGCTGATGGTGGCGAATTCATATCTCGGCGAGCACAGAAAATCATACGGCGTGCTTTACGATAAAATCAGAACGACGCGCTCGATGAATTACGGCGACTATTCGTACATCGAATGGTACGA
>CALGII010000040.1 GCA_937915485.1 uncultured Ignavibacteriota bacterium | reverse complement strand
CCAATTTTTATTCGGACAATCCCGTAAAGGTCGCGAGGCTTTTCAGGAAAGAAAACTTCAAGTGCATACACATCACGGACCTTGACGGCGCCGTTCAGGGTGAAATGAAAAATTATCCCGTCATAAAGGAAATTTGCAGGTCCGTCGACATTCCCGTTCAACTCGGCGGGGGCATCAGGGATTTCGAGACCGCGAAAAAAATAATAGAAGACCTCGGGGTTTACAGAATAGTTGTCGGCACCGCGGCAATATCCAACCCTGAAATGATCAAGAAAATTCTCGACGAATATACTCCATCGAAAATCGTAATCGGAATAGACGAAAAGTTGAACAACGTTGTCACGAACGGATGGATAAATTACGCGGACGTTACGCCGCTTGAATTCGCTTTAATGATGGAAAACATCGGCGTTAGAAGAATAATTTATCAGGACGTTACGCGTGTAGGAAACTGCTGCGGACCGTTTACGGAAAGGATTCTCGAAATAGCGAACAATACGAAGCATCTGAAAATTACCTCCGCGGGCGGGATTGGAAATTATTCGCACCTCCGTATGCTAAAGGACATTAACAATCCTAAGGTTGACAGCGTTATGATATCGAAAGCGCTTTATGAAAACAACTTTCCGTGCCAGGCAATCTGGCGTGACATCGAGAGAATTGACACCTCGCTCGATTTGCCAAAAGTAAAAAGATAAAATTGAGACTCACCGCCGCACATACAACACGCGTAATCCTTATTGCAATGATTTCAATTCTTTCTCTTCTTTTTTGCGGAACGGATTCAAGCGCCCAGGTAAAGACCGGAAAGTTCAGGATTGCGCGGCTTAAGTATTCCGGCGGAGGCGATTGGTATAACGACCCTTCCGCCGAAGTCAACATGATGAACTACCTGAAGAAGAACACGACGATTGATGTTGATGAGCCGAAATTTTATTCTGTTGACGTTTCTTCCGACGAGATATTCGATTATCCGTTCATATTAATCACGGGACACGGAAACATCAATTTTTCCGAATCCGAAATCAAGCGCCTGAGGCTGTATCTTGAAAACGGAGGTTTTCTGTATGCCGACGACGATTACGGAATGGACGAATCTTTCAGGAAGGAAATAAAAAAAATATTTCCGAATGACGAATTAAAGGAACTCCCTTTCAACCATAAAATCTACAACATACATTATTCTTTTCCAAACGGGCTTCCGAAGATACACGAGCACGACGGCAAGCCGCCTCAGGGATTCGGAATCTGGCAGAACGGGCGGCTATGCGTTTACTACACTTACGAGACCAACATCTCTGACGGCTGGGCGGATACACGCGAGCACGACGACCCTCAGGAAAAACGGGACGAGGCGTTCAGGATGGGCACGAACATTATCGTGTACGCGCTCAGCAACTGAAAGCAATCCCCGGCAATAACCGTTTACACAGAACATTTACTGCCATAACCCCGAACAGCAATATGTCTTTCTGTATGCGGCGAAGAAGGCAGGCACGATAACTTTACGCGGTTGGTTTTTCACGCTCTTTCCCGCGGTTAATTAAGATAAAATTCTCCGAATTAAAAATTTCCTTAATGAAAAATAAGTGTGGACATTGTAAATCGATTTTCATAATATTGTATAGAACTATTTTAGTCCCCCGAATTGTATAAAAAAATAGTTTAAAATTAGTGGAAGAAAACACGGCATCAATCAAAGTTTACACTCTGTTGTTCTTTTTTGTAATACTCGGATTCATCGGTTTTCTGGTTTATCAGGGTTTTAAAGACGCGGATTACAAAGGCAAGATTTCTCCTGGAGAAAAGAGTAAAAGAAGCAGAAGTGTATCCGTATTAACGGTAAGTAAAAACGGAAATTTGTAACGGGTAAGAGTTCTTCGCGCTCAGAAATTAATTTCGAGTCCGAGGTTCAGTCTGTTATTTACCCCGCCGTCTATCATGTCATTTCCCGAACCAATAAATTTAACTTCATCAAGATACGTTGCCGAATATTTTGCAATCAGTTCGGCAAACGGAAAAGGCCTGTAAGCCGCCATAAGGTACCACCTCGTTCCCTTGCCGTACAATCCCACGTTTGACATCACGCCGCGGAGGTCCTCTTCGAATTCATAAACGCGGCTGTCGTAATCTTCCGTCTGAAACACGATGAACCTTGTGGACAACGAAAGATTTTTTATCAGCGACGCCCTGACGTCCGAATAGAAAAGATACCCCTTGTTGTTTCCGCCGTAATTATCGTACTTCACCATTACGTATTCGTAACGCGTTCTTGTCCTTACCGATTTCGATATGTCGTAATCAAACCCTATTCTGAAGTTCATCTGATTGCGGTTGTCAATTTTTTTCGCGTCACGTCCCTGCTCATCCAGAACCGTTCGTGATTCTTCCTTGTTCTTGTTTCTGTACTTGAAATAAACTAGAAGGTTCTTGTTTACCTTGTACTGCGACGTGAGAAGAAAGTCATTTCCCGTTGTAGGCGCCGGATTGAAGTACGTCCTGTAAGGGAATTTAAACTGGTCAAAGTAAGTATTCACCTCAAGTCCTTTAATCGGTCTTACTGAAAGTCCCGCGTAAAAACCGTTTTCATTCTGTGTGTTTCCGTTGTTCTCGCCGAATCCGAACGAGTGAACGGGCGAGAAATCTTCGGGATAATTCCTGTAGAGAAGAATAAAGTCCGCGAATTTTTCGATTCCGAACTGCGCGGCGCCGATTCCCGCGATGCTTCCCGATTGCGAGCGGGCAAACTCGCCGAACACGTTTATGTTCCTGTATATGACGTCGTAATCGACGCTTAGCATGTTTGCCGTCGAGCCGCTGAAGTTATACAACTGCCGCGCGCTGTCGTCCGGTTTTATACTCTTCGTAAAACTTGAATTCCAGTATGTAACGCCGAGGCGCAGGAAATCGTAATCCGCGTATATTCTTCCGCCCGCGAATCTTTCCTTACCGGTGCCGAGCCTGTTTTGTTCGCTTGTCGTCCTGTGATAACCGTCGAAATAAAAACTCGACACTTCGTTCAGTGTCGTGTCAATTGAGGCGTCAAAATAATTATTTGAATAGAATGCGTAAAAATCATAATTCTTAAAAGACACGTTTGTCGCCGCGCCCCTGAAGAACTGAACTTCGTTCGTCGATTTATAACTTGTAATCGCGTTGTTGTCTTTCTTGATAACGGAGACAGCCTCGCTACCTTTCGAGAACGCGAGCGACGTCCGGAGTCCGAGCCCCTGTCCGAAGTTAAGGACGTAATCTCCGATAACGGCTTTCTTCACGAACTTCCAGTTTTTCAGTTCAACGTGTCCCGAATAAAAGTCCGCATAGTTTGTTTCGCCGGCGTCTTTTTCGAGAGTTAAGTTCGCTCCGAGTTGATAGTCTTTGCCGTTGTATAATCCCGTAAGGCGGTTGTAAACTTTTTGTTTTGAGCCGGGATACTCGCCGTTTTCAAATCCCTTCTTCGTCTGGAGGTCCTGCTGGACGCGGCTTCGGAACCTCACGTCAATATCACCGAGAATTCCGTCTCCTCTTTTTTTGCCCTCTTTCCTGACGTAACCCGATTCATCCTTGACGAAATCCGTTTTTGACCTTTTCGCGATTACGAAAACTTTTATCTTTTCGTAAAATTCGTCCGATACGCCGTCAACTTTCAAGAGTTCTCTTTTCGAACTGTAATTTTTCTTTTCTCTGTACTTAATAATATTCCGCGCGATTATGGACGTCATGAACGGGATTTCTTCAAGGTCCGTTTGCGATGCCGTGTTTATGTCCACGGGATTATCTTTCAGGTAATCCATTTTGTCGAGGAGTTTCGAGTCTTCGGTATCTTCGAGAGAATTTTCGAGAAGGTTTTCGATATTGTTGAATGTATTAAGGTCGGTAGTGTCGGGAGCGACCTTCAGCGTATCCGTTCCCGCCAAAACAAGCCTGCTTCCCGCCACCAGGGCGGAAAGCAGCAATATTTGGATAAACTTTTTTATAGCGCTTAATTATTAATAAACTTTTACTCTTTCGACTCCGAGAACGCTTTTTGCGGACTGTGACTGAACAAACACGACTATGCTTGAATTCTTCGCGATAACGCCTTCGGGAATTGAATACGGAATTTCGAAATTCGATGATTGGCCCGGAGTAATATTAATGCTCATTCCGTCCGTTCCGGTGAATAATTTTCTCATCGTGTTCTGGTGCCAGTCTTCGCCGTTAGGCGCTTCGTAATAAAGATTGTTTTCCGTTAGTACGGCGTGCAGGCGCAGGTCGCTAACTGACGTGCCCGACAATTGTCCGACGCTCACCGTCAGCGAGCCGGTGCCCGCGAGAGAGTCGTAATTATTGACGATATTGATACCGAACTGGTTCTTTAGTTTCAGTTTGCTCTCTAGCAGGTTTGTCCACGTGGTCGCGTTAAACGCGGGAAGAAGCACTCCGTTAAGAACCGTGTACGGATTGAACATAAGCGCGCCGTAATAGTTGGACCTCGCGAGATTATCGACAGTATTGAAAAGATAGAACGGGTCGTTAAGCGACGTGACCGTCGTGTGAATCCTTATGATTATTACGTTCGTGTCGTTTATTGTGATGCCTTTCAGGCTGTCTATCTCGTCAAGATAGTGTCCGGGAACGGGGCAGTTCACGCAGGTGTGGTTTGTAAAAAACTCCACGAGAACCTTGCTTGACGCCTTGAAGTCGGATGTTCCCTTCACGAGCGGATTGTCATTGCTTTCGCAGGAAAAAAAGAATCCCGCCGTAAGAAGTATTATTATGTATAAAGAGAATTTTTTCATTTTTAAAGTATTTAAAATAATTAATGATTACACCAATTAAAACTTATTGTTCAGTGTCAGCCTGAGGCCTTCGAACGGTCTTACGAATCTGCAGATTCCGTTCGTGCACTTCAGACCGCCTCTTTCCGTTCCGTATGAAACGGTAAGCGAATTGGCTGAATTGAATTTATACGATACTTCTCCTATGAACCAGTTCTTTTTTCCCGTGGGTTCTTCCTCGTCATTGGTAAACTCAGCGCTGAACGTGGCGCTTATGTTCGGCGAGCGCGAAAGGCTTACGGAGAAAAGGTTGTTCATATACGATTTTTCTCCGACCCTTATGTTGTTTTCAACCCACTGGTTTTCAACTATAAATTTAAGCGTGTATTCTTTCGTCAGCGAATACCTGACTTCGACGGGAATCGTGTTAACCTTTAGTATTTCCGAAGCGTTCGGGTTAATGTAATTGTAAGTGACGGCGTTCTGCCTGTCGTACGCGACCTTTGTATAAAGTTTGTCGTTCACGTACCATTCTCCGTCCGCGTAAACTTCCCAGTACGGGGAGAACTGCTTGTCCAGCGACGGCAGGTAATTTCCGTCCCTCTCAATCCGCGTGTAAACAAGTTTGCCGCCGTCTGTTGTTTTCAGATAATCAAAGTGCCTTGACGCCACGGCCGCGTTCAGGTTGAAAGTTACGTTGTCCTTGGGCGCATAGACGACGTCTATCTGCGCTCCGACTTCGTCGTTAAAATCAACTACGTGCGGGTTTCTCGAAATAAGCGTTGACGAATGCTCTTTCACCACCGTAGGCGGATTCTGGAAAGGAAGCATCTTCGTCGGTCTGTCGGCGCTTCTGTTGTCGGGATTCGTCATGTCGAACCTGTAGTTCTTGTAATCGACCGTGACGCCGAGTTTCGGCATTGAGTATGAAAGCGAACCGTAGAAACCGTCGCCCTTCGCGGAGATGGGAACGGGATACGATGTGTTCGCGTCGGTGCTCACGTGCTTGTGCGCGTATGAAGCGAACAACTGAAGGTTCTTGTAATTGAAACTCAGATACCCTTCGGGAATGTAAGCCTTTATAGAAGTCGTGTCGGAACTCGTCGGTACTTTTCCGTAAGCGTAAACATAGTTCGCGCCGATGTTAAGAAGTTTCACGGGCGATATCTCGAAGTTCGCGTCCCTTACATTATAAACTTCTTTCCTCGTAACGTTTGCAAAATCGTTGTATTCAAGCATCCCGGCGAACATTTCCGCTTTAACTTTAACCGGGTTTTTTTCTCCGATTGTTTTTTTATAGAACGCCTTGATTCCGTCGATGCCCGTATCGTAAAACTGCGTGCGGTCTTCAAAGACATTCATCGAAAGACCGCGGGAAATAACTTCCCAGAAGTCTCCCGCGCGCACGTTAATGCCTTCCTTGACGTTGTTGTACTCTATGAATCTTTTTCTTATTCCCTTATAATCTACGCCGTATTCAATCGGCTGGCTGATTTCATAACGCATTCCGAAAATTATGTCGTTAACCGAAAGACGCGCGTCAGACAGATTTTCGAAATATTCTTTTCCGTATTCAAGATTGTTGTTTCTTTCCGTGCCGCTTCCGTACCTCATAACGTTGTTAAGCGAAGCCTTCACGTCGAGTTTAATCTGGGCAACTCCGATAGACGAGACCAGCAAGAGCAGTGCAAGAGACAGAAGTTTCTTCATATCAAAATTTTATTTTTTTAATGGGGAAAAATGCTATTTTATTCCGAGCATTGCTTTTATTTCTTCTTCTATTTTAACCTCGTCGCCCGTCTTGAATCCGATATGGAGCGCGACGATTTCCTTGTTCTTGTTTATCATCAGCGAATACGGCATTTCATCCTTGCCGCCGTAAGATTCGAACACCCTCTTTTCGGGATCCATCAGAACCTTGAAAGAAAAATTCTGTGCGGTGACGAACGATTTTACTTTTGATGACGATTTTTGATTGTCAACATTTATTGCAAGATATTCGAAGCCCTGGTCTTTGTATTTCTGATATACATCTTCGAGTTTTTTCATCTCTTCCTTGCAGGGTGTGCACCAGGTAGCCCAGAAAGCCACGAGCACGCCTTTGGAATTGTCAAGAACTTTGCTGAGAGTAACGTCAGCTCCGTCCACGTCGGGAAGCGTGAAGTCAGTGTACATCTGCGCTTTCGAAACGCCCGCGAACAGGAACATTAAAAGAAAAATACAAACTGCTTTTTTCATTTCAGTATAATTAATTTTTTAAGATAGCCGCGATTATCGCCGTTGCCACTAGATTTAAAAGGGCAAGCGGCAGCATTACCTGCCAGCCGATTCTCATCAACTGGTCATACCTGAATCTCGGAATAGTCCATCTGACCCAAATGAAGAAAAACACCATGAAAGCGACCTTGGCGCAAAATGTCAGAATTTGTATTATGCTGACCGCAAGAGGCGGCAGACCGAATGTCTGGAGGTACGGGAACTGCCAGCCGCCGAGGAACAACGTTGTGATTACGCAGGACGAAACTATAACTGCCGCGTACTCGGCAAGGAAAAACATCGCGAATTTCATGCTCGAATATTCAGTGTGATAACCGCCAACGAGTTCCTGCTCCGCTTCGGGCAGGTCGAACGGAGTTCGGTTGGTTTCGGCGAACGAAGCGATGAGAAACGTAAGAAAACCAACCGGCTGAAGGATTATGTTCCACTTCCACCCGTATTGATTCTGCACAATCGTATCTAGTTCAAACGAACCGTTAATAAGTATGATTCCGATAATGGAGAGTCCCATTGAAAGTTCGTAACTCAGCATTTGCGCCGACGAGCGCAGACCGCCGAGAAGCGAGTACTTGCTGTTCGACGACCAGCCGCTGAGGGTTATGCCGTAAACGCCGAGCGACAGAAAAGCGAGAATGTAGAGAATGCCTATGTTAACATCCGCAATCTGAAGTTTTATTTCCCTTCCGGCAATCATAATTTTGTCGCCGAAAGGAACTACGGCAATCGTCGAAAGCGCCACGAATATCGAAATTCCGGGCGCGAGCGAATGTACGAACTTGTTAGCGTTCGCGGGAACGATGTCTTCTTTCAAAAGAAGTTTAAGGACGTCGGCGAACGGTTGAAGAAGCCCCTGATAGCCGACGCGGTTAGGCCCGAGGCGGTTTTGAATAAAACCCGCCACGCGCCTTTCTTCATAAACCGTAAACGCCACGGCAGTAAGCAGCACGCTTTCCACGACCACGATTTTAATAAGCGTAATCAGTATGTCTATAATCCAATCAGGCATAATATTAGGTAGAAATTTACCTAAAATATTCCTAAAAATTTATGAATAAATGCGGTCAGCAAGTAATTCATACATCTTTTATATCCCGAAAACAACCGGATTGTTCCTGAACATTAAGGAATGAAAAAACAGGTGTTTTGTCGAATATTCCGCGGCGTGACAGGCACAAGGAATACGACGGATGCTCCCCGGACCTTTCTTTCTTCAAACGGACCGAATGTATAAACGAACGGCCGAATCCGTTTCAGTGGATTACCGTATTTTTAAAACATATAAGTCTTATTTCACGAGCACCATTTTTTTGGTTATAGAACTTACACCTTTCGAGTCGAATGCTTCGAGTCGGTAGAAATAAATCCCGCTCGAGAGTTTCGCGCCGTCGAAATCTATCTTGTATGTACCTGCAGTGAGTTCGCGGTTAAACAAATTGTTAATGAGTTTTCCCGATATGTCGAAGACGGATATTTTCACGTTTGCCTTTTCCCTTACGGCGAATTTTATGGTTGTCGAAGGATTAAAAGGATTGGGATAATTTTGTTCGAGCGTGTAATAATTCGGAACGAAAGAGTTAAGTTGTATGACGCCGACATTCGGGTTTACCCTGTAATATATCAACTGCGTCTCAATCCTGTAGAAAGGCTCCGTGTGTCCTGTGCTGTTATAATTACAGTCGGTGCAGGTGACGCCGTTTACGCAGTTGGGATTTGTCGGCCTGCAGTAATTCACGTACGGATCGAGATAATAGGAATATGTTTTGCCGAGTCCGGGAGTTACGTACGACGTAATCATCGTATCCCACGGAATTACGCTTGCTCCCGGGCACCAGCCGGCGCGGGGATAATGCCAGGTTCCGCCCTGCGGACTGCACGTATTATCAATGCAGTCGTATCTCCAGAGCCAGTAAGTGAGCGTATCGTTTCCTACAACGATGCCGTGCTGTTTCTGTGAAAACTCAGCGGCGTTCTCCGTGTTCCCCTGTCCGTGCCCCGTCGTTATAATTCTCGCCTTGACGCTGTAAATTCCCGAATCTGTTATTATATTTTTTGAAGGAAGGTGATTCATCGGCGGATTAGCGGTATCGCCATAAACGAGATACTGGTTCTGCCACAGGTTTACAACCTTATAAGGTTTCGGTTGAACTTCTCCCTCTATCAGAGCGAACTTGATTGTCGCGTACCATCCGCGCGGCGTGTTTATCCACGTCTCTATGTAGTTCGCGAATTTCACGGAGTCGTGAAGCAGCGGCATGTAGTCTGTCAGGTCGTAAACGTAGGTGCACGTTCCCGGGTATCCGCTCCCGACAATGTTGTACGGCGTAATCACTCTCGCGATTTCATAATATGTGGTTGAATCTATCACGACTCTTAAATGCCCGAACCTGTCCCACGGATCGCACCCGGCTGTCGGGCACCCTATCGTGTACTTCATAATAATTTTCGACCAGTGATGCGAGGTGTCAGGGAAATATACTGTCTTGTAATGCAGGTCCGCCCAGTAATGATATTCCTGATTGAACGCGGTTATCCATGTTGTATCTCCGGGGGCCGCGTACAGGCCGGAAAGAGATGATATCGTGATAAAAAATATATAAGCAAGAAGGAGTTTTGATTTTTTCATAATGTTTGACAGTTTTCTTAATATTTCGAAAAGCGGGAAAAAGAACAATGAAAAATAAATGTTATGTATGGATGAGATGTTTTTTCAATTGGAATATAATAATATTCTCGTCATTTTGTGAAAGTCTGTGTTTTAACATAAACACGGTACAAAGTTTTTTCGTATAACATAATCAGGGGATTAAGCCTCTGATAAATAAACTCCTGCATATAAAAACAAATGGATTTTGAAACGATAAGGGAATACGCTCTCTCGAAAAAAGCGGCGACCGAGGGAATGCCCTTCGGCGACAGTGTGCTTGTGTTTAAAGTAATGAATAAAATTTTTCTTATGATGAACTTCGAGGTGCCGTTTGAATTAAGCCTCAAGTGCGAACCCGAACTGGCTGTTGAACTGAGGGAGAGATACGAGGCGATAACCCCGGGGTTTCACATGAACAAATCCCACCGGAACACCGTCGTAATGGACGGGTCAATACCGAGAAAACTTATTTATGAAATGATTGACCACTCTTACGAACAGATAGTTCAAAGCCTTTCGAAAAAACTGAAACAAGAATATAATTTTATCAAATAAGCATATGAAAACAAATTTCCACATAAACATTGACGGCGGTTCCGTTTATAAGCGGGCGCAAAGATTTTTATTCTTAACAGCCATCTTGATTTTAGCGCTGCCGTCTTTGAACGCGCAGGATTTTAATTACGGATTCGGGCTTTACAAAGGGTGTGATTTCTTCGGACTACGGGACGCCATACCGAACATCAAATATTCTTCCGGCTGGCAGAAAGAATATCTGGAATCGCTCAGCAGGAACGCGTTTTGCGATTTCAAGGGCTCCAACACGCTTGTCGGCAAACTCCTAAAAGATAATCCCGAAGGTCTTGCCGATTCGCTGAAGGCGGAACTGTACAAGGCAAAATCGAACAACCACGTGAATCTTTTCGAGTACAAAGACGCCCTTGAGTGCGACCTTCTCGTATCCAAAAGTTATTCCGCTTTTCTCGACGAGGAAGAAAAAGACGATTTAATCGACGACATAAATCTCTGGACAGCCGTTACCGATGCGAAACCGCAGACAATGTTAAAAAACGGAGATGTAACAATTCAGATGGAGCGCGACATCGCCAATCTCTGGAATATACCCGTTTCAATCAACGAACTCGAGTTCAAATTTATTTTTGACACGGGAGCGAACTTTTCAGTCATAGTTGAATCCGTCGCCCAAAAACTCGGATTAAAACTTATCGATACGAAACTTAAAGTCGGAACGATAACGGGTAAAAAGGTAGACTCGAAAGTTGCAGTCTGCCCTGTTCTTAAAACAGGCGGAGTAAAGGTGAACAATGTAGTGTTTCTCGTGCTTCCGGATGAGGCTTTGAGTTTTGGTTTTTACAAAATTTACGGAATCATCGGAAATCCGATTATAAGAAGTTTCGGAGAAATAACGGTGAATAAAGACAACCTGCTTACCATACCCGCTTTACCTTCAAAAAGACCCGTGCAGAATCTCGCTTTTCACGGATTTACGCCCGTCATACAGGCGTTTCGCGGCGCGGACACATTGAGGTTCACGTTTGATTCGGGAGCGATGTCAACAATACTTTACAGACCTTATTTTGAAAAATACAGAAAAGAAATAGAAGGAATACTCGAGCAGGTGGACATTAATCTCGGGGGAGCGGGAGGAATCGAAACCGTAAAGGGATATTACATTCCAGAGATTGTTCTCGGTGTGAACGGTAAAAACGGGACAATAAAAAAAGTGTCGCTGCTTTCGGAATTGTCGAAGAACAAGGATAAATACTTTCACGGAAATCTCGGACAGGATTATTTTAAAAATTATGAATCGATGACCTTTAATTTTATCGATATGTTCGTGTTGTTCAAATAAAATCTTTATTGCGGCAATGTTGTTTCATGTATAAATTAAAAATCAGCGCTTTTTATAATTGATAAACGGGATTGTAAAAATATTTTTTTGTGTCGTGTTCCTGTATTCCGGCGTTTCTTACTCTCAGGTGAAAGACACGCGCAGCAAGCCGTTCACGAAATACTCAACGTGGCTGCTTCTTCAGGCTATTCCGTCGCCCGGAATTATAAGCGACGCGAACGACGACAACGCGCGTGTTCAGTTTTCGTTGAAATGGCAGATAACGCCTTTGAATATTTCATTCAGGGCGAACAAGTACGTGAGTCCCGTGCAGTTCTTCATGATTAATCCCGTCAGGCGGTTCACAGGTTCGGCGGAATTGTTCATTCAGCCCGAAGTTGTTACGTCCTCTTTTAAATATTCGGGGTTCGACCGGATCGGGCTTAATACCGGAGCGCGGGTGATTATTCCGGTTCAGGAAATGGGAGAGAACATCGCGGTTTCGCTTGGAGGAAAATACACATTCAGAAAGAACTCTGTTTCGGGAGATAACGGATACGCCGGAGTTGAGGCGGGCGTATATTTCATTGGCGGACTTTTCGGTTTGCAGTTCACAAAAAACTTTAACGCGAACAATCTCTATTCGGCTTCATTTTATTTCAAATATTATTGATGGCATTTAAAACAATAAAAATAATTTTGTATATTCTTTTCGCGGTTCTTTTCAGTTCCTGCGGTTATCTCAACATTATGCTGAATAACGTCGGCGACAGCATTTCCTCAAACCCAGTCAAGGTTGCCAAGGTTGACAATCCCGTCAAGGACAGTGTAAAAATTTCGGCGCTGTGGGTCGGACATTCGACCACTCTCGTTCAGATGTATGATAAGGTTTTATTTTTCGATCCGTTTTTCAACAAGAGGTTTGGAGGGCTGCTGATGAGACAATACGAGCCCGGGCTTGACCCGGAAAAACTCGGCAAACTCGATTACATTTTTATTTCGCATCCGCATATGGACCACCTCAGTTTTTCGACAATAGATTATTTCGCCGGCAGGTTTCCAAAAGCCAAACTTGTTTTTCCCGAGGGGGTTGAGAATTACATGCCGGGTTTCGACCTTGAAATGATTCGGCTCGAAAATTACGATTCGCAGCACGGCGATTTTGTCGGTAAAAGCGTTTTGATTGACGGTATGAAAGTTACTCCGGTTTTTGCCCTGCATTCGGGCGGACGTTACGCGATTGATGTTTATGGTTGGCTGGAGCAGGGCGCGACAGGTTACGTGCTCGAATATAAAGATGCCGTGGTTTACTATGCGGGAGACACGGGTTACCGCAGCGATGCCTTCAAGAAAATCGGCGACACCTTCAATATAGACCTCGCAATAATACCGGTCGGACCGTGCAGGAACTGTGATTCATCAAGTTTCTGGCATCACACGACTTCTTTCGAAACGCTTAAATTATTTCAGGACGTAAAAGCGAAATATATGATACCCGTTCATTACGGAGCCGCAAGATATATGTCCGACCCCAACCGCCCGATGGACATAATGATTCAGATTCTCGAAGACCCTGAAAAAGGATTTTCAGATTTGAGAGGACGAGTGAAAGTTCTCGGTGTGGGAGAACAGATTGTTTTCAATTAACGGTTAACAATTAGCAGTTAACAATTAGTAATTAGTAGTTAGAATTTATCCCCCTTTGGAGGGGGTGCCTCTTCAATTAGTAATTATCAATTAGTAATTAGTAATTAGTAATTATAATTTGCATTAAATCGACTAAGCATATACTATTTGGCACATACTACCAATCATATACTACCGATCATATACTATTTGACAGATACTATTAGTTTCTAATTATTAATTACTAATTACTAATTGCTAATTGTTAAAAAGGCATATCGTCATCCGCGGGAGAAAAATCAGGGGGCGCCGAATCGCGCTGCGCGCCTGTGTTTGCGGGTTCAATCTTCCACGCGCTGAGAGAATTGAAATAAACTTTTTCGCCCTTGGGATTAATCCATTCGCGTCCGCGAAGATTAAAATAAACCTTTATCTCATCTCCCGGTTTATAATCATCCATCAGCGAGCATTTATCCTGAACGAGTTCAAATTTTATATACTGCGGAAACTGGTCATTCGTGTCGTCCAGCAAAATGAATTCTCTTTTCGTGAAACTGCTCTTTATAGTCTGAACCGGGAATATTTCGTGAATCTTTCCTGTTATGTCCATTTATTGGTTTTTGCTTTAAATGAACAAAATAAGTTTTAATCTACTTTTTTAAAAGTGAGAACAACGTCATTTCCCGATTTCAGGTAAAGCGTGAGTTTGCTGATTTCCCACATATCGGCTTTTTTCAGGCCGTTAAGGAATTCAATCTCGGGAGAGTCGTCGCAGAACATTTTCGTCTGTGTTATGTCCGAGAATTTAATCGACTTGTCGCCTACTACTACCGTGCCGCTCATCTCGTTGCATCCCGTGTTTCCGAGAAAGCGGTTGCCGTTTAAGTGAATCTCAATCATCGGCTGGGTTTTTCCCGTGACTTTAACGATGTCGGTATTGTTTATTTTAGTAAGCGCCCAGATATCGTTTATAAGCATCTTGCTGCTTGTCGTATCGGTTGGTTTTTGAGCGGAACACCCCGCCATGATAAGCGCGGTCAGAACTATTGCGAGTAATTTTAGTGTTTTCATAATTTTATTTTGGTTAATTTTTCGCTCAACTCTCTAAGTTTCATTCTGTCCGAAATATTGTCAACACCTTTTTTCGGACATACGGCTTTTCCTTTTACAAAATACTTCCCAGTTATGTTCCTGAAGTCTTTCGACAAAAGCAAGGGCATTATAATTTCGGCGGATTTCTCCGGGGTGATGAAAAACGGCCAAATCGATTTAATAAGCAGTTTGTTTATTCCTTTAATGTTGTCGTATATGTTCGACTTTACAACGCCGGGATGAACGCAATTGACCGTGATTCCCGTGTCCTTAAGTTTTTCAGCGAGGTCGAACGTGAAGAGTATGTTTGCCGCTTTCGAGTATTTGTATGCCGTGAAGTAGTTATATTTTTTTTCTCCCGAAAGATTGTCAAAGTCAATTTTCGTATGCGCCTGAGAGGCGACATTAATTATTCTTGAGGGAGCCGATACCTTCATAAAGTCAACGAGAAGCATCGTGAGTACGTAATGCCCCAGATAATTCGAGGCGAATGTTTTCTCGATGCCCTCTTCCGTGATTGTCCGCTTTATCACGGAGCAGCCCGCGTTGTTCACGAGCATGTACAGTTCGGGAAATGTTCTTTTAATTCTTGCGGCAGCCTCTTTCACGGATTCCATAGACGAAAGGTCCGCTATGATGATGTGTATGTCTTCGTTGTGTGATTTTTGGATTAATTCGTTTCTTGTGCTTTCGGCTTTGGTTTTGTCCCTGCAAAACATTATGAGTTTCGCTTTTCTTTGTGCGACCCTGAGCGCCAGAGCCTTTCCGACACCCGATGTCGCGCCCGTAATAATGACGTTTCGGCTAATCATAAAATCATAAATAATAAATCAGAGGAAAAGGGAAATTATCCAGTAAAACAGCGCGCCTGAAATCATAGAAAGCGGAATTGTCAGAACCCATGCCCAGACTATCTTTCCCGCCACGCCCCATCTTACGGCGGAAAGCCTTTGCGTGCTGCCTACGCCCACGATTGCGCCCGTGATTGTCTGCGTCGTGCTTACCGGAATGCCGAGAAGAGCCGTTCCGAGAAGCGTCGTGGCGCCCGCGAATTCGGCGCAGAATCCGCCGATGGGTTTTAGTTTTGTTATTTTCATTCCCATTGTTTTGACGATTCTCCAGCCGCCGTACATGGTGCCGAGCGCGATAGCCGCGTGGCACAAAATAACAACATAGAACGGAACGTAGAACGAATCTATGAACTTCGCGGAAAAGAGAACACCCGCTATGATGCCCATCGTCTTCTGGGCGTCGTTAGTGCCGTGCCCGAAACTATAGAAGCCCGCGGATACAAGTTGAAGTTTTCTGAACGCCTTGTCCACCTTGCGGGGTTTCTTGTTTCTCACTATCCAGGTTGTCACGACCATATTGAAATAACCAATCACAAGTCCAAGAAGCGGAGCGACAACTATGAACACGACTACTTTTATCCACGCGGGAAGAATCAATACTCCCCATCCGAGTTTCATCACAGCGGCGCCGCCGTAGCCGCCTATAAGCGCGTGCGACGAACTCACCGGAATACCGAAATACCAGGTTAACAGATTCCAGAAAATCGCGCCGAGAAGTCCCGCGGTCAGCACCCATACGTCAATGTCCGAAATGTGCACGAGACCGTTCCCTATTGTCTTCGCGACTGCTACGTCGAAAGTGAATGCCGCAATGAAATTAAAAAAAGCCGCGAAGAGCACGGCTTTTTGTGGAGTCAGAACCTGTGTCGATACGATCGTCGCGATTGAATTCGCCGAATCGTGAAACCCGTTCAGGAAGTCAAAAACGAGAGCGATGAAAATCACAATCAGAACTATTTCAAGCATGTTCATATGTTCTTTATCAATGCTCCTTCGATTGCAATCGTAGCCGTCTGGCACTTGTCAACCGCCTTTTCGAAATTCTCGAGAATTTCCTTTCTTTTGATTACCTCGATGGCGTCTTTTTCGTTTTCAAAAAGATATGTTATCGCGTCCCTGAAAACCGAATCTCCTTCGGTTTCGAGATTTCTGATTATAACCAGTTTTTCGAGAGTTTGCTTGTAGTCGCCCTGCATGCTTCTAACAACCTCGTTCAGCAGTTCCGTCTGCCTGAAAAGGATTCCCGCTAACTGAGGACCGAATTTCAGCGGCTTTCTTATTTTGTACAATTTCATTTTTGACGCTATTCTGTCGACGCCGTCTGTTACGTCGTCCAGCGCGTTCATTATCGCGAAAATGTCTTCCCTGTCTATGGGGGTTACGAAAGTTTCGTTAAGTTCGTTTGCGATTTTATGTGTTATTTCGTCGCACTTATTTTCTATGACGTGGATTTCGGAGGCGTATTCGTCCAGGTTCTCAATATTGTGCACGATATCGTTCAGTATCTTTGCCGCGTTGTGCGCTTCCTCTGTAAGCGTAGCAAGCATTTCGAAAAACTTCGGCTGCTTCGGCATGAAGGATTTAAACATGGTGTATGTGATTTAATGATTCAAAATAATTTTTCGAATGCGGTGTAAACGGGTCGGTGTTTCGGGCTGTGTAAAGAAATTTTAGTGAAATCATCAATAAATTATAAAGACGTTCATGCAAAAAAAACAATAAATTAGAAAACAATCAATTGAAAACGGACTGCGAAAAATTCTTTTGTCCGCTTAATCGCGGTTTTCGCCGACAAAAATTTGAATTTTATGCCTCGCCCATTATTTGTATTTTAAAGGACTAACTAAAAAAACTCAAATGAAACTTGAACATTTAGGCATCGCTGTAAAATCACTTGAAAATTCGGTTCCCGTATTCGAAAAAATATTCGGCGTGAAAGCGGGCGAACAGGAATATGTTGCGGAACAAAAAGTCA
>CALGII010000039.1 GCA_937915485.1 uncultured Ignavibacteriota bacterium | reverse complement strand
GAGGAATGTTTCCTTCAGTCTGAGTTATCGTCGCGCATCATGAATTTTTCAAGAGACTTTTTCAAGAGCAGGGGTCTCTCAATTTACAGCACGTCGACTCACGAAGGATATTTGAGATTCCTTATAATCAGGCAGTGCGGAAACACGGACGACCTGATGGTAAATCTTATAACATACGAATACGACGAGGAAATTGTAACCGGTTATTCAAAAGAACTGAAAGAAAGATTTCCCGAAGTAACGACGTTAATAAATTCGTTTACGAGGAAGAAGGCGCAGGTTGCGTTCGCGGAAGACGTCAAAATAATATACGGCAGAGGTTACATCGAAGATAAACTGAACAGGGGCGGAAAGGAATTCACGTTCAAAATATCACCGAACGCCTTTTTTCAAACGAACACGAAGCAGGCGGAGAGATTGTATTCGCAGGTCGCGGAGTTCGGAGATTTCAGGGAGACGGACAGCGTGCTTGATTTGTACTGCGGAACGGGTTCGATTTCAATTTTTATTTCCGGCCTCGTGAAAAATGTAACGGGAGTAGAACTAATAAAGGAATCAATAGAAAGCGCGGAAGAGAACGCGAAACTTAACGGAATAAACAACGTTAGATTTATTACGTCTGACATAAAGGATTTTCTTGAAGAAGAAGACGTGACGTCAGGATTCAATAAACTTATTCTTGACCCGCCGCGCTCGGGACTTCATCCGGATATATGTGAAATGATAAGCGGAAAAGAGTTTGAGAAGACTGTTTACGTTAGTTGCAATCCCGCGACGCAGGCAAGGGATTTGAAAATCATAATGAGCGGGGACAAGTATGAGATCGGAAGAATTCAGCCTGTGGACATGTTTCCTCAGACGTATCACATTGAAAATGTAGTTGAACTAAATCTTAAACGTATATAAATTGTTATAAATCATATAAAACACTGAATTTAATGACGTATTGATACCATTTTTCTAAACAAACGAAACAATCATGGAAAACAAAGCAGTTATCCTCTGGGTTGATGACGAAATAGATTTACTCAAATCAAACATACTTTTTCTCAAGCAGAAAGGTTACGACGTTTACGAGGCGACTAACGGCGACGACGCCATTCAGTTCATAAAGAGCAATGATGTTGATCTCGTGTTCATGGATGAAATGATGCCGGGTAAGGGCGGACTCGAGACTCTTTCGGAAGTCAAGGACCTAAAACCGGGTCTGCCGGTTGTTATGGTGACCAAGAACGAAGAGGAAAGTCTGATGGAAGACGCTATAGGGAAAAAAATTTCCGATTACCTGCTCAAACCCGTAAACCCAAAACAGGTCCTTCTCGTCTGCAAGAAATTTCTTGAGGGCAGGAAATTAAAAGGGGACCAAGTATCGAGGGATTACATTCAGGAGTTCAATCAGATATCGATGTCGCTGATGAATGAACTGACCTGGGATGAATGGATTAACATACACGTGAAGATGACGAACTGGGAACTTGAACTCGACGAACATCCGGAACTCGGACTGAAGCAGACCGCGATAGACCAGAGGCGGGAGTGCAACGTGGAATTCTCGAAGTTTGTTGAAAAAAACTACAGAAACTGGCTTGATGACAACGCCGGTGCACCGGTGCTGTCGAACAGGGTGGTTGATAAATACCTAATACCCGATATTGACAAATACAAATCCGTTTTCCTGATAGTGGTTGACTGCATGCGTCTTGACCAGTGGCTGGTAATGGAAAGATATCTCGAAAATTATTTCCGCATCAGCAAGGATTACTATTATTCACTGCTTCCGACTGCTACGCCTTACAGCAGGAACGCCATCTTCGCGGGGCTTTATCCTTCGGAGATTGAAAAACATTATCCCGATTTATGGCGTACTGGCGACGACGAAAATTCGAAGAACAATTACGAAAAGGAATTCCTTCAGAAACTGCTCGAAAGAAGGAAAATAAAACTAAGAAACGAACTCCGGTACACGAAGATAATGGATTCGGATTTCAGCAGGGGAATCGAAAGCAGGATACTTTCATTCTGCAATAATCAAGTGAACGCGCTCGTTATAAATTTCGTGGATATGATAGCGCATTCGAGAAGCGATACGGCGATACTGAAGGAAATCGCGCCCGACGAATCCGCGTACAGATCGCTGACGGAATCGTGGTTCGAGCATTCGTCATTTTTTGGAATGTTGAGACAGTTATCGACTAAATCCGACGTGAAAATAATTCTAACGACGGACCACGGGAGCATCAGGTGTCTTCACGGCGTAAAAGCGCTCGGCGACAAGGAGTCCGCGACCAATCTTCGTTACAAATACGGAAGAAACGTGAAGGCGGAACCGCGCAACGCCATTTTCGTAAAAAATCCGCTTGATTACAGGCTTCCCGTCAGAAACGGCATAGTGAATTATATTATCGCGAAGGAAGATTTTTATTTTGTGTATCCGACGGACTATCATAAATTCCTGAATTATTACAACGACACATTCCAGCACGGTGGAATTTCGATGGAAGAGATGATACTGCCCGTAGCATTTCTGGAGAGCAAGGGATGAGACTGGTCTCGCGTTCAGAGGAAGATACCGTAAAGCAGGGTGAATTATATTCCGCCGGTCTGAAAGCAGGAGACATAATAGGTCTCGACGGTAATCTAGGAACCGGGAAGACTCAATTTGTAAAAGGCATCGCGAAGGGATTCCGTGTCAGGGAAATCGTGAACAGTCCGACATTTATAATTGTGAATGAATACGAAGGCCATATTGAGAATCGTTTGATAAAAATATTTCATTTTGACCTTTACCGGCTGGGTACTCCCGCCGAACTAGGGACACTCGGATTTGATGAATATACAGGCGGGGATTCGATTTGCCTGATTGAGTGGCCGGATTTAGCGGAGAAATATCTCGGAAAACCGTTGAAAAAGGTCAAATTTTCGTACGGAAAACGTGAAAATGAGCGAATTATTGAAATAAATCACTAATATTTGAATATTTTATTAATAGACTGCGCTTTTAAAAAAATTGAATTTGCCTATAACAAAAAAGGCAATTTTATTATATTAAATGTTCTGAAACCTGGTGAGAACGCGGACAGTCTTGTTTACGAGATCAGAAAAGCGTTCGACGCTTCGGGTTTGGATTTCAGCGAAATTGAATGCATAGGTTTATCGAACGGTCCCGGCTCGTTTACGGGTATTAGGATTGGTTCGGCGATAGCGAAGGGCATTTGTTTCGCGGGAAGAGCAAAGTTAGTCGAACTTGTTACAATCGACATAGTCGCGGGTAAGTTTAAAGAGAACGCGGGAGGGAAAACCGTAAAGCCTCTGATTTATACATATTCCAGCGGAAATGAATATTACACTGCGGATTACAGACAATCAGGCAATGAGATAGAAAGAATTTCCGACTACAGCATAATCAAATCCGCGGATCTCGAAAGCGGTATAATGTATCTCATAAACGAAAAACCGGGCAAGGAACTGCCTGCGGGATTGCAGGTCAGGGATTTATCAGGCATGACGAACGCCGAATCCATGTACGCGTTGACATTGAAAGCGGTGGAAGAAGACAGGTTCAGCGATTACAGGAAGAGCGAGCCGTTATATATGAAGGAAATGCTATTCAGAAAAAACTGACATACCTGAGGAAGCATTAAATGCTTTCTCAGATACGGCATTTTTTTAAAACTAAATTATTGAACAATGGCATGGTTTAAAAGAAGCGAGAAGAACATAACAACTGATACACCCAAGCAGGACGTGCCCGACGGAATGTGGATTAAGTGCGACGAGTGCGGCGAAATGATGCATAAGAAACAATGGGAAGGAAATTCTTACACGTGTATCAAGTGCGGTTTTCATTTCAGGATTGGAAGCAACGAATACTTCAATCTGCTGTTCGACGAGGGCACCTTCAAGGAATATGACAAGAAAATGAAATCGGTCGATACGCTCAAATTTACCGACACGAAACCTTACGATAAAAGAATTGACGAGACTATCAAGAAGACGGAACTAATTGACGCAATCAGGTGGGGAACCGGTGAAATAAACAAACTGCCGTGCGTAATAGCCTGCATGGATTTCAGTTTCATCGGCGGCAGCATGGGTAGCGTAGTAGGAGAAAAAATCTGCAGAGCAGTTGACAAGAGCATAAAAACAAGGACTCCTTTATTTATTATTTCATCGAGCGGCGGAGCGAGAATGATGGAAGGCGGCATTTCTCTGATGCAGTTGGCAAAAATTTCCGCGCGTCTTGCAAAACTCGCCGAAGAAAAAGTACCATACATTTCGATAATAACGAACCCGACGACAGGCGGCGCGAGCGCGTCTTATGCTATGCAGGGTGATTTAAACATCGCCGAGCCGAACGCACTTATCGGATTCGCGGGTCCAAGGGTTATTAAACAGGCTACGGGTAAGGATTTGCCGAAGGGATTTCAGCGCTCCGAGTTTCTGCTCGAGCACGGTTTTCTCGATTTGATTGTCGATAGAAAAAACATGAAAGAGAAACTTACGCAACTGCTTAACCATTTCGCGGGTTGAAAGTAATCAAGGACATACGGGCGATGCAGGAAATATCCGAGTTCCTGCGGAGGACGGGCAAGAAAATCGGTTTGGTTCCCACGATGGGTTACCTTCACGAGGGACACGTTGAATTATTAATC
>CALGII010000038.1 GCA_937915485.1 uncultured Ignavibacteriota bacterium | reverse complement strand
CTTCGAGAACGCCGACTTCCTGAAGGTCGATGCAGGTTCTCACGCATCTCTTGCAAAGAACGCATTTGCTCATATCGCGGATGACCGAGTATGACGACTTGTCAACTTCGTACGCGGGCTTGTCGCAGTGTCCGAAAGTATATCCGTCAACTCCGTACTCGTTCGCGAGCGACTGGAGTTCGCAGTTTCCGTTTCTTATGCAGGAATAGCATTCACCGTAATGTTCGCTGAGAAGAAGGTCTATTACGTGCCTTCTTGCTTTCCTTACCATCGAGGTCGAAGTTCTGACTTTTATCGGAGCCGTTATCGGGAACGCGCAGGCAGCCTGAAGAGTTCTCATTCCTTCCACTTCGACTACGCAAACGCGGCATACGCCCGCTACGCAGAGGTCCTCGTGATGGCACAAGGTCGGAATGTGAATCTGATTCATCTTGCAGGCCTCAAGTATCGTCGTTCCGAGAGGAACGGATATTTTCTTCTCGTTAATCTCAACGGATATCATCCCGCCGATGGTGTTCGTATCCTCGGGTTTCTGAACCTTGAACTGCTGCTGGCTGACGGGTGCTCTTGATGTTTTTTTATTATCCATTTTTATGCTTCGATTTTATTTAATATTTCATCTTTAAAGTTTTCGATAATTGAAATGAATGAGTTCGGGCTCGACTGTCCGAGACCGCATTTGGAAGCGACCTGCATCGACTGTCCGAGTTCCTTCAGTTTGCTTATGTAATCAAACGTGAATTCGCCCTTTTCTATCATTTCAACGCCTTCGAGTAATTTTACGTTGCCGATTCTGCACGGCGTGCACTGACCGCAGGATTCTTCAACGAAGAATTCCATGAAGTTCTTGAGCACCTTGAGCATGTTCCTGTTCTTTCCGAATATCATCACGGAACCGCCTGTCGCGACGTCTTCGTAAGCAAGTGTTCTGTCGAACTGCGACGCGGGAACGCATACTCCCGACGCGCCGCCGACTTGCACCGCTTTCGTTTCGCTCGCGTCCACGAGTTTTAAAAGGTCTTTTATCTTCGTGCCCCAGGGAAGTTCGTAAACTCCGGGCTTCTTGCAGTCGCCTGAAATCGAGAATAATTTCGAGCCGCTCGATTTGTCCGTTCCTACCTTCGCGTACCAGTCGCCGCCCTTTACAACTATGTGCGCCGCCGCCGCGAGTGTTTCCACGTTGTTTACAGACGTCGGACGTCCGTTGTATCCCGTGTTAACGGGGTATGGAGGACGGTTCCTCGATTCGCCGCGCTGTCCTTCGAGCGATTCGATTAATGCGGTTTCTTCTCCGCAAACGTACGCGCCCGCTCCGAGCCTTATCTTTATGTCGAAATTGAAATCTTCGAGACCGAGTATCTTCTTGCCGAGCAGATTGTCTTTCCTCATCTGTTCAAGGTAATCTTCAAGGTACTGATACATATACTCGTATTCGCCTCTCAGATATACAAGACCTTCCTTCGCTCCGATAGTGTACCCGCCGATAACCATTCCGTCAAAAACCAATTCGGGATATTCCGTGAGAAGCACCCTGTCCTTGAATGTGCCGGGCTCTCCTTCGTCGGCATTGCATACTATGAACTTTTGATCCGCTTTCGCGGCTGCTGTCAGCATCCATTTTGTCGAGGTCGGAAATCCTGCGCCGCCTCTTCCTTTTAACTTTGATGACTTTAATTCAAACAGAACGTTCTCTCTCCCGATTTCGAGAGCCTTCTTTATTCCTTCGCCTCTCTTGTAATCGGAAAATAATACCGGACCTGTCCTTTCCTGTTTTTTAAAAATTGGTTCCATGAATGATATGTTTTAAGTTTGAACTATATTGAAAATTATACGATTTGAATTCTTTTTCGGTCTTAAGTTTTTCGGAGGAACCGCTTCCGGGCATAGAAATCCCGTCAATGTAAGTCTGCGTTATAACTGCGGGGTATTGCAAGTGTATTTATTCCTCCAAATAAATTTAATTCAAATTAGATAAAATAAGATGTTATCTCAATACATTTTTTAGTACCGAATTTATGTTTTAACTGTTTTTTATTCGCTCTTTTCGCTTGTTCCCCGCCGCTTTGTCCCCGTATTCCGGTCTCCGAACCCGTTTCGGTTCCGCGGATAAGCACTGAATTATATTCCAAAACTTAAACTTATTTTTTGTAAATTTGTAAAAATCAAATTTTTGCTTCTTAAACTCACATATTCGATTTTTAAAAAGGATATCCGCTCGGAAATCAGGAACAGATACGTCATAAATTCGCTCCTGATGTTCGTTATTATTACCATTTCAATCATCAAATTCTCAATCGGAGATGATAAAGTCGATGATTCAATACTTTCGGGCCTGTTCTGGATTGTGATTTTCTTCTCCGCCATTAGCGGTCTTGCAAGAGTCTTTATTAAAGAAGAAGAAACGGGAACCTCGATGGCTCTCAAACTCGCCGCCGGACCTACTGAAATTTTTCTCGGGAAACTGCTTTTTAATTTCGTGCTCACTTTCTCACTGAACATAGTTATATTTTTCCTGTTTTATTTGATAACAGGGATTAAAATAAATAACTTCGGAGCGTTTTTCCTCTCTGTGATTCTCGGAAATTTCGGCATCGTAGCGGCTTCGACGATTATCGCGGCGATTATCGCGAAGGCGAATTCAAAGGGAACGCTCTATCCCGTGCTCGCTTTTCCCGTGCTCCTGCCGCTGCTGCTGACTCTGATTGATTCAACTAAACTCGCTTCCGAAGGCGTGCCTTTAACCGAACTTATCGGTGATTTCCAGATTCTAATCTCATACTCGGTGGTGATTACCGTCATATCAATTTTTCTTTTTAAATTCGTTTGGGAAGACTGAATACAAATAAAGGCTTTTATAATTCGCTGTCATCCGATTACGACCTGATGGTGAATGCTTCTTCATACATTTCTGCCAGAAAGGAAATTCTGAAAAAATTCATTAAGGAAAATTACCGCTCGGCTGCGGATATCGGCTGCGGCACGGGCAATGACGCGATTGCGCTCGCTCTTAACGGACTGGACGTAACTGGGTTCGAGCCGTCCGCGGATATGCTCCTTAAGGCGAAACAAAAATCCAAAGCGTTTGGATGCAGGATTGATTTTGTTAACGCGCCCGCGTCGGGCATTAAGAAAAATTTCGATTGTAAATTCGACCTTGTCGTTTCGCTCGGCAATGCTCTCGCGAATATGAATCCTTCCGAATTGCGGAAATCCGTGAAACGTATACGCGCAGTTATGAGAGACGGAGGAACCTTGCTGTTGCAGTTATTGAATTATACGAACCTCAGAAAGGAAAATAAAAGAATCGTGAACGTTACCGAGAGCGGCGGCAGGATATTCTTCAGGTTCTATGACTTTCTTCCCGGTCGTCTGGATTTCAATATACTCGCTGCCGATAGGGAGAATTTGAAAAACCAAAAACTTATTACGACGCGACTGTACGAATACAGAAAGAACGAACTTTCTGCATTGCTAAAAAATGCTGGATTTAAAAACATAAAATATTACTCCGATTTCAACTTAAACCCGTTCTCCGCGGCGTCTTCCAAAGACCTGATTATTACCGCGAATAAAATCTGAGCCGCGTCGCGATAGTAACCTCGTTCTTCAGCGTAAGGGAAAAGAACACTACAACACCTGAACCTCGTCGCGATATTAACCCCGCTCTTCAGAGTGGCGTAAAAGAATTTTATAAAAGATAGGCTTTAGCCCTAATTTTTTGTCGATGACAGATTCTTTCGATTATTTATTAGACTCCTGAAAAACGATGTTACCAAACTGTAACCGAGAGTCTCCCCGTTCTTTGGGGGACTCTCGGCATTGTTCTTGTATAAAATCAATATTTTCTTTATGGATCCCGGCCTACGCCGGGATGACAAACTCAATAAAGATTGTTTTTCAGAAGTCTAATTACTAATTACTAATTATTAATTACTAATTGTCTCAGTATGAGATTTGCACTACATCCACCACCCTGAATTCCTCATAATACCTTCCTTTTCCATCTTTCGGTATTATGTTCTCCTTCAGGAATTTTATAAAATTGCCGTAATTGGGAAACTGCGATTTGAAATTCTTGAATATTGAAAGTTTAAATTCGAGCGAATCGGTTATATCCTCGAAATGATTGGGCTTGTTCGTGCCGAAAAAATAAATCCTGCTTACCCTGTGCTTGCCGTTTTTATCCGGATATATAAAGTCGTTCTTTGCCGCGAATACCGCGTCAAACACGGCCGTCCCGATTATCCTGTGGTCGCGGTGATTCAGGTTTATATTGTCGAAATCGAGATTTGCAGGGTCGAATGTGAAAACTATCTCAGGCTTCAGTTCCTTAATTATTTTCGTCAACTGCCGCCTGAGTTTATTGGTATATTCGAGAAAGCCGTCTTTGTAATCGAGAAAAAATACCTTCTTCACGCCGACCGCCGCCGCCGCGCTCATCTGCTCTTTCTTCCTAAGTTCAATTCGCTCCTTTCCCGTTAAAGAACGTATCTTAAAACCGTTCTCGCCGTTTGTCGCTACAACGTAATTAGCGGTGTACCCCTCTTTTATTAACCTTCTGATGGTGACGGGACACCCGAATTCTATATCGTCGGGATGCGCCGCAATTGCAAGTATGTTCTTTTTTGCCAAGCCTTATCGTTTTATTTTGTAAAAATACGAAATAATTGTATTCATAAATACAGTGAAAATAAGATTAAAATATGTTAAAATTGTACCGACAACTAATTTATACCATATTGATCTCTAAGGACTTTTTCAACATCATTGCCGAAAGTTCGCTAATCGGTGTCGCAATCTTCAGGAAAGACAAAGTAATTTATTCCAATGACAGGATTTCCGATATGCTGGGTTTGTCAGGCAATGAGATAGTTGGAAAAGGCTTAGAGGCTTTTTCCCGCAATATCCATAAAGACGACGTTCATAATTTCAGCGATTTCTTCTCGGCTGATAATCCCGTTCCGCAATTGAAAATCCAGTTCAGATTCAGAAAGAAATCAGGTATGTACGACTGGTACGAATCGAATATGATGAAGATTACAAAGGACAATGATGAATATACCGTATCAATCCTGACTGATATTACGGAGCAAAAAGAATACGAACAGAAACTTATTGAAAACGAAAGCAAGTACAAAAGTTTTATTGAAAAAACCTCTGAGGGCGTTTCTTATCTTGAGTTTTCCGAACCTGTTGACATCAGTCTCCCATTCGAAGAGCAGGTGAAATGTATATATAAAACAGGTATAGTCGCAGAATGCAATCTCGCTTTCGCGAAAATGTACGGTATCGATTCGGCGGATGAGATTCGCGGCAAGTCCCTCTTTGAACTTCACGGCGGTGACAGCAATCCCGTGAACATTAACGCGTTCCTTGCTTTGCACGATAACGATTATAACGTTCAGAATGTCGTCTCGGAAGAGATAACCGTCGACGGCAGGAAAGTCGTTTTTCTAAATAATTCGGTCGGTATTATTAAAGACAATCACCTCGTCGGCATCTGGGGAACACAGATTGATATTACCGACAGACAGAAATCCCACGAACTCATATCCGCTGCTTTCAGCATTTCCGAAGCCGCTCACGAATCGGGAAATCTTGAGGACCTATTTTCCTCCATTCATAAAATTGTTTCTTCACTCATGCCCGCGAAAAATTTCTATATCGCGATTTATGACAGAAATAAAGACCTGATTTCATTCCCGTATTTCGTGGACGAGTTCGACGAAGCCGTTATTACGCAAAAACCCGGAAGGGGAATTACGGAATACGTAATCAGAACCGGCAGACCCCTGCTTGCTACACCCGATGTTATCGCGGAACTGGAAAAAACGGGTGAAATTATTCCTATAGGTTCCGAGTCGATTGACTGGCTCGGCGTTCCGTTAAAGGTTAACGACGTTACAATCGGGCTTATCGCTGTCCAGTCTTACAACGAAAAAGTCAGATATACCGATGGCGATAAGAATATTCTCGAATTCGTATCGGCGCAGGTGGCTATGACAATAGAACGGAAACGCTCGCAGGAAGCATTGAAACAAAGCGAAAGCAAGAACCGCGCGCTGCTTTCAGCTCTGCCCGACCTTATTTTCGTTCAGGATTATGACGGCGTCTATCTCGATTACCACACGAGGAGTCCTGAAATTCTCTTCGTCCCGCCCGAAAAATTCCTCGGAGCGAATATGAGAGAAATTCTGCCCGGATACCTCGATGAACTGTTCAGGGAAGCGTTCCGTAAGGCGATTGATTCGGGCGAAATATCCGTATTCGAGTATCCCCTTATGATTAATGGCGAACAACTCTTTTTCGAAGCGAGAATCGTCGCGTTCGATAACGATAAAATTCTCTCCACTATCAGGGACGTTTCGCAGAAAAATAAAATCGTCAAGGAGATTCTTGCCGCGAAAGAAAATGCCGAAGAACTGAACAGACTGAAAACTAACTTCCTCGCGAATATGAGCCACGAACTCCGTACTCCGCTTCACGGAATTCTCGGATTCGCTCAGATTCTCGCCGAGGAAACGCAGAGCGACGACCAGAGAAATATGATTATGACGATTTATAAAAGCGGAAAACGCCTTCTCGAAACCCTGAACCTCATTCTTAATTTCTCCAGAGTTGACGCTAATAAATATGAACTCGTTTGCACCCTGATTGACGTTAAAGAACTCGTTATGGAAGTAGTGAATCTGTTTGCTCCGAGCGCGGAGAATAAATCCGTTGAACTCGAATGCGATTTGTGCAGCGAGAACATTTATGCCGAACTCGACGAAAGACTTCTGAGGGATATTCTGAATAACCTTATTAACAACGCGATTAAATTTACCGAAAAGGGAAGAGTAAAGGTTTATCTGAAAAAATATACGGAGCATTTTGTGCTTGAAGTCGAAGATACCGGCATAGGCATCCCCGAAGACAAGTACGACCTGATTTTTCAGGAGTTCAGACAGGAAAGCGAAGGACTTAGCAGGAATTTTGAAGGAACCGGTCTCGGTTTGACGATAACAAAAAGTTATGTCGAATTGATGAAAGGAAGCATAACAGTGAAAAGCAAACTTGGCGCAGGCACGAGATTTACCGTTACACTTCCTTTGAAGATTTCGGGAGCGAAATCATATGAAAATCAATATCAGGAAGAAGTTTTCGCCGTGAGCGATTTTCCCGCGCCCGCCGACAGGAAACGCATTCTTCTTGTTGAAAATGACAAGGTAAGCGCCGTTCTTGTAAAAACCTATATCTCAAAAATCTATAACGTCGATGCCGTCTCGAAAGGCGAGGAGGCTCTTGAAATGGCGCGTGAGAACATATATGACGCCGTTCTTATGGATATTAATCTCGGCGAAGGTATGACGGGTATCGACACTACACGCGAACTGAAAAATATTGAAGGCTATCGGAATGTGCCGATTATTGCCGTGACGGCTTTCGCTATGGAAACCGATAAGGATGAATTCCTGAAATACGGATGCTCTCACTATATCGCGAAACCCTTCGATAAGAGCGAAATCCTTAACCTGCTTAATTCGATTTTTTCCGGTCAGGAGTGACGGATTCGTTCTTGATCCCGCTCTCTTCGTTTAACTCGCGCATTTTCTTCGTGTCAGTCGGATGTCCGTATTCTTCAATATATTTGTAATGATACAGATATTCTTCCTTTGATATGTTGTTCTGCCAGTATCCCGTCAGCATTCCGAATCCCGTGACAAGTATGAAAATGCCTACGACTCCCGCCGCGGCGATTTTCTTGTTTACCCGCTTCTTTAGAACAACGTTCTTCAGTTCCAGAGTGTCCTTGACAGGACACACGTCAACGCAGTTTAGACAGGACGTGCATTCATCGGATATCACCGTGTTAACCTTGTGAACCTGAATGAATGAAGGGCACGCCTTCGTACATAACTTGCAGTCTATGCACGATGACGCGGTCCTTTTTATCTTGTTCGTGCTTAGCAGCGACATTATTCCAAGAAAACCTCCGTAAGGGCATAAATACCTGCACCAGAATCCCCTGAATACAATCGATAGAAGGAATAAAATTGAAATCACTATCAGCGAAAAACGCGAAATGTCGGCGAAGAAATAATACATCTTTATGTCCGACACTATGTTGTACGGGCTTTCGAGAAACGACTTGACCGCCATATCGCTCATAACGAACATTACCGAGTATAAAAGAAAACCGAGCAGAAGGTACTTGATGCTTCTCAGCGGATAATCGAGAAATTTCGGCATCCGGATGTTTTTCCTGAAAATAAGTTTGCCTAAATCGCCGAGTAGTTCGGACAGGAAACCGACGGGGCAGAACCAACTGCAGAATGATTTTCCGAACACGAACGAAACGAGAAGTATCGCCGTGAAAATAAAGAATCCCGCGGGATGAATCATGCTGATTTCACCTGTCTTTAAAAACAGATAAAAACTCATGAACGAACTTATCGGCAGGAATCCGTCAACGCCCGGAGGGCGCGGGAAAAATCCCGACGCGCCGCCCGAATCGAGAAATCTTACGAAGAGGTAAAACTCGATGCCTATCCAGATGCAAAGCAGGGCGAAAGCGGTTTGAATTACGAACCTGTAATTCTGTATCTTGAATTTCTTTTTCTTTTCCATTTTAGAATTGTTTGTACAATTCCATCCTAAGCGTCACTCGCGGTGATTATTTCTTCTTTCCTATTCTGTTAATTTTCGCGATTGTTTTTTTCTTAAAATGCTCGAGAGTCTCGGCTGTAAGCATCTCGTACGCGCTGCTCCTGAGTTTTCCCCACTTGTTGTGTACGGGACAAGGCTCGTCGGGAGAGCAATCGGGAAAACCAAGCACGCAGCTGTTGAATAACGCCAGCCCGTCAATCGCCTCCACAATCTCGATGAGTTTAATCTTCGACGCGGGCTTGCCGAGGTAAAATCCGCCCGAATTTCCTTTCCTCGATTTTACGAGTTTCTTCGCGGTAAGGCTCTGAAGTATCTTCGAAACGAATTCTTTCGGAATGCTAAGTTTGCGCGAAATTTCTTCCGCTGACGCCATCCGTCCCTCGTCGAGAGTCGAAAGATACAAAACCGCCTGAAGCCCGTACTCACATTTCTTTGAAAATATAACAGTCATATTATTCAGATAAATTAATCTGATTAAAAATACCATTTTTGTCCGATTTAATCAAGAGAAAATTATCTGTTTTGAAGGGAAATTAGTTTATACTTTTGTCGCTGATGATGAATGAACAATTTACAAACTTCAAATACACGTTTATGCCATACCGGAGGAGACCGGTATGAAAGAAAAACTTTTCCATTCTCATACCCCTCGATAAAGTGACGACAAGAATTTAATATAATTATTATGAACTTGAACTTTTTGATAATCGTTAATAATATACTTGAAATCGTACAATAATAAATGAGGAATTAAGACTATTTATGATATTATCAAAGTCTTTTAAATTCCTTTTGAAAACCAGTATGTGAGTATTAATAATCTCGTAAAATGTCAAATAATGTCCTTAAAAAGAAAAAGTATATTAACGGTTTATGAGTAAAATTTTTAAGAAATACCAAAAATCGATAATCAATATTATGAAAGTGGTATATTTAATACCGTTGATGTTGATAAGTTTTTCACTAATGCAAATGACAGCTTGTAACAATGACGAGAATCCGGTGGTTCCTATAATAAGTATCCCCATCCTTGACAGTAATGTTTTTGATTGGGAAATTGATACTTTATACACGAATACTTCCAGGGATTTCTTTGTAGCCGATACAAGTAATATATTTATTGCCGGGAATCCTTATTCAGTTTATAAAAGTGGGAATTCAATCAGATACATTAACCATCAGGATAATGATTTTTTTGCATTTTGCGTAAATGGAACGGACATCAACAATGTTTATATCGGCGGCGGTGCGTATTATTCTCAGAGGACCAAATTAAAAAGATGGAACGGAATCAGCATCGAAGATATAAATTTGCCTATTGACAGCATAGGAAGAATTGATAGAATAGAAACAATTTCTGCAAACGACATCTGGTTGTCAACTGCAAAGAATATAATTTACCATTACCAAAACAATTCCGTCGTTACTTATCGGCTGGATACAAATTTGAAATTCGGTCGTATTTACAAAAACACAACCGAAAATTTATATTGTCAATTTTTGCGTCCCTTGCCGTCAACGAATGAAGTAACAATGTATATGTACGGATTTGTGAATAGTGAATGGGTAAAAATATGCGAGGATACTTTCAATGAATACAGCAATAATGATGAGATGGGGCATTTTATGGGTTTCTCTGAAAACAAAATGCTGCGCAGAGGAAAACACAGTATATATTATTTCACAGGTTCGAACTGGGTGAAATATATAGATCTTGATAATAACCTATTTCCTGAAGGAGCAGCCAGTGGTAAGAATCAGAATAACATGCTCTTAGATGCTAAAAGAGAGAATAATACTTATTCCTATTTTTATAATGGTACGCAATTATTTCAAAATCAGCTCAACGCTTTAACTACAACAATACCTGAATATGTTCAATTTTCAAACGATAGGTATTATTTAGTAAACAATTACGATATTAATTTGAGTTACTTTGCAATCGCAAAATTTCAAAGCAAAATTAATTAATTAAATTCAAGAGAAAATAATCTGTTTTGAGGGGAAATTATTCCGGAGTAAAAGTAGTATTGGCGTTACTATTTAAATAAAAATTCTTAATTTGCCCTATGGATATTAAATACCTGAAAGGGGTCGGGGAAAAGCGCGCTGAGGCGTTTGCCAAAATCGGCGTGACGAAAATTGAAGATTTCCTCGCTTTCGTTCCCAGAGCCTACGTCAGGAAGGTTAGTATTCAACAGGCAAGAAAAATGCCCGGCGAAAATGTTGTCGTCTTCGGCAAAGTGACTTTCGTTAAACATCCTACCAGACCCACGCATCCCGTTACGATTGAACTCGACGACTCGACGGACTTAATCGAAATACCGATTTTCGGCGCCTCGGAGTTCCGCGCTAAACAGTTCAGGCTTAACGAGCATTACATTTTTTACGGAAAGGTCGGCGAGGCTTACAAAGGTTACAACGTAAGACTCGATTACAGGGACCATATAAAAATTAATACTCTGGACGAAAACGACAGAGATTTTCTGAAATATCCCATTCTGCCCGTCTATGAACTTTCCGGCGAACTTAAAGCCACCTGGGTGAAGCCGCTGACGCTGACGAGAATTGTTTTTAACGCCTTCAGGCATTTGCATAAGGACAATCCCGCGCCCGCAGGCGAGAAACTGAGCGAGAAAATTCTTAACGGATATTCCTTGCCCTCAAGGAGCGAAGCCGTTCTAAGACTGAATTTTCCGATGGAAATCGAACAGGTCGAGCGTTACAGAAAAAGACTCGCCTTCGAGGAACTCTTCTACCTGCAGTTGCTCCTCGCGCTTAAAAGAAGAAATCTCAAGGAAGAAGCAAAGGGAATATCTTTCGGAACGGACATCCGGAAACTCACAGACGATTTTGTCAAGGCGCTGAATTTCGAACTCACTCAGGCTCAGAAAAAAGTAATAAACGAAATATATTCGGATATGAAATCCGA
>CALGII010000037.1 GCA_937915485.1 uncultured Ignavibacteriota bacterium | reverse complement strand
CCGGAAATTAACTTAAACGTAAAATATTTACAATGCAAATATAAATCAATCTTCAGAGAGCAATCTTCAATCTTCAATGTTCAATAAACAAACCGCGGAGAGCAGGTGTCAATCTTCAGGCGTCAATCTTCAATCGTCAATGTTCAATCTTCGTTTATGGTAAAAATTTTTGTTTTTGTTTTCCCGGGATTTAATCCGAATTAATCATAATCCAACCGGCGCTTGTTATTATTTTGTAGAATGAAAAATAAATCATCTTTCCTAATCGATTATAGTCCGAACCGGCGCTTGTCATAATTTTGCAGAATGAAAAACAATTCATCTTTCCGACTTAGCCCATGGCTTTAGCCATGGGGCAAATAATCGAAAAGCATAAAACCGTTTCAACGGTTTAAATCGATGATGTAGTCTCAACCCCGCTGGTCCGCGAGAAATTCAAGGTTTGAATACTTTATAATCGCTGATAAAACTTATTTCAGCAGTAGCATCTTTTTAGTCTCCGAATAGTTTCCCGATTCGAGTTTGTAAAAATATACGCCGCTCGGATGCGCGGACGCGTTCCAATCGGTTGTGTACGAGCCTGTATTCAGGTATTCGTTGACGGGAACCGATACTTCCCTTCCCAGTGAGTTAAAGATTGAAATTCTTACAAATCCCGGTTTGGAAATATCGAAAGCGATTCTTGTCGACGGATTAAACGGATTCGGATAGTTCTGATACAGTTTGAACGAAGAAGGCAATTCCGTTCTCGTCTGACTTACAAAAACATTTCCTCCGTTCGTTGACTTGAGAATTATCGCGTGATAATTTCCCTCCGCCCTACCGCTTGCGAAGAAAATGTTTTCGTTAACCAGCGCAAGTCCGGGAAGATAAGCCGCCGGATTCAAATCATTTATAATCCAGTTCGCGCCGAAGTCCGTTGTCTTTGCCGTTGTAAATTTTGTTATCACGAGATTTATCGTGTCGATTAGAAAACCCGAAGCAAAAGCGGTTCCCGTGTTCGGCAGAGATTTAACCTTCAGCATTCGTCTCGACGAGAATGTAAGCGCGTTAAACCAGTTGCTTCCCGCATTCGTAGTTTTAAAAATATAATTTTCAAAACCGTTCGAATTACCCATCGCTATACCTGTTGTCTGGTTCATAAAAATAAGACTGCTGATTTGCGGCGCGAACGATAAAGTCGTCCAGTTCAGACCGCCGTCGGTGGTTTTAAATATTCTGCCGACGTCGTCATTAAATCGCGGCGATTTCCTGTTCTTAATTGGAAATAGAATGTTCCCTATTGCAAAACCGGTGTTCGCGTTCAGGAAGACAAGATTTTCGACTTCCAATTCGGGATCGAAGTAATGAACAATTTGCCAGTTTACGCCGCCGTTTGTTGTCTTGAAAAATTTCGTTCGCTGCGACGGGTTTGTATCAATTAACGCGTATCCAGTATTCGCGTTTAAAAAGTGAATCGAATTTACATAACCTGTGAGCGTGTCGAAAGCACCGACCTTCGTCCACGACAATCCCGAATCGGTTGATTTCAAAAACGCGCTTTTGTATACATTGAAGAATTCGCGCTTTCCTTCGGACAACAATTTTTGCCTTATATAATCGGGACACGAAATAAAATCATTACTCATTCCTTTGTTTATCCCGAAAGGAAAATTTTCCGCTCCGCAGACATACACGAGCGAAGAATTAACGTATTGAGCATCGACAATCGCTCTGATTCCGGGGGGACAGTTCGACTGTATCCAGTTCAAACCTGAATTAGTCGTGTAGAAAATATTTTCGGTAAAATCAATATCCGTATGTCCGAAGGAAATGCCGTTATTGGCATTGAAAAAAGCAAGCGTGAACGCGTAACCGTCATACGGCAGCGTGTGCTGTATCCACTGAGCGTTCGCGTTCAGGTAAAATAAAAACGCGATGATGAAAAACAATTTTTTCATTAAAGATTTCATTGAATCAAGCCTGCGCGATAAATATACAACACGATGAAAATACCGGCATAAAAGTTCACAAACAATACACTTCTTATTTATGATTAAATAAGTTTATCAATGCTTTTCAGGTATGCGTATTACAAATTTCAGAACAGAAAAATATTTCAGAGAAGATTGACAAGAAAATGAACCGATTGAAGATGAGGCGTTTCGATTTTTTTCTTTGCCGCAATTTTCAGGATTTCGGATGTGAAGTAAGAGACCTCAACCGGCCGTCCTTTTTCTCTGTCCTGATAGGATGACGTCTTTGAAATGCCTATTGTTCTCGTGTCCGTCACTATTTTTTTATAATCTTCTTTAGAGAATACGATTCCGAGTGACGCCGCGACCGCGGATATTTCATCGTACAAATCGTTTACAAGCCTGACGATTTTTCTGTCGGTAAACAAATCCTCGACTCTCGCGAACGCTATCGCTGTAAGCGAGTTGAATATAGTGTTCCAGGCAAGTTTCACCCAGATTTCGTGAAGTATGTCATACGATATTTTGCACTTAACGCCCGGAACGTTGAGCAGTTCTGAGACAGTTTTAATTCTCCTGCTGATTTTGCCGTTCGTCTCTCCTGTTACTATGATTCCAAGCGCGGTATGTATTACAGTGTTTCCTTTCATATCCGATGCGATTCTGCTTACAGTCTGAAGAACTCTCGATTTACCGAATTCCTTTTTAAGAAGATTATAATTGTATATTCCGTTCTGAACGGAAATAATTTGAGTGTTCTTTGTAACGACTTTTTTCAATGAGGGAATCAGATTCTCCGTGTCATTCGACTTCACGCATAAAATCACGTAATCGAACTTTGTTTTGAATGACGAAGGATTGTCCGATACGCTTATCTTTGTTTTGAAGTCGCCGTGTATGCTTTTAACCGCAAGCCCGTTTTTCTTCAGAAGTTTAAGCGTGTTTCCGCGCGATAGGAAACAAACCTTATAGTTTTTATTTTGAGCGAGCCGCCCTCCGAAATACCCGCCCAGTGCTCCTGTTCCCGCTATGAGTATCTTCGGCTTTTTCATTTAAGATTCTAAAAGTTTTTTTACGAGAGGAGGCGTACCCGTCGTCGCTTTTTCGACTATGAATTCAAGATTTTTGTGCAGCCCAGATACGTTCGGCTTATTCGGGTCTATGATGTATTTCACCGCTTCACGCGGCACGTAATCAAGCAGTCCCGCGGCTGGATAGACGACGAGTGAGGTTCCTACGACGATGAAAATATCCGCGGTCGAAGCGACAGCCGCCGCGTCGGTCATTAAAGGCACGGCTTCGCCGAACCAGACTATATCAGGACGCAGTTGAGCGCCTTTTTCGCAAATGTCTCCGAAATTTATGTCCTGATAACCTATGTCGTAAACGTTGTACGGTGGCACAGTGCTCCGCGCTTTTGTGAGTTCGCCGTGAAGGTGTATGATGTTTGTTGAGCCCGCGCGTTCGTGAAGGTTATCTACGTTTTGTGTTACAATTACGACGTCGTACTTAGTTTCGAGTTTAGCGAGCGCGATGTGCGCGTCGTTCGGCTGCACGTCCTTTAACTGCCGCCGCCTGGCGTTGTAGAAACGCAAAACCACTTCCGGGTCTTTCATCCATCCGCCGGGGGACGCCACTTCATAAACATCGTGCCCTTCCCATAATCCGCCCGCGTCTCTAAACGTGGACAGACCGCTTTCGGCGCTTATACCCGCGCCGCTTAGAACGACAATCTTTTTACGGGGCATATAATCAAGTTTGATTTAAACCCCGTAATTTAATAACTGCGGAATTAAATTATAAGTTAGATAATACTTTCTGGATTTTTTCCGATAACTTCGACGACAAATCCTTCAAAGCCGGATTATCCGACACCATCGATATCAATCCGGGATTGAACATCGAGACAATAACTTCTCCGCCCTTTTCGTGCACGACAACGTTGCAAGGCATTAACAGGCCGACGGTTTCTTCCGCTCTCAATGCTTCATACGCGAACGGAGGATTGCAGGCTCCGAGAATTATATACCTGTCAAAATCAACGTCGAGTTTCTTCTTAAGAGTCTCTTTAACGTCAATCGTTGTAAGCACTCCGAAACCTTCTACCTTGAGCGCGTCCGTTGCTTTTTGTACGGCTTCATCGTAGCCGTAACTAACCTTTTTTGTGAATCCGTAGTTCATATTTGTAATTTTAATTTATTATACTCATCATTCCGTCTTCCTGTAACGCCAGACCGCGAGTGACATTATTATAACCGCGAATACGATGAAGAAATTCAAAACGGGAATAACATCCTTCAATTGCGAGCCTTTCAGCATTATCATTCTCATCGCGCGGTTGAACTGCGCAATAGGGTTGAAATACGCTATTGTCTGCGCCCAGTCGGGCATGCTTTCCACGGGAGTAAAAATCCCGCCCATCAGCATGAACAAAACCATGAAAAACCACGCTATGAACATTGCCTGCTGCTGCGTGTGCGTAACGGTCGATATTAAAAGTCCGATGCCGAGCACTACGAACATATAAACGGAAGCAAGCAATAAAATCAGGAAAGGACTTCCCAGAAGCGGCACTCCGAAAATATACAATCCGAGATTCAGACCGATAATGAGTTCCACTATGCCTATTATCCAGAACGGCAGAAGTTTCCCGATTATAAACTGATACTTCTTTATCGGCGTCACGTTCAACTGCTCTATCGTACCGATTTCCTTTTCCTTCACTATGTTCATACCTGAGAGAAACGAGCCGATTAACGTGACCAGCGCGACAAGAATCCCGGGAACCATGTACGTCCTGTAATCGAGTTCGGGATTGTACCAGTTGGAATGGTTTATATTTATCAACGATGTCTTTTCGGGAATTACGGATGATTTCGTTACAATCTCCGAATTGTACTGCCTTGTAATGTTTACGGCATAATTATTTATAATTCCGGCAGCGGACGCGTCTTCGGCATTAATAAGGAACTGCACTTCCGATTTTCCCGATGTCCTGAAATCCCTCTCGAAATTTTTCGGTATGTAAACTATCAGCCTCGCGTCGTATGTCTTGAAACTTTCGAGCGATTGTTCGACGGAAAAAGAAGCCTCGTTCAGTATAAAATAATTTGACGCGGTGAACTTGGAAACGAGTTCTCTGGAAAAATAACTTTGGTCTAGGTCAACCACGTTGAATTTAATGTTCTTTATTTCGTATGTCGCCGCGTTTGAAAGTATAAGCAGTTGAAACAAAGGCATGAATACAATCAGAGGAATCATAGCCCTGTTGCGAAATATCTGCAGGAATTCTTTTTTCAGTATTACAAGTATTGTCCTCATTATTCCAGCCTGATTTTAAATTTCTTGATGCTAACGGCGATAAAGAAAACTGTCATTCCAAACAGTATGAGCGTCTCCATCCAAATGTAGTTGAAACTTACTCCTTTAAGCATTATTCCTTTAACTATTCTTATGTACCATCTTGCGGGAATTATATTGCTTATCCACTGAAGTATCAAAGGCATGTTCTCTACAGGAAATATATATCCCGAAAGAATAATCGTCGGAAGCATCAATGCGCCGAGCGAAATCATCATCGCGGTCTGCTGGTTGTTGCTTATTGTAGAAATTAAAATGCCGAGTGAAAGCGCCGTTATTAGGAACAGCGTGCTTTCCGCGATTAGCAGGGGCAGGCTGCCGACTATCGGAACTCTGAAAACGAATTTCGACATCACGAGCACTGTCGCCGTGTTCACAAGAGAAAGCAGAAGATATGGAATTACCTTTCCCACGATAATCTGAAAAGGATTAAGCGGGGAGACCAACAGCACCTCCATCGTTCCGAGTTCTTTCTCCTTTGTAATGGATATGGACGTCATCATCGCGGATACGAGAAGCAGTATTACCGACATCAGACCGGGAACGAACATGAAGACGCTCTTTAGGTTCGGATTGTACAGCATCTTGATTTCGGGATTAATCGAAGCGGGAAGAGTCTTGCCTTTGGACAGTTCCGACTGATAATCGGCGATTATCGACGTGGTGTAACCGATTACCATGTTCGCGAAATTCGGATCGGACGCGTCGGCGACGAGTTGAACGTTAGCCTTGCCGTCTCTCTCGAGATTTGCTCCGAAGTCAGGCTCGAAAATTATTACTTCTTTGATTTTGCCTTTGCGGAATGCAGGCTCAATGTCGCTCGGCGTCTGCAGGTTTTCGTAAAGCATGAAATATCCCGACGAAAGAATTTTATTGCTTATTTCCCTCGTCGTGTTATCCTTCGCGAAATCAAGTATCGCGATTTTCGCGTCCCTGATTTCATTCGTAATCGCGAAACCGAAAAGCAGAACCTGCGCGACCGGCATTCCGAAAAGAATAAGCAGAGTTCTGTAGTCCCTTAATATGTGAAGGAGTTCCTTCCAGACAAAATTTATGAATCTTTTCATGCGGCTGGCCGGGCTAATTTCACGAAAACTTCGTGCATCGTTCCGACGCCGAATTGCTCTTTTAGTTTTTCAGGTTTGTCGAGAGCGGCTATCCTCCCGTCAACCATCATCGAAACCTTGCTGCAATACTCCGCCTCATCCATGTAATGAGTGGTCACAAACACCGTAACGTTCCTGTCCGCCGCCTCGTAAATCATATCCCAGAACTGGCGGCGCGTAATCGGATCGACGCCTCCCGTCGGCTCGTCGAGAAAAACTATTTTAGGTTCGTGTATTATCGCTATTGAAAACGCGAGTTTCTGCTTCCAGCCGAGCGGCAGCGATTTAATTAGTTTGTTTCTCGCTTCTTCAATTTTCAGAAGGTCAATCAGAAACTCCGTTTTTTCTTTGCGTCTTTCACGTGATAAACCGTAAACCCCGCCGTAAAATTCTATGTTCTCTTTTACAGTAAGGTCTTCGTACAATGAAAATTTCTGGCTCATGTATCCTATGTTCTTCTTGATGGATTCTGTCTGCCTGTAAACGTCGAAACCCGCTACCGTGGCCTTGCCCGACGTCGGTATCGAAAGTCCGCAGAGCATCCTCATCGCTGTCGTCTTTCCCGCGCCGTTCGCTCCGAGAAATCCGAATATTTCTCCCGGCAGGACGTTGAAAGATATCTTATCGACCGCGGTGAATGAACCGAATTTTTTCGTCAGGTCCTTTACCGATATTATGTGATTCTCACCCATTTTATTTGTTCATTAATGACATGAAACAGTCTTCGATACCCGGATTTATTTGCTTAAAAACTAAGTCAGTATGTCCCTTTGATATTAAAATTTTCTTAATATCCTCCTCGACGGCTTTCCCTCTTCTGTCCGTGTAATGAAGATAATCACCGAACGAGTACACCGAATCCGTGTTTTCGGCCGCCCTGAGGTCGAGTATTAGTTTGTGCATATCGCCCGAACGCAGCGCGTATACAGGCTTTTCGTATTTCGAAATTATATCATTCAAAAAACCTATGTCGAGAATCTTCCCCTTTTGCATGAGCGCGATCCGGTCGCATTTCGACGCTTCATCCATGTAAGGAGTCGATACAAGAATCGTTATGCCTCCCTCTTTAAGTTTCCCGAGCATTTCCCAGAATTCATTTCTCGAAACAGGATCGACACCTGTTGTGGGCTCGTCAAGGAAAAGCACGCCGGGCTTGTGAATCAAAGCGCAGCACAAAGCAAGTTTTTGTTTCATTCCGCCAGACAGTTTACCCGCTCTTCTTTTCCTGAAAGGCTCTAGAAAGACGTAAATGTCTTTTATAAGTTCATAGTTCGCTTCAATTGTAGTACCGAATACGCGCGCGAAGAATTTCAGGTTTTCTTCGACGCTCAAATCCTGATAAAGCGAAAACCTGCCGGGCATATAACCGACCGAGCCTCTGATTTTTTTAAAATCCTTTACGATGTCGAATCCGTCAACGAAAGCTTCGCCGCCGTCAGGAAGCAGAAGCGTAGTCAGCATTCTGAAGAGGGTTGTCTTTCCCGCGCCGTCCGGACCAATGAATCCGAACAGTTCGCCCTTTTCAACATTGAAAGAAACGCTCTCAACGGCTTTTGTCTTGTCGAATGATTTTGATATATTATTTACTGTTACGGCGTAATCCATTTTTATTTGAAAATTACTTCCCCGGGCATCCCGATTTTTAGCGAGCCGTCGTTCTTGACTCGCACCTTCACGGCGTAAACAAGATTCACACGCTCTTCTTTTGTTTGAACAATCTTCGGAGTGAATTCGGCTTTGGATGAAATCCAGAAAATTTCTCCTTCCAGAGTCCTGTATTCGCTCTTACCGTTGTCTATAAGCACTTTCACCGTCTGGCCTATTTTAATTTCAGGCAATTGCGAGCCGCTTACATAAACACGAAGTTCCATCACGTTAAGGTCCGCTATCTTGTAGAGCGGTTTGCCGTAATTTACAACTTCGCTTTGTTCGACAAATTTCATTATTACGGTTCCGTTGACGGGATTTACGACGGTGCTCTTGCTCAACTGGTCGTCAATCTGCTTTATCTGAACGTCATAATTCTTAAGTTCCTCGTTTGTAGTGTTGTTCTGTGTTTCGACCGCGGCAATCTGCCTGTTCAATACATCTATGCTGCCGTTTATGTCGTCCAATTGCTTTCCCGTCGCGGCATTATCTTTAAGCAGTCTCTCTATCCTGTCCTTTTCTCTTAACGCGACTTTTTTCTGCTCCTGATATACGCCGACCTGGGAACTGACATTCTTGAACTTCGTGCGCGTCAGGTTTTTTGCCGCCTCCAACTGTTTCTTCTTCAACTGAAGTTGAACAGTATCAATATATCCGACTACGGAGCCTTCGTTCAAAGTCTGCCCTTCTTCAACATTGAACTCAAGCAGTTTACCGCTTGATTCGGACGAAACTATTGTTTCGACCGCTTCAAAGTTTCCGTATGCGTCCGAGCGATTGTTGTCTTTCGAGCATCCTCCGGCGAATGCCGCGATTACTCCCGCTAAGAGAAATAAGATTATTTTTTTATGCATATTAATATACTCCTTT
>CALGII010000036.1 GCA_937915485.1 uncultured Ignavibacteriota bacterium | reverse complement strand
TGTACTCGTAGTCGATTTTATAAAATTTCTGAGAAGCGATGTATATTCCCGCGAACATGGCGATATAACTTAGAAGCGTCGCCACAGCCGCTCCTGTCATGCCGAATGAAGGAATCAGAGAGAAGTTCGCTATAACGTTTATAAGCGCGGCCGCTCCCGTTATGTACGGCAGGTATTTTGTTTTTTTCTCGATGTAAATCCCCGCCATTAAATTTATGTACATCCCGTAAAAGACATAAGCAAGAAGTATAATCGGAACAATTGAAAGCCCCGCCCAGTACGCTTTCCCGACAAGGTGTCCGCGGTTAGGAAGCGGTATCGCGACGATGTCGTCAATGAAAAACGTGAGAAAGATAAAAATCACGGCGGACACGGATAAAAAAGCCGTCATCACCTTAGAAAAAATGCGCTTCGCGTCTGGTTCTTTGGCGTTCTGCAGAAAAAAGGGACGCCACGCAAACTCGAACATCGATACGAACAGCATCATAAATATTCCGAGCCTGTAATTCGCCTGAAAGATACCCACGGTCTCATCATTGGTCAGCGCGGTAAGTATAGGTCTGTTTATCACCTGAATTATGTTCGAACTTATACCCGCAGGAATGTAAGGCAGCGAAAACCTGAGCAATTCACCTGCCAGTTTTTTGTTGAATGTAATACAGAAGTTTTTAATTACGGGCGACAGAAGCAGGATAACCGTAATTCCCGAAGCAATAACATTCGAAATGAAAACATATTCGATGCCTTTCCGAAGGACGACTATGAACAAGACGTTTGAGAGAAAATTGACGGCGATGTTCGCCAATCTGATTGCCGCGAACCTGTAAGGCCTGTGCTTGAGACGCAGATAGGCGAACGGAACGACAGTTATGGCGTCGAAAAAAAGTATCAGCGCGGTATATTTGATTACGCACTCGTATTTAAGGCTCACCTGAAACAGCGCGCTGAAATCTTTCGAGAAAAAGAAAAGAAGAGATGACAGCACGAAAGCGTTCAGGAATATGCCGAGATAAGGATGTGAAAAATTCTCTTTCTCCGTTCCCGCTTCAAGCGTCGAAGCGAACTTGAAATAACCCGACTCGAGCCCTATCGTAAAAAAGACGTTGAGAATCGCGATGTACGCGTAAACGTTAGCCACAACGCCGAATTCACCGGGAAGAAAAAGATTGGTGTAAATCGGAACGAAAAGGAAATTCAGAAACCGCCCGAGAATTGTACTCGTGCCGTATATGAGAGTATCTTTTGAAAGAGACTTAATCTTATCAAGCATAAAAACAAAAGGTTATTCCGAAAATACGGAATAACCTTTACTATTAAAATGATATATTTCTTTATCTTATAATTTCAATGAGTCCGCTTGTAACTGTCTTGCCGTTATCGTCAAGCAAGAACACCCTGTAGACTCCCGGTGTATCGAAACTCATATCCGCGGTTTTGTTTTTCGCGAAATAGATATACTTCATTGAAGGCTCGACTTTGTATTCGAATTTCTTGTAGTATTCGAATTTTCCCGAATTCATGTTGAGTTTGTCGAACTGAATCGAAACGTTAGAAAGTCCAAGCGCGTAATCGCATTTTACCATTACGGTAAGATAACCTGTAGAAAATCTGTCGCTGATTCCTTCTTCACCGTCCGCACCGTATTTTTCGCAGAAATAAAGAACCGGTCCGTTTTGCGCCTGTACGTTTGACGTGAGTCCGAACATTGCAAACAGAGCAAAGATAGCAAACACAAAATACAATTTCTTCATTTGAATTCTCCTTCGGGTACTACCCCGTTTTTTTATTTTTTAAATATACTAAACTCTTAATTTGATACTATTTCAACTTCACCGCTTACTATCGGCGTTCCGTCCTTTTTCTGGCAGGTTACCCTGTAAGTTCCCGGTGAGGAAAACTTCAGATTATCCTTATCCGTGAAATAAGTATAATCCCAGTCCGCCTGAACGTCAAAAGGAATCGTCTTTATTATCTTTTCGCTAATCGTGCTGCCGGACGCGTCTTTTATCTTTGTAAGCCTGAGTTCGACCTTGCCGACTCCGAGCGTCGTTCCCGCAGGACGTGTATCTACCATAACCGTAAGCCATCCCGGCGTGAATCTCTTGCTGACGCCGACTTCTTCACCGTTCTTGTACTGTTCGCAGAAATAGAGTTTCGCTTTACCTTCGGACTTGTCGGATTCAACCTCTCTTTTTGTTTCCTCTTTCTTTGTTTCTTCTTTCTTTGTTTCTTCTTTTTTTGTTTCTTCCTTTGCGATGTCCTTTAATTTACCGCAGGCAAATACTAAAGAAACAGTAACTAAAACAGCCACCAGAAAGTTAATCCTGTAAACTAGGTTTTTCATAGCATTATAATAATTAATTTAAAAAAATTTTTTAAATTTAATTTTTTATCCCATATTATTCAAGATACAAATTCCAAAGAAAGATCGAGCGACCTTACCGAATGTGTCAGCGCTCCCACGGAAATTATGTCAATTCCTTTTAACTTTCCGTATTCGGTAATGTTCTTGTGATTGACGCCTCCGGAAATCTCGATTTTGAAAGCGCCTTTATTCAATTTTAGCGCTTTTTTTATGTTTTCGATATCGAAATTGTCAAGCATAACGATATCAACCGTTTTACGTCCGTGTTCGAGCACGGTTTTGAATTCAACAATATCTTTAACTTCAATTTCTACTTTAAGTTCCTTACTTTTGATATTTTTTTTAAGAACTTTCAGCGTGTTTTCAATCCCGCCGTTCGCTTCAATATGGTTGTCTTTTATCAGTACCATATCGTACAGGCCGAACCTGTGATTGTCTCCGCCGCCGATTTTAACCGCGAGTTTCTCGAACGATCGGAAATTAGGAGTGGTCTTGCGCGTGTCAACGAGTTTTATCTTATCGTTTCCGAGTTTCCTCTTCAGGCAATAAGCAGCGGTTGCGATTCCGCTCATTCTTTGAATTATGTTAAGCGACAGCCGCTCCGCTTTTAAAATGCTTCTTGAACTTCCGATTATTTCCGCAATTTTCGAACCTCCTTTTATCGCGACGCCCTCCGGGCAGGAACTCCGCACGATGACTTTCGGGTCAACGAGTTTGTAAACCCGTTTGAATAATTCCAACCCCGCTACTACTCCGCTCTCTTTCAAAACGAGAAGCGCCCTCGATTTGTTCTTTGTCGGAATGAGTGTATCGGTCGTGACGTCACCGCTTCCGATGTCCTCCTTTAGAGCGAGTTTGATATAACTTTCAGCCGCTTTGAAATCAAAATTTCTGTAATAATTTTTCCCAATCATTTTATTTGAAATAAGTTTTTAATAATTCAATGAAATCCGCAGGCGGTCTCACGGGTCTGAACCGTTTTAAATCAAGAAAGGAATGTGTCGTGTAACCGTCGACAAGGAGCGCGTCCCCGACCATTACCTCATAGTCGATTTTTATCCTTACCGTAGGCAGGCTCTTCAGATAAGCGATTATCCGCAGTTCATCGTCATACTTCGCGGGCTTGTAATAATTTACGTGCGCTTCGATAAGAGGCAATCCGATGTTACCCGCTTCAAGTTTTGTGTACGGGTACCCGATGCTCCTCATGAGTTCATTCCTGCCCGCCTCGAAGTACTCAAGATACCTCGTATTGTTCACTATGCCCATTATATCAGTATGAGCGTAAAGCGGTCTGTATATGTGCTCGTTTTTTATCATATCAATC
>CALGII010000035.1 GCA_937915485.1 uncultured Ignavibacteriota bacterium | reverse complement strand
AAAAAGTGAAGAAAAAAGTGTCAAAAGTGCCGCTCAAATGACACTATAGTGTCAACTCGTTCTTTGAAATATTCGATGTAATTTCCAACGGTTTCACCCTGCAACCTTTGTCCGCTCCCCTGCGTCAAAATAAGAAAAAACGAAAGGATACAACCATGACAGCATTTGATATCAGAGAGACGGTCGTTCCGATTTTCGCGATGGTTTTCATATTCGGATTCCCCGCCATCATCATATTCTGGGCTATTTACACCAAACACAGGGAAAGAATGCGCCTTATCGAAAAAGGCATCTCTCCCGAAGAAGCAAGAAAATATTTTTCTAACGTCGAGAAACGCCCGAGAGGCTCTAACGGCGCACTTAAATGGGGAATCATTCTCCTCTTTCTCGGCGCGGGCATTTTCACAGCGAACATACTTGAACAACTTTACGAGTTCAACGACGGCGTCACGTTCAGTATGATTGTGCTCTTCCTCGGTCTCGGTTTCATTCTGTACTATTTTCTCTCAAGAGGCAGGGTTCAAAGCATCGAGCCGAAAAACAATAACAGCAACATTCCTCAAAATTAAATCTCGTGAAAATGAAAAATAATAAATTATCAAACGCGGTACTCTGGATTTTGCTTCTGGCCTTTTCCGGGACGCTGATGTTCGGTCTTCAGGGATGTTCGTTGTTCAGAAAGAAATACGAAAAGACCGAAGTCAAGGAATACAACATCACTGCCCGCACCGTGAAAACATTTGAGATCGATAATCCGAACGGAAATGTTTTCATACGCAGGAACAGCGCCGACAGCATGGTGCGCATCAGAGCCGAAATCACGAAATACGTTTCGAAAAAGGAACTTGACGACCCGCTTAAAGGAATTCAGATAGACATCGATTCTTCGTCCAGCGAGATTATCGTCAGGGATATTGTCAATAAGGAGTCTCACGATTTCATTAATTTCAATTTCAGAAGAGGCAGCAGGGTGAATTATGAGATTTCCGTTCCGCCGGGAATAATGCTGAAACTTACTTCGACTAACGGAAAGATCCGCCTCGAAGACCTTGACAATGACGTTAACGCCGACCTCACGAACGGCAGCATTAAACTCGATAAAGTTTACGGAAATCTTACGCTCGAACTCACGAACGGCAGCATCAACGCGCAACTGGACTCGACGAAAGGAATTAATTTCCAGACGACAAACGGCAGCATCACCCTCGGTATCGGCGAAAACTTCAAAGGAAATTTTAAGGCGGAAACCGTGAATGGAAAAGTTCGCAGAAAGAATGTAACTTTAGTGAAGCCGAAGAAACTAAGCGCGAATTCAGGGGAAATCTCGGCGGCGGAAATGCCGATATTAAACTCGAAACAGTGAACGGCTCGATAAACATTGAAAGAAAATAACGCTTGACTGAAGTTAAACCCGAAATACTCGAACGTATTAGGAAAGGAGAAACAGCCCTGTTCCGGGAGATTGTAGATACTTACAGGAACATGGCTCTCTCTTTAACGATGAAAATCCTGAAGAACAGGGAGGAAGCGGAAGACGCGCTTCAGGAATCCTTCATCAAACTTTTCAGGGCGCTCGTTTCCAACGGGTTTGAATCAAGAGCGAAGTTCTCGACTTACTTTTACACGATTGTATATAACACGGCGGTGGATTACTACAGAAAATATTATTCAAGAGCCTTTAATGTTACTTCGATTGAAGTGCACGAGGCGTACTACAACGACGGCGATGAACTCACGAGAGACTTTGAACCGATGATTGACAGGAGCGTTTACGGCGAAGATTCACTGTCAACAGAAAAAAATCTTGATATTGCGGAAGTGCAAAGGATTATAAGGGGATACATTAATACTATTCCGCAGCAGTATTCGGTCATTCTGAACATGTTCTTCATAAACGAACTTTCGCATGAGGAAATTTCTACTATCCTTAAACTCCCGCTCGGGACAGTCAAGAACAGGATTTTCAGGGCGAAAGAAAAGTTGAAAGAAATTTTGTTCAGGGAATTTAATAAAGAAGAATTAATAGAATACATAAAAGTTTAGTATAATGAATGATTTTAATGAAATAGAAAAATTCTTGGACTCGGGCATAAAGGAATCGCTCTCGGTAAAAACACGGGACGACTTCTCGGACAAAGTAATGCTTGAAATAAAAATGATTCAGGAGTTCGAAAGACAGGATAAAAAAACAGGCAAACTCTTCAACGTTATGATAGCGGGCGTCTTTACGGTTATCATTATGTCGGGCGTGTTACTCGCTTATCTGCTCGGCATCAGCGGCGGAAGCGGCGAATCATCTGAAAGTTTTCTTTCTCCCGTTAGCGAATTCTTCGATGCTCTCGGCTATAAACTCTCGGGAATATTCGGGTTTGCGCCATCGGGTGAAGTGTTTATGTATATCTTTCTTGCGGCGGCGGCGGCAGGTGTGTATGCGTTGATAGACAGGCTCGTCATAAAACGCGGTTATAATTAAGAGAAATGCGACAGGAAATATTCAAACGAACCTTTGATAAGCAGAAATGTTGATATGACCCCTCCCAGCGCGCCTCCTAAATGCGCCTCGTGTCCTATGTTTCCGAACTTGCTCTTCATCCCGTAAATCGAAACCCCGACGTAAAGAAACGCGAACAGAAATGCGGGCATCGGTATGAAGAAAACTCCGACAGTGCTCGTCGGGAAAAAAAGTATGTATGAAAAAACTATTCCCGATACAGCCCCCGACGCCCCGACCGCCACGTATGAAGGATTCCTGTGATTCATCGCAATCGTCAGTATTGATCCCGATAAAAGACTAATGAAGTAAATCAGAATCACGTAAACGGAACCTTCAGTCTGCCCGAAGTTGGCGGTGAACAGTTGCTCGAGTACAGTGCCGAACGAGAACAGTGTGAACATGTTGAACAGCAGGTGCATCCAGTCGGCGTGAAGAAACGCGGATGTTATTGCCTGGTAAAATTTTCTTTCGTGAACTATCTGGTAAGGCCTCTCCGCAAGACTGTCAAAGTAATCGTGCCTTGAATACCAAGTCCAGAGCGTGATTGCCGCGTTCGCGAATATTAATGTAAATGTTACGGGCGCTGTCATTTCATTTTAAAATTTTCTTTGCGATTCCGAATCCTTCGTAAATTAATCCCGTGTAAATCTGAACGAGGTCCGCTCCGTACAGCATCTTGTCCTTGTAGTCGGACGCGCTGAAAACGCCGCCCGCTCCGATAAGTATAAAATCTTTCTTCCCGCGGTTCAGTTCGCTTAGTTTCTTCAGCACCTCGTCTGACATTGCTTTCAGCGGCTTCCCGCTCAACCCGCCTTCCTGCTCTATGCTTGTCTTAAGACCGTCTCTCGTGATTGTCGTGTTCGTTGCTATGATTCCGTTCAAACCATAGTAAACGGAATCCTCGTATATGCTCTTGATTTCTTCGTCCGTCAGGTCGGGTGCGATTTTCAGAAATATGTTTTTCTCGGGCAGGTTTCTTGCCTTCATTATTTCGTTACGCTTCATTATGATTTCAAACAGAAGGTCCTTAAGAAACTTTCTGCCCTGAAGTTCCCTTAACCCTTCCGTGTTCGGCGATGAAATGTTGATGGTGAAATAATCGCCCGCCTCGTAAAGCGTGTCGAGGCATTTCGCGTAATCTTCAAAAGCGTTTTCAAGCGGCGTCTGCTTGTTCTTTCCGATGTTGACGCCGATTACAAAATCCTTGCGTGTTCTCTTCTTCGCCTTAAGTATCTTTTTTTTTATGTGCTCCGCGCCTTTGTTGTTGAACCCCATCCTGTTTATGATTCCCTTGTTCTTAACGAGTCTGAACAGGCGCGGCTTCGGATTGCCCGGCTGCGGCAGGGGAGTTACAGTCCCGACTTCAATGTGCGAAAATCCGGCCGTGTCCCAGAACTCTATCAACTCACCGTTCTTATCGAGACCCGCCGCGATTCCCAGGCGGTTCCTGAATCTCAAACCGTTAACCGTGAAGTCGTTCGTTAAATCGTTGAATGAGTAAAAAGGTCTTAGAAGCGGAAATAGAAATTTGAAATACGGCAGGACGCCGAATATTAAATTATGTATGAATTCCGGTTTGAACCTGAAAAGAAATATTCTGAAAAATTTATAAAGCATCGGAGAACTTTTTATGTTGTTTTCACGGCCGAAAACCTATTCCATGAAAAGAAAATCTTTCTCTATATCCTTAAAAGCCTTTCCCTGCAAATCCTTTTCGGACACGGCCTTGGCGTCAACTTTCCAGTCTATGTTTAATTCGGAATCGTTGAACATTATCGCCCGCTCGTCTTTCTTAGAATAAAACGCCGTGCACTTGTATGAAAAGAGCGCGGTGTCCGATAATACTGAAAACCCGTGCGCGAACCCGGGCGGAATCCATATCTGCCTGTGGTTGTCTCCCGAAAGTTCAACTGCAACGTGCTCTCCGAATGTCGGCGAGCCGAACCTTATATCGACGGCGACGTCGATTACTATTCCCGAAAGCGCCTGGCATAACTTTCCCTGCGCGCTTTCTCCTATCTGATAATGCAGTCCGCGTATCGTTCCGTATTTTGAAAAGGAAATGTTGTCCTGAACGAAATTCAGGAACAGTTCGTTGTCGTAAAATTTTCTCTCGTTGTATGACTCGAAGAAAAATCCCCGCTCATCGCCGTAAACATCGGGCGTTATTATAAGTACGTCTTTAAGTTTCGTCTTTTCGATTTTCATTGCTCCCTGACAATCCTTTCGAGGTAATTTCTGTAATCCGACCTTGGCATTTCCGAAACAACTTTTGACAACTGGTCAAAGTTTATGAAACCGTTGTGATACGCTATTTCTTCGATGCACGCTACTTTCAACCCCTGCCTGTCTTCAATTACTCCGAAAAAGTTCGACGCCTGAAGCAGCGATACGGGCGTTCCCGTATCCAGCCACGCGACACCCCTTCCGATTTTCTCGACCTTGAGTTTCTTTCTCTTCAGGTATTCAACGTTCACATCAGTGATTTCAAGTTCTCCCCTCGGAGAAGGTTTCAGGTTCTTCGAAATATCGACGACGACGTTGTTGTAAACATAAAGTCCCGGAACCGCGTAGTTCGACTTCGGCTGTTTCGGCTTTTCTTCTATGGATATCGCGTTGCCCTTGTCGTCGAATTCAACAATGCCGTACCTCTCGGGGTCCGTAACCCTGTAGCCGAATACCGTTGCGCCTTCGTTGTTCTTTATCGCGTTATAAAGAAAATCCAACTTTCCGTAGAAGATGTTGTCTCCCAGTATCAGCGTAACACTGTCCTTTCCTATGAATTCGCTTCCTATTATGAATGATTCCGCTATTCCGTTCGGCGCTGCCTGCACGGCGTAACTTATTTCCATCCCGATGTGCTTCCCGTTTCCGAACAGTTTCCTGTATAATGGTATGGTTTCATCGTTCGATATTATGAGCACCTCTTTTATTCCTCCGAGCATCAGAATCGAAAGCGGATAATATATCAACGGCTTGTCGTATATTAATGTAAGTTGCTTGCTGTAAATTCTTGATATCGGATACATCCTCGTACCGGAACCGCCGGCAAGAATAATTCCTTTCATAATGCGTAAAAGTTAAAATTAATTTATGCAAGATAACAGTTATAATGCTGTATTTCAGTGTATTTATAAGAGGAATATGCCCTGTTATTTGACGAAATCGGTTACTCCCTTAATCGGCTTTCCGATGCATCCTTCGGGAGGCGGTATCCCAAGCAGCGCCGCAAGTGTTGGAACGATATCCGTAATGCTGATTGACTCGCTCGTTTCGCCGCTGCCGATTTTCCATCCGTACCAGATTAACGGAACGTGAGTGTCGTATTCGTAAGGACTTCCGTGCTCCGCGCCCTTTACTCTGTCTTCTATCCAGTACTTTTTAAAATTTACGAATATCTCTCCGCACCTTGATTCGTAAAATCCGTTCTTGAAATACTGCGCGTGCTCTCCATTCGCGCTTCCTGACTTCAATTCCGTCGATGTGTAAACTTCCGTGACACCGGGAACGTTTTCTCTTATGTAAGAAACGGTTTTACCTGTAACTCCGTCGATTGATAATCCCGCCGATAAAATCCTGTTCCTGTCAAAGTATATCTGCTGGTTCATGAAATACATCGCGAGTTTCTCCTTTCCGTATTCACGGTATAGAAACGAGTTAACCGAATCAAGCACAGCCTCGTGAAAAAATGTTCCCGCGTCAAGCCCCTTCGTTTTTAAATATTCGGGATTGCTGCATATGCCGTGGTCGGCGGTTAAAAACACGAGAACGTTTTGCTTCCCGTACGTCCCTTCAAGAAAGTTCAGAAACAACGAAAGTTCTTTGTCCATCCTGAGATATATGTCTTCGACCTCCACGGAATTTGGTCCGAACCTGTGTCCCGCGTAATCGGACGAGGAAAAACTCAAGCAAAGAAAATCTGTGTAACCGTTTAATCCCGCTTTCTCGTTCTTTAAAAGCGCTTCGGCGAATTCCCTCGTCAGTGTGTTTCCGAAAGGAGTGTAACGAAGAAGATTGCTGTTCTTTTTCTGAAGTTCTGAAAGGTCATAAGGAAATACTGGTCTTTCCTTTCCCTTAAACGTATCCTCAAAATCGTTGTCGTCAGGAAGACTTTCTGTATATTCGTCAGGCGGAAGCATAGTGTTCCATACATTACCCAGATATTTTTGAGGCAGCCCTCTTCCGTTGAACTCATTGACCCATTCGGGAAGTTCATTCATGTAATACGAACTTGTAATCCATCCCTTCGCTTTGTTGTCATACCAGTAAGCCGCGTTTCCCTTGTGTCCTGCGGGAAATATTCCGCCCCTGTCCTTTAAAGCAACTCCGAAAACGCGCGACTTCAAGCCGCTCGAGATTCTTAACTGGTCTGTTATTGTATTCGTCATGAGCGAGGAAGGCGACATTCTTCCCTCCTTCGATTTGCTGCCTACGGTGCTGTAATTGCTGTCGTCCGCGCAATATCTGTAAAAAGTCTTTCCACTGTCAACCCAATCGTTGGAACAAATCCCGTTGATTGCGGGCACCGTGCCCGTATAAATGCAGGTGTGCCCGACCGCCGTGTATGTGGGAAAATGTATGTAGTTTGCGTTCGTGCAAAAAAATCCGCCGCTTATCATTTTCTTAAAGCCGTCATCCGTGTATTTGTTCATATACCGCGGTATGAAATCGTAAGTCATCTGGTCAATAACTATGCCCACTACAAGTTTTGGTAGATTCTCCGTTGATACGTTCGGCTTGTAACCGAAGAACATATTTATTGACAACAGGAATACGGCGAGCGAGGCTATGACAATGATTTTCTTTTTCATTATGATTCAGATTACCGAAAAATAATTTATTTATATTTCAATTAATATTTATTTTGAAATAAAAAACGGGGATGTAATCCCCGTATTGTTCATGCCAATTTATAAATGATTATCTGTTTATCTTTGCTCTCAGTTTCGGTTTTAATCCGTCAAGCGGCATTACGAGAGTTATTGTATTAACCCCGAAATACGTTTCGGAAACGTTAATAAACCCTTTAAACGGTCCGAGCAGTCCCCAGGAATTCTTCACATAGAAAAATTTCTTTCCGCCAGGGCTCTGTTTCAAACCTACTAAATGCATCAGATGGTCGTCCTGCGTCGTCAGGTTCTCGAATAATTCCTGTCTCGACTGCTGCGTGTATTCTATTTCAGGCGCGTCAGGATTTGTTGCCGTGAATTGCCCCGTGTTTTCCTGCGGCATCATCGCCCAGCCATCGCGCTGGTTGAAATAAGAATTGGATACGTCTGCGTCCCATCCGACAGTGTAATCGTTCATTACCGCCCACTCCGCTGCTTCTATTAATTCGTCAATCGGAAAATTGTAGAATAATCCGCCCGAATAATTGTCGGGCACCTCAACGTTGAAAGCCTTGTAAAACGGATGATGCGTGAATGAAGTGAGACCGATGTAATTGTCTTCGTTGAATTTCACTACTTCCGCCGAGAATTCCTGAGGAGTGTATTCCTTTCCTTCGTAAGTGAATTTCTCGGGCACCTTGCCGAATTTATCGTCAAGCATTTTGTTGTAGTTCGCTTCCCATCCCGCCGCTATCGGCGTTTTCGCTATTACGCTGTCCAGAAAAGCCTTGAGTTTGGCGTCAAAACCGGCGTGATTTATTCTCCCGTTTGACGAGTTCGGGTAAACGCTCTCGGGCACAAAACCATACTTTGCCGCCGCGGGAAACACGTCGTGTCCGAACGCTCCCTCTGAAAACCTCGTGAACCCCTGTCTTAATATGTAATTCTTTGCCTTGTCGAAATATATGTTCCTTACAATGTACATTTCAGACAGGTCAGGATTCTCGATGCCCCTCTTCATCATATCCGATTCGAGCAGCGATATTACGGAAAAACACCAGCAGGTGCCGCTCATTCCCTGGTCCTTTACTCCCGATGAGGGAATGAGTTTAAGCGTCGTTAATTCCTGAGCGAAGGAATTTCCGATGAATAAAACTGTCAAGACGAATAACAACACAGTGATTTTTTTCATAGAATATATTTATTTTTTATGTTTATAAATGCCATGCTATTTTTGATGCGAGTTCCGCATTGCTTACGGCAAGTTTTATGTTCGATTCAAGACTTTTACCCGAAGTAATCAGGTTCACTTTCGAAAGTAGAAACGGCGTAACTTCTTTTCCTGTGATTGATTCCTTTTCCGCTTCGGCAAGCGCTGCCTCAATTGCTTCGTTAATCTCCTTCGGGTCTATTGAATATTCCTTAGGTATCGGATTGGCAATCAGAATGCCGCCGCGCAACCCCAATTCCCTTTTTATGTTTATTTCCTTTGCTATCTCTTCCGCGGAATCAAGCCTGTGGTTGACCTTAAAACCGGATTCGCGCGTAAAAAATGCGGGAAACTCGTCTGTTCTGTAACCGATGACGGACACACCGACGGTCTCAAGATACTCAAGCGTAAGCCCTATGTCGAGTATGGATTTTACTCCCGATGATACGACTGCAACATCGGTTCTTGATAATTCCGTAAGGTCAGCCGAAATATCGAAAGTAGTCGCCGCGTTCCTGTGAACACCGCCGATTCCGCCTGTGGCGAATATCCTTATGGATGCAAGTTTCGCGCACGCCATTGTCGCCGATACTGTCGTTGCCGCGATGAGCCCCTGCGAAACAACAGAGGGCAAATCACGTGATGATGCTTTTAATACGCTCTTTGAATTTGAAAGCAGTTCAAGGTCTTTTTTATCAAGCCCGATTTTAATACAGCCGTTTATAACGGCAATAGTTGCCGGCGCGGCGCCGTTTTTCCTGACCGTGCTTTCAAGCAGCATGGCGGTCTCAAGATTCTGAGGAAAAGGCATTCCGTGAGATATAATGGTTGATTCAAGCGCGACGACGGGCTTGCTTTCCCTTAAAGCTGCTTCTACCTCTTCCGATATTTTTAGATAACTGCTTAAACTCATTCAGATTCTTCTTTTTGTTTCGTTGAATAAATTCTCCAGATTGTCCGCGTTGAGATTTCCTCCCGCCGAACACTCGGATTCAAGCACGAATTTCGACGCGCACTTTCCGTAAATCAAAGAATCTTTCTTTCCGCCTCCCTTCAGAATCCCGTATATAAAACCGGAATTGAAAGCGTCTCCTGCCCCGTTCGGCTCTACTACTTCCGTTGCCGCCGTATCCGTAAAGATTTCATCATCCCCCGTCAACAGCGCCGCGCCTTTGGCTCCGTTCCTGACCAATATGTTCTTTATGTTCGCGGATTCGTGCGGATGATTCTTGCCGCTTTCGAAATCACGGCCGAAAAGAGATCTGTATTCCGAAGCATTCAGCGAAAGATATTCGATTTCAGATTTTACGCTCATCACTTTTCTTGCTTTCGACGAAGAAACAGCATCAATGAAAACGGGTATCTTTTTCTTTTCCGCCGCGCTTGTGAGATATGTCAATACTTCAGACTCAAGGTTCGTATCAAGAATTATCATTCGGCTTCGTAAGATAAACTCCAGATTCTTCTCAATATATTCACGGTCTATCATAGCCGACGTCTCCTTCATGTCGTTCAGGGCGCGTATTAAATTTCCGTTTTCATCCGACACGGATAAATAAATTCCCGTCCTTTTATCCCGAGTTACAATTATTCTTTCCGTATTTACACCCGCTTTTCCTGTCGTTTCGAGAACAAGCCTGCCTAAAATATCGTCGCCTGCGCAGCCGAATAAATATACATTCATTCCAAGACGCGCCAGATTTTCCGATAAGTTCCTGGCAACACCGCCGGGGGTGACTATAACTTTTCCGGGATGTGAATCTTCGGAGTGTCCTGCGGATACGCCTTTTACGTCGGCATTAATGCCGCCTATCGCGCAAACATAATCGCTCATTTATTGAATTTATGCAAATTAGAAAAATCAATCAACTGACGATTGAATGCTGAATAAAAAAAGCACGGCGTTTATAAGCCCGTGCTTTTTTCTTGAATCAAGCTGAAAAAGGTTACTTCAATAAAATCATTTTTTTTGTGCTGCTAAACTTGTCTGATGAAAGCACATAGAAATACACCCCGCTCGTGAAATTCGATGCGTTCCACGTTTCGGCGTACTGTCCCGCCTGCATCCGCCTATTGATTAATTCGCTTACTTTTTTCCCCGTTATGTCGTAAATGCTCAGATTCACGAATGATGCTTCCTGAAGACTGAATTTAATAGTTGTCGACGGATTGAAAGGATTTGGATAATTCTGTGATAAAGTATAATCGACAGCGGTTTCGCTTCCGCCCTCGTTTGTCGCCAGTATCGGTTCAAATCTGAATGCCCTGTACGACATCTGACCCGCGGGCAGTGAAAGTTGATAAAGCAGTTGTCCCTGTGAATTCACTTCCGAAATCGTCGTGGATGCCGAACCCCATCCTATCAACGTGTTGCCGTTCGCTAATCTCTGAACGCTTCCCATCGCATAAGAGTAAATGTTGGGATTATTTCTGTATTCCCAGACTTTTGTCGCAGTCATTGAGGTTTCTTCAAGTTTGTATTCGACTGCTCTTGAAAAGGAAGGTGTATGATAATTCCCGTTATCAAATAAAAGATAATGATTGTCTCCGAGATAATTAATTGAATGCTGATGGGAGAATTTAATCGTGTCGTTAATGAACGTGAATTGATTTTGTTTTCCGCCTAACCTCCAGATAATCTCTCCCGTGTTCGTGCTTATTTTTGTGATTTCGTCAAGATGCCTGCTCGATAACAATATGCTGTTGTCGTCCATCGGTTCAATCGCGTTTCCGTGAACATAATCGATTGATGTGGACTGCAGGTTTTCGTGAGTCGCGTCGGTAATCGGTATGTGGTCCCAACTGCTCCATTGGAAAACGACCTCTTTATTGGGATTGATTTTCTGTATAATAAGCCCGGTTACCTGCGCGTTCAGTTTGCCGCCCGGAACTATCTGGCTCATATCGATAATCTGCGTGTTATAAGCCATCAGCCAGGCGCTGCCGTCGGTTTCGAGTCGGGCTTCGTGAAAATCCGTTGCGTATTCATAACTGCAGTAAAAACTGTCAACCACCTGAAAATTCGCGTCGAGCCCTAAGTAAAAATGCTTCATTTCGTCGAAATATGTATACGTATTGTTGGGCTGCCGCTTGAAGTCGTAACCGCGCGCCGCAAGCAGCTTTGAGAAATATGGAGTTCCGTTATTGTTTATTGCAAGTAAATAAGACGAAACATACGAATTAGAGAAGTTGGAAAAAAACAGATACCCGCTTGATGTCGGACCGTCCTGAACAATTACAAAGGACGGTATTTCGTCAGGATTCTTCGGTCCGAGATAAACATTGTCTGTTCTTAATTCCTTTTTGATATTCTCTTCGACATTGGTCTTTATCGTCGATGAAGATACACGGAATTCATAATTGAGTTTACCGTCAAGCCCCGTAATGGTTACGGTCTCTCCGGCCGCGAATCTTACGTCCGGCTTGAATATTAATTTGGTGTTCCCTTCTACGGGAATTATCGTTCCGGTATGCATTCCGCTTTTTGAACCCGAAACATTAATCCTTGCCGCTTTGATAAAACCCTGCTCAAGAGTCTTATCAAAACCGACTATGATGGTGGATTTTTCCGCGTTGTACCTGGAATCAGGCCGTGGGGACAAATATTGAATTGTCTGCGCGCTAGAAACAGATGCGAACAATAACAGTATAGACGCAGCAATAATAAAGTTTGATAATTTAACTGCCATTAAAATTTTATTTTATTCGTAGTTGAAATCGTTTAAGTTATTTCTGTGTATGGCAGATAGAGTGTCATTCAACACTTTACTGATAGAAAACCTCAAAAAATTAATTTTATGAAATGAATCTTATCAGGGCTCAAAATCTTGATGCCCCGATTCCCTGATTAATATATTTTTTACTTTCACTAAACTGCCGTATGCAAGATAGTATATATGTATAGTAAAATCAAATCAGAACTTTTAGTCTAAATTGAATAATTAAGGACTGATCTCAATATTGAATCTATATAGTGAATTCTTCAACCGGTTTGTCCCCCTGAAGATGTTCGGTTATGATTTTCTCAAGAACCTTGGGCGAGCAGGAATGGTACCACACTCCTTCCGGATAAACAACTGCCAGCGGACCTTTCGCGCAAATCCTGAAACAATCCGCTTTTGTTCTTTGTATTCCGCCCTTGCCTGCAAGGTCAAGTTCCGCAAGCCTTTTCTTCAGGTATTTCCAGGATTTTTGTCCGTCTTCCTTGTTCACGCACTTTCCCTCATCGGCGCCTGCGCAAATGAAGATGTGCTTTTTGGTCCTGTCTATTCCCAGATCCTTCGCTTTGTCTCTTATTTTTTTGCTCATATTATGTTTTATGCCTTTGTTCCGCTTTTACACACAATATATATAAATTAATTCTTGCGATATGTATATTTTACGGAACATTTATACAACAAATTATATTCAAAAAGGTTTATTGAATATGCGCCTTAAATTTATTTTCTTTTTTCTATTAATGGCGTTTTGTTCGGCGTCCTTTGCGCAGACGTATTACAGAAGCATATACTCTGAAGGAATCAAACGCAGTTTCGTTATCCACGTTCCGGAAAAAACAGTCGAATCGGGTCTGCCCCTTGTGATAGTGCTTCACGGTCACGGCGGCACGGGAAAACAAATAATGAAATCCACGGGCTTTAATGATATATCCGACAGGGAAAAATTTATCGCTGTATATCCGGACGGAATCAAAAAAAACTGGAATGACGGCAGAGAAAAAAAAGATGATACGAAATATGATGATGTCGGATTTATCAGCGCGCTTATCGATACTATTTCGGGCGAATTTAAAATTGATACTGCGAGAATATTCGTGACGGGAATGTCAAACGGTGGCTTCATGTCGATTTATCTTGCCTTTAAACTAAATTACAGGATTCTCGGGGTTGCACCGATTTGCGCTAACATACCCGAAAGAATAAGTCCTTTTTATGAATTCTCAAAACCCTTGTCCGTGATGCTTATTAATGGTACTGACGACCCGCTCGTTAGGTATGAGGGCGGAAAGGTAGGATTCGGCATACTTAAAAACAGGGGTTATGCGCTTTCGACAGACGAATCGGTCAATATTTTCGTTCGGGAAAATAAATGTTCGGCAGTCCCTGTACATGCGGAGATTCAGGATAAGAATATTGATGACGAATGCTTCGCTGAAAGATATACTTTTACAGGCGGCGAAAACAATACAGAGGTTGTCCTTATTAAGGTTGTAAACGGCGGACATACAATACCGGGTGGAATTAAGAATCTGCCAAAAACTCTGGTAGGAAATACCTGTGAAGATTTTAATGCCCCTGAAATGATTTGGAGTTTCTTCAAATCACGAACCTGCAGAAAATAAAACAGGCGCTTTGAAGCGCCTGTCTCTTGCCGAAATGTGACGATTTACTTCTTTCTCACTGTCGTATTGCTATTGCTGCTTTCCTTCTTCGGTTGTGTGTTCTGAACTTTGGTCGTGTTCCTGTTCTCAGTCTTCGGAGCAGTGTATGTTTCCGTTTTTTGTCTGTTCTCGGTCTTCGGCGGCGTGTACGTCTGTTTGACCTTCGTTTCGGTCTTCGGCGGCGTATATGCTTCTTTTTTTATCTTGTTCTCGGTCTTCGGCGGCGTGTACGTCTGCTTGACCTTTGTTTCAGTCTTCGGAGCGGTGTATGTTTCCTTCTTTATCTTGTTTTCGGTCTTCGTGCTGACTTTCGTATTCG
>CALGII010000034.1 GCA_937915485.1 uncultured Ignavibacteriota bacterium | reverse complement strand
CCTCCCGCCTGTACTCGGGTATCTCGAAATAAAGCCTGTCATCTTCCTCTTTTACAAAATTTATTTCGATTCTGCCGAGAAGTTTTTTTATGTAATCGCCCGTAAGCGTTATTCCGATTATGCTTTCCGCCCTGCGCGGACGGACGCTTACGATAAGTTTATCGAACCTGCCGGGATAAATATCGACTATACCCTTAAGTACTTCTCCTCCGGCAATCTGCTGTATTAATGAAGCAGCCCTGTCAGATACATACGGTATGTTTTCGATATCGACGCCTCTTTCGAACCTCTGTGATGCATCAGTCTGAAGTCCGAGTTTCTTTGAATTTTTTCTTATGCAGACAGGGTCAAAATACGCGACCTCGATTAAAACGTTCTTCGTATCCGAAGATATTTCGGAGAATTCTCCTCCCATAATACCGGCGATTCCTGATGGTCCGTCTCCGTCGCATACCATAAGGGACCTGTCGTTCAGAATTCTTTCCTTCGAATCAAGAGTCGTGAACTTATCGCCTTCTTTAGCGGTTCTTACGATTATTTTTTTTCCGCGCACTTTATCGTAGTCAAACGCGTGCAGAGGCTGTCCCGTTTCCATCATTACAAAATTTGTTATGTCAACTATGTTGTTAATCGGGCGCAAACCCACTGCCGTCAATGCTTTCTTCAGCCATTCGGGCGATTCTTTTATGACCACGTTCTTTACTACTCTACCCGTAAACCTTCTGCACAGTTCTTTGTTCTCGATTGATATATCAATGAAATCTTCCGACTTCTCTTTAGATTCGGTAATCGGCGTTTCGGGTTTCCTGACCTTGAGTCCGTAAATTCCCGCTATTTCCCTTGCCATTCCTGTCTGTGAGAATAAATCCCCTCTGTTTGGAGTCACGCCAATTTCGATGAAATAATCATCCGCGCCCGCGTATTCCGAAAACTCCTGTCCCGGAACGGCATCCTGTTTAAGCACCATTATGCCCGAATGATCGTCGGATAAGCCGAGTTCATCCTCCGCGCAAATCATTCCTTCCGAAATCTCGCCGCGTATCTTGCTTTTTTTGATTTCAAATCCGCCGCGCGGTATCACCGCGCCGATTTTTGCAACACATACCTTCTGCCCCGCCGCAACATTCGAAGCGCCGCATACTATACTGAGCGTTTTATCACCGGTACTGACTTTGCAGACTGTGAGTTTATCCGCATTCGGATGCTTCGCCGTTTCGAGCACTTCGCCGACAACGAAATTATTGAATTTTTCCCTCTCGTTTTCGATTGATTCTATGTCAAGTCCTATTCCGACCATGTCCTTAAAAAGAACGTCATAAGATTCCACTTTAAATCCGGGAATTAACGATTTTATCCAGTTTAAACTTATTCTCATAAAAAATGCAAAAAATAAATATAAACAATTACTTAACTACAATAAACATAAATTTCTTTCATTATTTGAGCATTCGGTGACCCATAAAAAAAGACCGGTTCTATGACCGGTCTCAATTAATAAATATTATATAATTCTAAAAGAAAAGTCCGGCACCGAGTACGGCGCTGATTACATTAATACCGTTTCTTTCCGTACTGCCGCTGGAATTCAGAGTAATCTGATTGTAATTTATTCCGAATTTCAGCAATCCGTTGGTTACGAAATTTGCCTTAACCCCGCCTTCAAGCGCCCAGGCAATACCGCTGCGTGATGAACCGTTTGAATAACCGTTGAAACCGATTTGTCCCTGAACATAAGGATAAAACATGCTCTTTGTCTTAAAATTATACGAGGGAACAGCATACAGCGTGTACATCGTCGTTCTAGTATTCTCGACATCATAGTATTTTATATCAAACATACCGCCTATTTCGAAACCGTCTTCTACAAAATATGAAACCGTAGGGGAAAAATTGAAAACCGAATATGATTCCCCTGTATGACCATTTGAAACCGGTGTCGTGTTTGTAAACCCTATCGTGCCTCCTATCTCCCACTGGCCTTTTCTGGCGTATTTATCGACGGGTTGTGAATATGCAGTCATTACAGAAAGGAAGAATAATACTGTGATTGCCAATAATGCCTTTTTCATTTTTGTGTATTTGGTTAATTAAAGGATTAAAGTAAGTCAATGCAACAATTTTTTCAAGTCACTGAATAAAAAAAGGCCGCCCTTTTCAGGGCAGCCCTTATAAGAAACTTACTTTTTTACTATTTGAATATCTGGTCCAGATTGAAGTTGATTCCACCGTATATCTGTAATGCCATCAGGTTCCTTGCACTGTGTGTAACATTTAAAGCATCTGTATACTCCTTGTCGTTAAGATTCCATTCTGTTGGCGTGTTAGTATCATCTACAATATAGTCCTTACCAATCAGGTTGAAGAATTGATATTTCCCGCCGACAACGAACGATATTTTGGATGATGCGATAAATTCAACACCCGCTCCGACATTGAAACCGAACCTTGAAGCCGATTTCATCTTGTATTCAGTTTCTACCTTTGTGGAGGTGGGTGTTAACTTCACATTTCCTGATAGGAAATTGCCGGTCAGATCCGCGTTAAAGAACGGTAATACAGCGCCTTTAACAGGGACTCTGTACTCGAAACCTAATCCGACCTGGAACATGTTCATCGCGAAATCCGCTTTGTCATAATTTACTGAACCGTTCATGACGGCATTTTCAACACTGTTGCTGAAGGCATTATACACGAGTGTTAAGGTCATGCCGACTGAATTCTTCTTGTCGAAATAATATTTTCCGATACCGCCAACGTTAAATCCGTTCTTCATCATATACGGCATCGGGTCTTTATCAGCATTTGCATCATCAGGGAAAGTTCCCTTTAAATCGGGCAGCGGAAGAGAGTAGCCGCCGATTACATTCAGTTTGAATTTCTGAGCATAAGAATTTCCAAAACTGAGTCCGAGCATTAAAACTATAAGCAGTACTGTAATTTTTTTCATTACTCTATCCTCCGATAATTTTTAAATGTTTTTATTATTTAATTAATTTTTCCGAAAAAAGCAATACAATTTTTTTGTAATCCATGAATTTAAAACTCTGTTTTTACGGGTTTAATATTTGCAGTATAAAGTAAGTTATTAAATGAACGCGTAATTCACCTTAATAATTTAATTATTGACACCGGTACGGGAATAAAAAAACCTGCATTTGTTAATGCAGGTTTAGTATAATTAAGAACGGTTAAGTCTTACTGATTCTCAGTTTTTGTTTCTTCTTTCTTCGGTTCTTTTTTAAAATTACCTTCCTGTTTGTTCTCTTGTTTATCTTCCCTGATGTACTCTCTGCCCTTCTTCTCGGTTTCCTTGGTTTCGGGTTCATATTTCTTGGGCGGAGTATATGTGCCGTTGTTAGTGCTCGGGGTGTAATTCTTCGGCGTGGTATTTACAACTCTGTTTCTCCTGGAAGTTCTTCTGTTTTTCTTGCTGTACTTCCTGTTCCCTTTTTTCTTTGAAGTTTTTCCGGATTTCTTCGTCTTCTTTCCGGTCTTCTTTGTCTTCTTGCTTGTTTTTTTGCTTGTAGTCTTGCCGGTTTTTTTCTTCGTGTTCTTCTTACCGGAAGATTTTTTCTTCTTGGTGTTTTTCGTCTTCTTGCTTTTCTTTTTCTGCTGCTTAGAAGTCTGTTCAGCCGGCGAGTTTGAACTTTCGTTCACAAACGTATAACCAAACACACCACTAAATGTAAAAGCAAATAGAACAGAAAGCACCAATGCGCGTAATTTGTTCATTTTTATACCTTTCTTAAATTTTTCGAACGTTCAATATTATCAGAAATGCCTTTAAAAAACAATTCAAATAATTCATATCGAATTTAAATTTGAAAATACCGGAATTCGCATTTATTATCCTTGAATGCCTTCAATAAAATTACGATTTTTGCAATGTAACAGATTAATAACCTCATAATGAATAGAATTGACAAGCACCCGGTATTAAACACCACCCAAAACAGAAAAAAAGTTAATTTCAAATTCAACGGAGAGACGCAAAGCGGATACGAGAACGAGCCTGTATCATCGGCGCTCATCGCGAACGGAGTCAGGGAATTCTCCGTGCATCAGGTTGAAGACGCTCCTCAGGGAATTTTCTGCGCGAACGGGCAATGCTCGCATTGCACTTTGATTATCGACGGAAAGCCGCTAAAGTCGTGCATAACTCCTCTGAAGGAAGGAATGGAATTAAGAACTTTAGTTCATCTTCCCGAACTGCCGCCTGACGACAGGGAGCCGGATAATTTCAAGCCTTTAAACCTGTAATGCGACGTCCTCGTAATCGGAGGCGGACCGTCGGGACTGACTTCGGCAATCGAAC
>CALGII010000033.1 GCA_937915485.1 uncultured Ignavibacteriota bacterium | reverse complement strand
GAAATGCTTAGTCCGCTTTTCCATTGTTTATGTACTTAATTACTGCGTCATAGATTAGTTCCGACACATCCGACCATTCTGACTTGAGGTCTTCTCTGAATTTTTTCTGATTAACCTCAAGATAATTCATTTTCTTCAACTGCAACACTCTCTCCACTACGTCCCCGGGCTTTACGTGAAACAATATATTCTTGTTCACGAGTATCATATTTGCCTTCATATTCCTGAAACCGCAGTAAATGCTCGGAACACCGAGCATTGCGCCTTCCCTTGCCATGCTGTCTCCCGATGATATTACCAATTTACTGTAATAGATTATGCTGTGTATGTCCTTTATCGGCTCTTCGAGTATCTGCCATTTGTCCGGATAATATCCTGCCTTCTTTTTGTTCTCAAGCGATTATATATCGTTTTCACCCTTGTCATAATCCCTTGCGAACGTTGCGATTATATTCGTCTTCTGCTTTGAATAGTTCAGTGATCCGGTGCTTATTTCTCTTATAAATACGTAATCCTTTACCTTGAGCCTGTATTCGTCAAGAACCGAAGGATTAGGCGTGAAATACTTCGGCGACAGGTACGCCCATTCCTTTAATGCTTTGAAGTTCCTTATGTTCCCGTAATTCTCGATTATCGGGGGAAAAAACAACTGCGTAGCGGTTAATTTCTCGAGTATCGTATTTAATCCTCGCTCAGGGTCGTCGTCAAACTGAAGATTAGGCAGTGAAAATAGTTTCAATACCCCGCCGAAATTGAAACTTCCTACGCCTAAACCGATGTCGTACCTGTTTTTGTTTAGATATTTAAACAACTGGAAAAATCTTCTCAGGTTCGCATCGAATATTACGGATAATTTCGATCCTCTGTGAAGTCCTATCCTGACTAATTTGAAATCCCGGAATTCCTCTTTCACGATTAGTGGCAGCTGTCCTCTGTCTAAATAGATTATCGTTACGTTATGACCGTCGTTCAGAAGACGCCTCGCCGCTACCTTGAAGAAATTCACGTGAGCAGGATGCCCTATGTCTATCGCAATTTTCATTTTCTTCTCCGTATTATCTGCCATAACCTGAATCCCTTTTTCGAAATTTTCATTACTGACGGCTTATGAGCCAGTTCAAATCGCCCGGTGTTTATTTCAATTCCGCCGAACTTCTTCTTGAAGTCACGAACCCCGTATTCTTTTCCGGGACTCCCCGCTCCTCCAAAGTCAAATGTTCGGTATCCGTTATTCGCGCCCCACTTTA